>CBDTUS010000241.1:0-5264 GCA_965363725.1 uncultured bacterium | reverse complement strand
CTCCACCTATCGGTGGAGGCCTTTTTCGCTCTTCGCGGGCACCGGCCGATATACCGACTCCCCGACCTGGCGGACATAGGCGATCAATCTGATGGAGAGAGTGTTCCTGCGCTACAATGCCCGTGATGGATCGTGTCCGGCAGGTGGGTGCATAGACCCTTTCCCGGTGAATCCGAAGCGGGCAGGGCCCGCGAGGAGCGAAACAGCCTCCACCCGAAGGGCGGAGGCAGTTTCGCGCTGAACCGGGAAAGGGTCTATGCACCCACCTGCCGGACGCAATCGATCACGGTACCGTCGACCCACTTGATCGCCGCTACAACCTTATCGCCCAGGACAGGTTTGGCGGCGGCGCCTCCGCAGATCTCCTCGACCTCATTCTTGATTTCCTCGAGGGGGCGGATGGGCAGGGACGAACCCTGCAGACTCTCCAGCAGATCCCGGCGCAGGGGATTGATCGCGATGCCGCGCTCGGTGACGATCACGTCGATAAGTTCGCCGGGGCCACACAGGGTGGTGACCTGGTCGACGATCACCGGAATGCGGTCGCGGAAACTGGGGATCGGCAGGATCGTGCACTTGCTGGCCAGGCAGTTCTGCCAGCCGCCGATGCCGTGCAGCAGACGGCCATCCGAATGGGTCACCACGTTGGCGTTGAAGTTCAGGTCGACTTCGGTCGCCCCGAGCACCACCGCGTCGAGCATGCTGGCGAAATTGCCTTTGCCGTGCCAATTGTAGCTCGTGAACGGCGAAGTGTTCACGTGGCCGGGATTCTCGCGCATCGAACGCACGCCTTCGAGGTCGAAGGTCTGGCCGTCCAGGATGTAGTCCGTCAACCCCTCCTCCAGCATGTCCACCAGGTACTGGGTCGACCCCCCGCGCACGAACCGGGCCTTGATGTTGCGCTCGCGCATCATGTCGCGCAGGAACAGGGCGAACGACAGGGCCGTGCCCCCCGCGCCGGCCTGGAAGCTGAAACCGTCGCGCACGATGCCGGCCTCGTCGCAGAAGCGGGCCGTCAGTTCGGCGATCAACAACCTGTCGGGCGATTTCGTGATCTGGGTCGTGCCGGACACGATCTTACTGGCGTCTCCGATCGAATCCATGACCACGACCTGGTCCACGTTGTTGCCCTGGATCTGCCAGGGGAAGCACGGGAATTCCACCAGATTGTCCGTGACGACGATCACGTGGTCGGCGTATTCGCTGTCGGCCAGGGCGAACCCCAGCAGGCCGCAGGCGGTCGGGCCGCGGTCCCCCGTGGCATTGCCGAAGGGATCGGCCGTGGGCGCGGCGATCACCGCGATGTCGATGTGCACCTCGCCGTCCTGCACCGCCTGGTAGCGGCCGCCGTGACTGCGCAAAACCGCCATGCCCTTCATTTTTCCGCGCGTGCAGTAGTCGCCCAGGGGACCGTTCATCGATCCTTCGATGTGATGGATCACACCGCTTTCCATCAGCGCAAGCTGCGGTTCGTGGACCGGAAAACTGGCCGAGGGGAACCACCGCAGATCCTTGACCCCCAGCTCGGCAGCAGCCACGAACAGGGCGTTGGCCACGCGGTCGCCGTTGCGCAGATGGTGATGGGTCGATATGGTCATGCCGTCCCGCAGACCGGCGTTCTGCAGGGCCGTTTTGATGTCCGCCACGGTCTTGTCGCCGTCGGCGGGGTAATCGGCACAGGTGCGGATCGGCGGGGCCGCCTTGCGGCCCGTGGGAACAAACCGGCCCACCCCCAGGTAAGGTGTGGCTTCCTGCCCGTTTATCTCTACGGGGACTTGACGTCCCGCGGCGTTTTCGACCAGCTTCGTCATCGCCGGCATCTCCTCGTTCAGGGTCTTTCAGAGGTTGGCGTCGAGGAATTCCTCGAGCAGTTGGGCCGCCGTGCGCACGGCGTCCGGACAGGTCTCGTGGGACAGCTGACCCTCGTTGACCTTTTCGGGAACTCCGGGCTGGGACAGGTTGTGCCCCAGGATATCCGTGCACATGGTACTTCCTTTGCGCTCCTGATAGCGATTCAGGAAATCCTGTGACACGGAGCGCACCCGTTCCGCGCCCTTTTCATCGTCCGGATGCTCATGGCCGTACCTGAGTCCCAGAACCAGCAGGGCGCCCGTGGCCGCGCCGCAGGGACCGTCGGTGCGGGACATGCCGCCGCCCAGGGGCGCCGCCAGGCGCAGGGCGGCCTCGCGCTCGACCCCGTACGAGGGCCCGTAGACCGCCAGCATGGATTGCGCACAGCTGTAACCGTCGACGAACATGGTCACGGCCTGGTCCACCCGATCGCTCATACCGGGGGCCGTTCTTCACGCCAGTCGGCATCCAGCCGGCCCACCCGGATGGCGGTTTCCACCGTGGTCACCGCGCGCTTGACCACGGGGGCGTCGATCATCTTGCTGCCCAGGCTGACCACGCCCAGGCCTTTCGCCTCGGCCTCCTCGAAGGCCAGAACGATCTTCCGGGCCCGGTCTATCTCGGCTTCGCCGGGAGCGAAGGCGTCGTGCACCACGGAAATCTGCCGCGGATGGATACACCCCTTGCCCACGAAGCCCAGGCCCTTGGCCTCGCGGACCGAGGCGGCCAGTCCATCCATGTCCGTCACGTCGCTGAAAACGGTGTCGATAGGCTGGACGTGGGCGGCCTTGGCACCATTCAATACCTGGGCGCGCGCCCAGAACGATTCGGTGCCTTCGAGGGTGCGCTGGGCGCCGATGTCGGCCGTGTAATCCTCCAGCCCGATGGCCAGGCCCACCACATTCGGGCAGGCAGCCGCGATCTCATAGGCTCGCCAGGCGCCGAGGGCCGATTCGACGATGGGCATCAGGAACACCGGGTTTTTCAGGCCGAGTTTCTGATTGATCGCGGCGATGCGACGGTCCACCTCGACCACCTGCTGCGGATCTTCGACCTTGGGAATGAGCACGAGGTTCACGTTGTGGGGCACGATCCATTCCAGGTCTTCGAGACCGGGTTCCCCCTGATTGATTCGGACCATGCGCTCGGCGCCGTAGAAATCAACCGCGCGCAGGGCATTGCGAACCAGGGCGCGGGCGGCGTCCTTTTCCGTCGGCGCCACGGAATCCTCGAGGTCGAGGATCACCCCGTCCGGGTTGTGCAGACCCGCGTTGACGTAGAATTTGGGCTCGTTGCCGGGCAGGTACAAACGGCTGCGGCGCAACCGGTCCCGATCACTGCCGTAGGTGCCCCTGCCACTCATGGGCAAGAGGAATTCTTCGGCCACGGCATGACCGGCGCGGCGGGCGGCGGTTTCCAGGCGGGCCGCCAAAGTAAACGGAAGAGCGCCCTGGTCTTCCACGGTGATCCGGACATGGTCCGCACCGAGCGTTCGGCAGCCCTCTTCAATCAGGGCGATGATCGATTCGCCGTACATGCCGTCGACCTTGCTGGTCAGATCGATCGCCACACCGCCGGAGTCCCGCCTCTCCCATTGGATCCAGCAGTCGGACCTGACCTTGGGGCCCCTTTTTCCGGCTTCACCGCTCGTCATTTGATCCCGCCTTTCCCGCACGGAAGTGCCGCTGGAACGGTCCGAGTAGACCACTCCGGACACCCCGATCCCGATGTCATCAGGGCCATTCCCATCCGGTGAATGATGGTGCAGATCCCGCCCCGAGGCAACAGGGATCGGCTCGAATCTGCAAATTTTTCAGGGGTTTCCCGGCCTGAAGGACCCGAATCCACTTGGGGGATAAGTGGCACCCACCATGTCATGTAACATTTTTTTCATTTTTGTAACGTTTTTTCAGTCTCAATTACCGCAACATCTTACGAGACAATTTTTGTCCCCGGACCGCCGGCCAAAGGGCCTGTGACACCTGGGGATAAGTGGGGGACAACTTTTTGGCGACAAAAAAGCGGGCCACCGGAAACCCCAGCAACCCGCTAAGTTATTGTCAAACATATTGCCTAATTATTGGAGACCTCTTTCACCGTGGCCGCGAACAGCTTCCAGATCTTCTGGACCGAGCTGATCTGGACCTTTTCGTCGGGCGAATGGGCACCATGGATGTTGGGTCCAAACGAGACGATATCCAGGTCGGGATACTTCTCCGTCAACAGCCCGCACTCCAGCCCCGCGTGGATGGCCAGCAGTTCGGCGTCGGTCCCGAAGGCCTGCTTGTACTTGGCCCGGGTGACGGCCAGGATCGGCGACTTCAGGTTGGGCTTCCAGCCGGGATACCCCTCCGGCTGCACCACTTCAGCGCCGGCGAGTTCCCCGATCATGCGGTGTTGAACCACCAGCTCATCCAGGGCCGGCATCACCGAACTGCGGCTGCAGCACACGACCCCGACCTTGGACCCCTGGGTCTTGACCACACCCAGGTTGGTGCTCGATTCCACCAGACCCGCGATGTCCAGGCTCATGGAGGTCACACCGTTGGGAATCGCCGAAAGCAGCCCCAGGGTCGTGCGGGAGCTGGCCAGGCTGAAGCTGCGAGGGGCCTGAACCGCGGAAACCTTCCAGGTGAAGCCATCGTCAGTTCCCGCCAGTTCCTCGGCCTGGATCCGCTTCAGGCAGGCGTCGACCGTCTGCTTGAATTGGCGACCCAGTTTCTTGTCGATCACGACTTTGGCCTCGGCTTCGCGGGGAATGGCGTTGCGCATGCTGCCGCCGTTGATTTCCACAATGCGAACGTCCATCTGGGCCGCCGCGGCCTGAAGGGCGCGGGTCAGGATCTTGATGGCGTTGCCGCGGTGCTGGTGGATGTCCAGGCCCGAGTGGCCGCCTTTCAGACCGAAGACGGTAACCTTGCGCCCGGCGCTATCCTTGGGTGCACGCGCCGTCTTGTTCTTCAGGGTGAACTGGGTGTCGCGGCCGCCGGCGCAGCCGATGAAGATGGCGTCATCCTGCTCCGAATCCAGGTTGATCATCTTGCGGGCGCTGAAAAAGCCCGCCTGCACGCCAGCCGCCCCGGTTAGACCCCGCTCCTCGTCCACCGTCAGCAGCACTTCCACCGGACCGTGGGCCAGGCCCTTTTCGTCGGCCAGGGCCAGGCCCATGGCCACACCGATGCCGTTGTCGGCACCCAGGGTGGTGCCCTCGGCACTCACCCAGTCCCCGTTCACCTTGAGTTTGAGGGGATCCTTTTCGAAATCGTGTTTCGTGGCCGCGTTCTTCTCGCAGACCATGTCCACGTGTCCCTGGATCAGGACAGGCGCCGCCTTCTCGAGTCCCGGGGTGCCGGGGATGGTCACCAGCAGGTTCCCCACCTCGTCCTGTTTCCAGGCCAGATTCCGCTTGTCGG
>CBDTUS010000240.1:0-5290 GCA_965363725.1 uncultured bacterium | reverse complement strand
GGCCAGGTTTATTACTGCACGAGGGCCACCCGCTGGGTCTCCACGTAGTCTTTCCCGAGCAGCCGGAAGAGGTACACCCCCGAAGCCAGGGGGCGGCCCCCGTCATCCCGGCCGTCCCAGATGGCCTCATGTTCCCCGGCGGTCAGGAATCCGCTGGCCAGGGTCCGCACGCGGCGGCCGTTCATGTCGTAGACATCCAGTTCGGTGAAGCCGTCGCGGACCAGATCGAAGCGCACGACCGTCTGGGGATTGAACGGGTTCGGCGCGGGGGGGTGCAACCGGCCGGCCGGGGCGAACGGGGTTCTGCCGGCGAGGCCGTCTTCCACGGGGGAGGCCCCTCCCTCGGGGATGAAGACGAAATCCCGGAAGACTACTTCCTGGGGGGTGGTAGGCGTCCCCGAGAGCTTCCACAGGTTCAGATGCATGCGGGGCTGTTCGGGCCTGGGAATATGGGGGCCGTTGTAGGTCCACGAATGGATCAGGTTGGCGGGCGACTCGTCGTTGGGCCCTCCCTGCCAGACCCGGTACTCGACCCGGTCGGCCAGCCAGCGCATGGCGTGGCTGATGACTTCATCCTCGGCAAAGTCATAGTCGAAGCGATTGATGTTGCCCGACCAGTCGAAGGGCTGGGCGACGAACTGGCCGATGTCCCGACCCGGGTCCCCCCAGCGGCTGTATTCGATGTCGACCTCGTTGTAGGGGTTCCACCAGAGGTAGGCCGGGTCCCAGCAGGGGCCGTATTCCCATAGAAAGATACCGCACACCACCTGGGGATCGATCAGGTCGAGCCTGCCCACCGTCGTCAGGATGTAGTCGCCGTAGCCGAGGGCTTCCTCGGTGACCACTTCGGTAGAGTACCAGGAAGAGCCCACCTCCTGGACCGTCAGATGAAGCTGATCGCTGCCGTCGACCCACACGTAGTCAGCTGTGTGATTGAAAAGGTTCGGCCCAGGGCCGTAGTAACCCGGGCCCTTGACGAGCCAGGTGCGGCCGCCAAAGGAAAGGGCTCGTCCGCCGGGGAAGTCGTTCCACTGAACGTCGTCGATGGTCGGGGCAGTGGTGCTGAACAGGGTGACCTGATCGTAATAGACGTCGGGCGAGGGGTCGGCCGGACCCTGGAGAACGCCCAGCAGCAGGTTGAGGGAGGCGGTGCCCGCGGGGGCCGGCACGCTCGTAAAGGCGAAATCGAGGTACTCGTCGGTCGGTGAATCAGGCAAGGCCACGGTGTGGGTTATGTAAGAGATCATGGCGCCCGAAGCGTCCCACCATTCGATGTTCACGATGGCGGCGCTCTGCCCGGCCAAGGGTTTGGCCCCGGGGTGCTTCACGTGGCCGGTGACCTCCCACTGCTCACCCGGGTCGCAATCCTGGAACTGCCAGAAACCCGACACGTCCCAGTCGCCGGAATTCGGTCCGCTCACCCTGGCGGCCCGGGAGCCGTGGCTGGCGTCCGAGACCGAACCGGACACGCCAAACTGGTTCCAGCCGCCAAAGGTCGGGCCGCCGCTGCCCCCAACTTCGAAGCTGGGATTGGCGAGGATGCACTGGGCGGCGGCGGGAGAAAAGGAGATCAGCGTACAAATCAGGGCGAGAAAGAACGCGAGCAGACTTCGATGGGGCTGCATAGCTGCCTCCGGCGGTGAAAGGCCTCGATGTCGGCTCGCCAGGGAGCCTCGATCATTGATTCTTGAGACCACCTTCCGGGACGCCGACCCGAATCCGTTCAATCCCGCCGTTCCGGGAGAAAAGTTGCTGGCCCAGCTGGGCATCGAGCGTGTTGCCGACCAGGTCGACGGACGATCCATCCGTGCGGGTGACCTGGATCCAGGCCTTGCCGGCGATGCGCTCGTAGATCACCGGCACCTGGCAGAAAGTGAAGGCCAGCTGGCCCTCTTCCAAGGGGATCATGTGGGCGTCCCCGTTGACGTCAACATAGTGGAATTCGCCGGATCCCCCCAGGAATTCCACGGCTTCCAGAAGGACCGGCTGGAATCGCACCGCGCCATCCCGAACGCGGACCCCGAGCTCCCCGAGCCGGGTGAGGATCTCTTCTTTGACCTGGCCGGTCATGCCCGGCTGCTTGGCCCCGCCACCGGGGGGCGTGTGCGAATAGGGGTCGATGGGGAAAGCGCCGTATTCGTCGACCGTTTTCTCATAGCCGATGCCGGCGCGGACCCGGAAATACATGGCGGCCAGTTTGTCCTGCACCGTCGCGGGCAGGCCTTCGCGTTCGGCGCGCAGGACATACTCCTGCACGGCCAGCAGGAGCTTGGCCACCATGTGCCAGTAGATGCAGCCGAGGCCTTCGTAGCCATACATCACCCCGGATCGGCCGGTGTAGGATTTGTGGTGGAAGATGTCTTCAAAGAGATCGAGAATCGCGGTCCGATCACGGGCCACGGCTTCGGCAAACTCCCCCTGACGGCCGAGGTCGTCCAGGGTGGCGGCCAGGTCGGCGGCATTCTGGAAGCGGGGGTGGAACCGGCAGGTCCCTCCATGATCCCGCGCCACCACATCCTGATCGTCGGCCGCCAGGAGGTCCTTCAGCAGGGGAATCGCCCCGGCCCTTGCGGCGGGAACCACGTTCTTGGCCAAAAATCCCGGCAGTTTCCGTTCGGGGTAGAGCATGAAGCTGCGCTCATGGGCACGATAGAGATCGCTTGCGAACAAACACTCGAGGATATCCAGCACCTCGGCGGGGGCGAGGAGTCCCGAGCTGAGGACGGCCACCTGGCCTTCGAGCATGACCTGCAGATGAACCACCTCGGCGCCCGAGCCGTCGTCGGCGATCTCCAAAAGATTGTAGGTGTGATAGAGGCCGTCCTCGCGGCGGTTGGCGGCGATGCTCTTGTCGATGAATTCAAGGGCGGTGCGGCACAGGCCGACGACACGGGTGAGGGCAAGGTCGCTCCGACCGGAGAATCCGCCCTCGTATACCTTGGCCCGGTAGTCGGAGAAGGCCTGGCCCAGGGTGTCCATCATTTCTCTGCGGGCCCGGGGGCTCATCCTTTCCGTCGCGAGATGGGGCCGGGCGCCCTCGAAGGTCTCTTCAAGGTGACCGAACCAATCGGCGACCTTCGTGGATACCGGCAGGACCGTGCCGAATTTTTCCCCGAGCAGGTCGGCCAGGAAGGCCAGGTAGCGGCGGAGATAACAGAGGGTGACGACCGAGACGCCGCCGCCGGCGAGCGCGTTGTTGGCGTCGTTCCATTCGGGTCGCTGGGTGTTCATCCAGATACCGGCGTCGGGAATCAGGTTGGACAGCTTGGAAAAGGCGGTCACCAGCAGCTTCTCGAGAAGATTGGTGTGGTGGACCGAACCGTCGGGGTTGGTCAGCAATTTGCCGTCGGTTCCCAGCCTGGCGACGCGGTCCTCGATGCGCGCGTCCCGGGCGGTGTCGAATTCGATCGTCGCGCTGGGGTCCTTCAGGATGTCCGCATAGGGCTTGATGAGATAGGGGACCTCGGCATAGCTGAATATCTCCTCGCCGAGCAGCTTCTCGATCGCGGCGGGGTCGTGACGGTGCATGGTCTCGAGCAGTTTCAACAGGTAGATGATCTGATGGTCGCCCCAGTACCCGATGTTGCTCCAGGGGTCATCCGGGGAACCCGTTTCCCAGTCCAGCCCGTCGCGAGTGATGCGGTAGGGGTTGAACCCGTCCACGGTCGAGGCGTTGACGAACTTGGCGACCATGTTCGGCAGGAAGGCGGGGAAGGTGGTGCTCAGGGCTTCCCAGTTCTGGAAGATGTCGCGCCAGTTGCCCTCGTAGTTCAGTGCGGGTTCCCCGTCCCGATCCCTCACCCGGATCGAAAAACGATTCCAGGGACGGCTGGGGTCGCCGTGGCGCCGACCGAAATACAGGGGCAGGTATTCGTGGCTGAGCCGCTCGAAGTCGGCATCTCCGGTTTGATGGGCGGCCGCACGTAATTCCCCAACCGTCATCACTTCCGGCCACCCGGCGATCAGCTCGGCCTGCCGCTTGGCGACGTCGCCATGGCGCACATGCAGGAAATCGAGGAAATCGGCGACGGGAACGTCGTTGTTCCTGGTGAAGACCCCGCCGCGCATGTTGTTGAACAGCACGTTGGCAAAGTGATGGCTCCACGACTCGGGATGGCCCGTCATCTGGAGGCCGTCCGCGCTGGCCACGTTGCGGCGGAGGTCCTCCCCGGCTTGGTAGAGGCTGCGGGTGATCCGCCCGGCAAGGTCCTGGTCCTCACCCAGGGCTCCGCACAGTTCGGCGATCTGAAGATGGTCCCGCCCGACATCGCCGGCCAGATGCCACTGGGCGGACGTTCCCGGCGCCAGGTCGAGGCTGGAGCTCACCAGGTAGTTTCCGCGCTCCCCGTTCAGCAGGTTCTCTTCGGGAACGACCCGGCCGTTCCGAAAGTCGGCGATCGCTTCGAGGGACAGGTGGACGCGGAATTCCTCCAGCCCGCAGGCCCAGACGGTGTTGGCCCGCAAAATCTCGAGGGCCTCGGCCCGGTCGGTGATGCCGGCGGTGAGCGAAAAAATGCCGAGCCCGGTTTCGGGGTCCACTTCGGATTTCTTGTAGGCGTCGACCAGGTTGCTGGACTGCTGATACAGGGAGAGGGGGGCACCGTAAGGCAGGATATTCCGCAGGCCGTCCAACAGGGCGGCCTGCACGGGGGTCGGACCCAGGTTGGCCAGGGTGGCCGTTCGCACCCAGCCGAACTCGTCGCAACCGGCCCATTGGTAACGGAAGGCGAGGCCGAGATCATGGTTGATCTCCTCGAAGACCAGGCGGTTCCCGATGATGTTCTTGTAGAGGTTACGTTCGACCGCGGGATTTTCCGCGTTGGCCTCGTTGAAGGGTTCCCAGAGCGTATGCTTCCCCCGGTCTCCGGCTACCCGGATCAGGGTCACCGGTCCGGTATGATGGTGACCCTCGTGAAGCTGGTCGATGGTCCGATATGGGAAAAGGCTGCCCTCGGCGTCGATGCGCCCGGCGGTGAGTCCTCCCCCCGACGTGACGAACATCCAGAGGTCCGTGTCACTGGCCAGGCTCACCAGGAAGGGGGCCATGCGGTGATAGGAGGAAATCCGGTAGGAGGTTTCCCCGTCCAGGTCCACGAATCCGCCGGTAGCAACCAAGGGCGAAACCTCGTTTCGAAGGGAATCGGGAACGGGGGCCGGCCTACCTTTCATGGTGGACCATCCCGGAACCGCAAGCTGGTCCATAGGTTGTAACAGGAGGAATGCCGGTGCAATCACAAATCATGAATGTCTCGATTTCGATATAGTTCGACCGGGAGCCGCCAGTGGCGGC
>CBDTUS010000239.1:0-5293 GCA_965363725.1 uncultured bacterium | reverse complement strand
GTCGGCCCTCCCCCTGGGCCGGCGGCCATTCTTTTTTTGCAGAAAGGAACCCAATTGTTCGATTCTGATTGAAGACAGGTGCCCTTGCAGCCGATACCATTATGTAGCTCTATGTGCCTCACCCCGAACCATGACCCAGCCAGGAAACGGATGGACTATGCCTCGCATCATTGACGGCGTAAAAAACATTTTTCGCGGAAGCGACCAGAAGAACCATCTGTTCTTCATCGTTTTCGACAGCTGCCGCTGGGACGCATTCCAGGCGGCCAAGACACCCAATCTGGACCGGATCGGGAAGGCCGAAAAGCGGTACAGCTACGCCAGCTGGACCAGCCCCAGCCACTACACCTTTTTGATGGGCATGGTCCCGCACCTGAGCCCCAAGGGGGTCTTTGCCTCCAACGTCTATCGCGACGAATTTGCGCTGTGGTCCCAGCGGCTCAACATCAAGGACGTGGAGTTCGGGAAATTCGTTCCTCAGCTTTCATTGCCCCACTTCCTGAAGGGCCAGGGTTACCGCACCGAAGGCGTGGTGAGCCTGCCGGTGCTGAATCCCATGACCAGCATGTCCGCCCATTTCGACCGGTACGAGTTGGCCCCCAGTCACAATGACCTGGGTGCCATCCTGGAGGGCCAGGACGATTTCCAGGGGATCGACTTCCATGGCGACCAACCCGGTTTCTATTTCCTCAACACCGGGGAAACCCACTACCCCTATCTCCTGCCCGGCGAGTCCGGCGAGGATCTGCCCCACATCAGCGGCGTGCACGGGGTCTTCAAGCACCTCGACGATTTTCTCAAGAACCCCTCCGAATTTCTCATGGGCCGCAAGCAGGACGAGTTTTTTACTCCCGAGCAGTTCCGGGCCTTCTACGAGAAGCAGATCACCTGCGTGGAGCACCTGGACGGGGTCGTCGGCAAGCTGATGGACCGGTGTCCGGAAAACACCTATTTCATGATCATGTCCGATCACGGGGAACTGTTCGGGGAAGACGGATACTTCGGCCATGGCCCCATCTTCCACGAGAAGGTCTTCGAGGTGTTTTACCTGGAAGGCCCCCTGCCATGATCCTGGATGGAGCCTCATGAAACTGATCTTCCTTTTGATGGCCTGGGGCGCAGGCGCGACGCCCACGATGTTCCCCGTCGCCCCCGGCGAGGACATCGCCGTGTTCCGCGAAGGTCCCGCTGACGGTCCGGTGGCGATCCTCGTACCCGGCCTGTCCGGTTGCCATTTCGGCTTCCGCAAATTGACCCCTATGCTTCATGAACAGGGTCTGCGAACCATCGTCATCGAACCGTTGGCGGTGGGCAGTTCTTCCCGTCCCAGCGACCACGACTACACCATCACCGCCCAGTCGGCCCGGATCGGGGCCGTCATGGACAGCCTGGGGATTGACCAGGCCGTTTTCGTCGCTCAGGGGATCGGCGGAGCGATGGTTTTCCGTCTGGCCGTGGAAAGACCCGACCTCGTGACCGGGCTCATCTCCATCGAGGCCGCCGCCTCCGAAGAAGCCATGTCGCCGGCCAACAAAAAGAACCTCATGATGGCCAAGGCCCTCATCAAGTTGGGTGGCAAGAGCATCCTGCGGAAGCGCTACCAGGAAATCCTGGAAAAAAGCTCCGGGGACACCAGCTGGCTCGACCGGCGCACCGTGGGGCGATACTACCGGGGCATAGGCCGGGACCCTCTGGCCGCCATGAAAGCCCTGACAAACATGACCGAACAGGCCGAACCCTGGGCCATGGTACCCCGTCTGCCTGATATCATGGTTCCGGTGGTGGTGCTGTTGGGTACGGCCCCCCATGATGGCGAGCTCAACAGCCAAGCCATCCTGGATCTGGACCGGGGCCTGCGGAACGTGGAATTCCGGGAGATTGCCGGGGCGGGACATTTCATCTACGAGGAAAATCCGCAGGCAGTCGCCGATGCGGTCAGGGACCTCGTGCAAAAACTCCCTGCCGGCCGGATCCCCTCAGGCGCGGCCCTGGTGTCGGGCGACAATGGCGGGGCTGACCTCGTCCAGCCGAGCAACCGCCGCTAGGAACTGCCGGGCCCCATGACCCCACCCCATCAGAGGAATCGGATTGACCGTGTGCCTGCGGGTGGTGGCGTCCTCCAGGTTGCCGTGGTCACTGGTCACCAGCACCAGGGTCTCCTCGGCCAGGTCCCGGGCCAATTCGTCCAATAGTGCCGTCATGAATTCATCGAGCTTGGCCAGCTCACCACAGATCCGATCCATGTCCTGGGAATGACCCGCCTTGTCCGACTGGAAGTACTCGAACAAGGTAAAATCGAGGCCGCGTGATGCCCTCGCCATGATGCGGCCGGCCTCCGCGGGCGTCATCGGTTCCAGGTCGAATCCCCGTTCTCTCAATTCGGTGTTGGTGAATTCCTGGTAGATGGATTTTCCCGCCCGGATATCGTCCAGGGTGAAAAATGGCAGATCCGCGGCCAGGTTGGCCACGGTGGTGGCCGAAAGGGTCAGCTGACGCTCCCGGCTCAGTTCCCAGAATCGTGGCCGGAAGGCGTTCAGGAATCTGGCGTCCAGCCCCAGGTCGGTCAAGGACTTCAGGACCGAGCTTTCCAGAAGAGCCGACCGCAGCGTTTCGTTGGGAAACCCGGTCAGGTGTTTGCCGAGCAGGCCCTGGGCGTTGACCCCGGCCAGCAACGAAGTCTGGCCGGTGGCGCTCTGGGGAACGCCCTCCACGCCGAGCACGGCGTCGATGGGCTTGGCCCAGCCACCCCGCGCCACGGGCTGCGCCTCCGACGCCAAGGGCGGCAGGCAAAAGACCTCGCCTCCGTAGGCGTACTGGGGATTGATGTCCCGGTCCGGCTGCCCCCAGCCCAGACCGTCGATGAATACCAGCAAGGTTCGTTTCTTCATGCCCCCCAATCAGATCACTTTACCGCAAATCCGCAAGGCCCATCACGTTGGAACCCGCTTTGCTAAGGGAATTTCCCGCTTCGAAAGGAAATTCCGGAAAAACATGCTATCATAAGTCTTCAACAAAAATCCGTTCCCTTCCTGGAGTCCCGATTTGACCTCACGCCAGAAAGCCACCCTGATTCCCGGGCTCTTTTTGCTGCTCGGCGTGCTGGGCATTCTGGGCCTTCACGCCATGGTCAAGAGGAACGAGCACGAGAGAATCGAGGTTGAGACCCAAGTCACCGCGGAACAGATCCGGCTCAGGCTCGAAGCCTGGATCGACGCCCGGGTCGCCGTGGTCCAGCATCTGGGTAACCGGCAGTTCACCAACCAGGCCGACATCGAGGCCAACTTCGCCCTTCAGGCCCTGCACCTGCTGGCTCTCTACCCCGGCATCCAGGCCATCAACTACATCGACGACTACTGGGTGATCCGGATCATCGCGCCGGTGGCCACCAATCGTCCCGCCCTCGGCCAGGACCTTCACGATCATCCCAACCCCTCGGTGAGAGCATCTTTGAACAACGCGGCCGGTTCCGGCCAGATCACCAGCACCCGGCTCATCGACCTGCTGCAGGGCGGCAAGGGCTTCGCCACCTACCAGACCCTGCAGGGTAAGAACGACCTCGCCCTGGGCTACATCAACGGGGTCTTCAAGGTCACTCTGATGTTGGACACCTGCCTGGCGGAAGAGAATCTGCGCGACAGGTTCCAGTTCCGTTTCGTGGAGGAAGGCGGAACCATCGTCTATCTCCATTCCGACACCGGGACCGGGGAGGAATGGGAACACCATTTCGATCTTCCGGTGAGGATCGTCGACCGCCACTGGACACTGAAACTGGCTCCCTCGCCCAGCTACCTTGCCGCCAACCGGACCCGGGGCGCCGAAATCCTCGCGGTGACCGGGCTGGTTCTGGTGGGGCTGCTGGCGCTGTTGCTGCGGGCCCTCCTGTTGCGGCAGGCCGCACTGCGGGAAAGCCAGGCCAAGTACCGCCTGTTGGTCGAGAACCAGAACGACCTGGTGATCCAGATCGACCGGCAGGGCCGGTATCTCTACGTCAGCCCCAGTTTCTGTCAGGTCTTCGGCAGGACCGAAGAGGAACTCCTGGGAAAGGAAATCCACCCTGTCATCCACGAGGACGACCACGACACCCTGGACAAGTCCCTGGCCACCCTGCTGGAGCCGCCATACCGGTCTTTTCACGAGCTGCGCGTCATCACCGGGGACGGGTGGCGGTGGCTGGCCTGGTCCAATCGGGCCGTCCTCAACGACCAGGGGCAGGTGATCGCCCTGACCGCCGTCGGCCGGGACATCACCCACCGGCGCAAGCTCGAGGAACAACTGGTCCAGTCGCAGAAAATGCAGGCCATCGGCCTTCTGGCTGGAGGCATCGCCCACGACTTCAACAACCTGCTCCATTCCATGCTGAACAACCTGGAGTTCGTCTTCCAGGAGTTCCCGCCCCAGGGCCAGGCCCGGGATGACCTGGAACAGGTGCAGCGGGGCGTCGACAAGGCGATGGGACTGACTCGCCAGCTGCTGGCCTTCAGCCGGCAGCAGATGCTCCAGCCCACCACCCTGGACTTGAACCTCGTGATCCAAGACATGCTCCAGATGTTGCGCCGGATGATCGACGCCTCCATCGTCATCGACTTTTCGCCAGCCGCAGATCCGGTCCGGGTCCATGCCGACCGCGGGCAGATCGAGCAGATCTTCATGAATCTCTGCGTCAACGCCCAGGACGCCATTGAGGGCAACGGCACCATCACCGTCCACACCGAAACCCGGGGCATCGACGCGGCCTTCAACTCCAGCCACCCCGACGCCGTGCCCGGCCAATACGGGGTCCTGACGGTGAGGGACACCGGCCGGGGCATGTCGCCGGAAGTGATGGACCGGATCTTTGAACCGTTCTTCACCACCAAGGAGGTGGGCCAGGGCACAGGGTTGGGTCTGTCTTCGATCTACGGCATCGTCCGTCAGCACGACGGTTTCATGCTGGTGGAAAGCGAGCCGGAACGCGGCACGACCTTCACCGTTTTCCTGCCCTGTTCGGAAAAGGAATTGGCACCCTCCAAACCGGCCCCTGTCAAAACGGCGGATGGCGGAACCGAAACCATCCTGCTGGCCGAAGACAACGAGGATGTCCGCAACCTGGCCGTGCGGGTTCTGGTGAGGGGCGGCTACCGGGTACTTGTGGCTGCGGACGGCCAGGAGGCGGTCACCCTGTTCCAGAAAAACGCCCCGGACATTGATCTGGTCATGCTCGATCTGGTCATGCCCCGACTGGGCGGCCGGGAAGCCGGCGAACGGATTCTCCAGCACAAAGCCGACACCCAGAACAAGTCCTACATATCCGGCG
>CBDTUS010000238.1:0-5320 GCA_965363725.1 uncultured bacterium | reverse complement strand
CCATTCCATAGGTATGAACAAAGAATATAATCCTGAGCGATCTGCCCATTGAGCGCCTGCTGACCCAGGTGGATCCGGCCAGCCTGCTGGCCATCATCCGCTCCCTGCGGGAGGGTATTCTGGCCCTGGATCCGGACCTGCGCATTCTGACGATGAACCCTGCGGCGGAGGAAATCCTGGGCCGCAAAAGGAGGGAATTGGCGGGCGTCGAGGTCTGTGACCTCTTCGGCGACCAGGCCTGTCCTGAGGATGTCCTGGTGGAAACCCTACGCTCGGGGGCGCCCATCATCGATTTCCAGACCACGGTCCAGCTGGCCAACGGCCAGCGGGGGCATGTCCTGCTGCGGACAGCGCCCCTGCTGGGCCGGGACGCCTCTTCGCTCGGCATCGCGCTGATCCTGGGGGACGTCACGGAAGTGACCACCCTGAGGCAGCAGTTGAGCCCCCGGCACGGTCTGGGAAACCTCGTGGGCCGCGATCCCAAGATGCGGGAACTGTTCGACCTGATCTCGGACGTGGCCGGCAGCGAGGCGACGGTTTTGATCCGGGGCGAGAGCGGGACGGGCAAGGAACTGGTGGCGCGCGCCGTGCACGAGGCGAGCGGCCGAGCGGCCGGTCCCTTTGTCCAGGTCAACTGCTCGGCCCTGTCGGAGAACCTGCTGGAAAGCGAACTCTTCGGGCACGTCAAGGGCGCCTATACCGGGGCGACGAGCGATCGCAAGGGCCGCTTCGAGGAAGCGTCCGGCGGCACCATCTTTTTGGATGAGATCGGCGACGTCAGTCCCGTGGTTCAGGTCAAGCTGCTGCGGGTCCTGCAGGAGAAGGTTGTCGAAAGGGTGGGGGACAACCGGCCGATTCCCGTGGACGTCCGTGTGGTTTCGGCGACCAACCGCGATCTGGAATCCCTCCTGGCCGTGGGGCGGCTGCGGGAGGATTTTTTCTACCGCATCAAGGTGGTTTCGCTGACCATTCCGCCCTTGCGGGACCGGCGCGAGGACATTCCCCTGCTGATCACGCATCTGCTGGAAAAGATGTCGGGCCGGGAAGGACTGCCGGGGCCGCCGGTGGTTTCGGGGGAGGCCATGCGGCTGCTGATGAACCACGATTGGCCGGGCAACGTCCGGGAACTGGAAAACGCCCTGGAGCACGCCCTGGTCCTGAGCCGCGGTGAGGTGATCCGGGGGGTTCATCTGCCACCCGAGCTGTTCCGCAGCGAGGTCCGGCGGGACCGCCAGCTGGGGGAGGTGCCCCTGCACAGCGACCAGGAAAAAAACCTGTTGGCCGAGGCGCTGCTGGCCGCGGGCTGGAACAGGACCAAGGCCGCGCGGCGACTGGGCATCGACCGGACAACGCTGTGGCGGAAGATCAAGGAATACGGGCTCGAACCCGAGGACTAGGGCGGACCGAAAGGGCGTGACGATGGCCAGGGCCGGAAAATGGAAGCTGGGGCTGGGAATCGGCAGCGGGCTGATTCTGCTGGTGGTCGTTGGGGTGCTCGGGACCGCCACCTGGTACGCGGGCAGGATCAACGAGGAATACAAGGAAGTCCGGGACAGCGAGGAGGCCCTTCTGCTCGCCACGGAAAAGGACGAGGGTTACCGGCCCCCGGCCGGAGGCATTCCGGCGCCAGAGAGGATCGAGGTTTTTCTGGCCGTGCGTGAAGAACTGGTTTCCTGGCGTCGAACCATGGCCACGGCGAGCGAAGAGTTCGGAGCCGACCGGGAAAAGCAACGCGCCGGGGGCGTCCGTGATTTCCTGAAACTGGTCAACACGGGATCGGACCTGATGCCCGTCTACGCCGGTTTCTGGACGGCACGCAATGAGGCGCTGCTGGCGCACGGTATGGGCCCCGGGGAATACCGTTACTTCTACCGCCTGATTTATGAAACCTGGCTTGGGGTGGGCCGTCCGGCCGTCAGCCAGGACGTTTTCCCCGCTGATAAATTGAACGCGGCTTTCGAACCCTATCGGGACAGAATCACCGCGGTCTTCGCTTCACAGGTCGATCTGGTGGAACTGATTTTCCAGATGGATCTCAAGTAGGGGGATCATTCGGTGGGAGATTCGGGGCCGGGGCTCTTGCCCCGGCCCTTTTTATGTTCCCGGACCGCCCGGCCCAAAAGGAATTCGATCTGGCCGTTGACGCTGCGGAACTCCGCTTCGGCCCACTTCTGCAGCTCCCGGTAGAGCTCGGGACTGATGCGCAGCGGGAATGCCTTGCGGACGCTCATGACACTTCCATCAGTAGACGGAGCCGGTGTTGACGACGGGTTGGGCTGCGTGCTCACTGCACAGGACCACCAGCAGGTTGCTGATCATGGTGGCCTTGCGGTCCTCGTCGAAGTTTACCAAGTCCTTGTCGCCCAGTTCCTGCAGGGCCATCTCCACCATGCCGACGGCGCCTTCGACGATCTTGGTGCGCGCGGCGACCACGGCGCTGGCCTGCTGGCGCTGCAGCATGGCGTGGGCGATCTCCGGAGCGTAGGCCAGGTGGCTCAGCCGGGCCTCGACCACTTTCACGCCAGCTTTGTCCAGTCGTTCCTGCAGCTCCTTGGCCAGGTGTTGGTTGATCTCCTCGGTAGCGCCGCGGAGGGTCAGCTCCTCTTCACCGCCGTCGTAGGGGTAGGCGCTGGCCAGGTGCCGCACCGCCGATTCGCTCTGGACCTGGACGTAACCCTCGTAGTCATCGACGTCGAACAGGGCTTCGGAGGTGTTGACCACCTTCCACACCACCACCACCGCGATCTCGATGGGGTTGCCTGTCAGATCGTTCACCTTCAAGCGGTCGCCGTTCAGGTTGCGCGCTTTCAGGGAGATTTTCTCCTTCTTCATGAAGGGATTGGCGTAACGCAGACCGTTTTCCCGGGTGGTGCCCTTGTAGGCCCCGAACAGCAGCAGCGCCGCCGCCTCGTTGGGGTTGATGACGAACAGGCCGGCCATTAGGATCATGGTCAGGATGAAGAGCCCGACTCCGGAAAACAGGATGAGCAGATCCTGCTGTCTAATTCCTCCGATGAACATGACGATGCTAACGGCGACCACCGCCAGATTCAAAAACAGCATCCCCCAGCCGGACATGGTCGTGGCTTTCTTTTCGCTGTGCATCTTTGCCTCCCTTGAACTCGACACCCTCTGGACCCGAATGTTTTACCAGGTCGATTTAGATATCATGATGATATCACTTTGAGATCATACACGCAAGCCCCGAAAATTATTCGCGATCTTCGTGGTGAACGGGGAAGAAGAGCTAGGAAGCCAGTTAGGTCATACACATAGAGCCCGGAATATGTCCTCACGCCTTCGGCCCTGCGGATTAATTCCGGGCTCTATGTGTATGACCTAACTGGCTTCCTAGCTCTCCTTCTCCGTCCAGACCTCGATGATACGCAGAATCGTTTCCGTGGCCAGCTTCATGTCCTTCACGCAGACCCATTCGCCAAAACCGTGGAAATCCTGTTCGCCTGTAAAGATATTTGGGGTGGGCAATCCTTTGGCCGAGAGGGTCGAGCCGTCGGTGCCGCCGCGGATGGAACCTTGGACCGGATTCAGGCCAGTGCGCTTGACGCCTTCTAGGGCGTAGGCCATGGCGCGAGGTTCCTTCTCCAGATCGTACTTCATGTTCCGGTAGTATTCCTTGATCTCGATCTTGTAGCTGGAATTCGGCCACTTGGCGCAGGTGGCGGCCGCGTACTTGTCGATCATTTCGGCCTTGGGGCGCAGGCCTTCCTGTTCGAAATCGCGGATCAACAGATGAACCTCGGTTTCACTGGTATTGCCCTTGATGCTGATCGGATGGATATAGCCCTCGGCGCCCTCGGTGGTCTCGGGGGCACCCTCACGGGGAAGGCTGGCCACGAATTCGCCGGCCACCTTGACCGAGGGCACCATCTTGTCCTTGGCGTAACCGGGATGGATGTCCCGGCCCACGAAGGTCACGATGGCGCTGTCGGCGCAGAAGGTTTCGTTCTCGACCTCGCCGCGCCGGCCGCCGTCCATGGTGTAGGCCACCGTCGCGCCGAATCCGTCGACGTCGAAGTGCTTGACGCCCTGGCCCACTTCTTCGTCGGGGGTGAACAAAACATTCACCGTGCCGTGTTTCCATTCGGGATTTTCGAAGATTCGGGTCAACGCTTCCAGGATCTCGGCGATGCCGGCCTTGTCGTCGGCCCCCAAAAGAGTGGTGCCGTCGGCGGTGATGATGGTCTCGCCGATGCACTCGGCCAGATACGGATTCTCGGCCGCCAGGATCTTGCGGCCCTCCTTCGGCAGGTCGATGTCCCCTCCCTGATAATTTTCGTGGAAGGTCGGCACCACGTTTTCGCCGCTCACTTCGGGGTAGGTGTCCATGTGGGAGATGAAGGCGATCGTGGGGACTTTTTCGCAGCCTGGACTGGCCGGCAGGCTGGCCGTCACGTAGCAGTTGTCGTCCACGGCGGCGTCGGCCAGGCCCACGGCCTGCAGTTCCTCGACCAGGATCCGGGCCAGGTCGAACTGGCGCTCGGTGGAGGGATAGGTCTCCGACTCCTCGTTGCTGGTGGTGTGGATCTTGGCATAGGTGACGAAACGTCCGACCAGATCGGGGAACGGGGAATCGGCTTTTCGGTCCAGCATGGGAGGCCTCCGGAGGGAATACAGGTCGCGGCGGGGCCGGCAAAGGCAGCCCGGATCCGCGGATGAAACACGAGGGGCAAACATAAAACGTCCGCCCTCCCGGGGGCAAGGTGCCGAAGACACTTTACTTGTCTGAAAGTAAGGGGAATGTTAGGTTTGCCGGCGATGAACGTCCCCCAGATCCCCTGCACGGAGGTATCCATGGAAGTCAGCGGCAACCCCAAAAGCCTTCCGGAAAACGCATATCGGAAGCTCAAAGAGGGTGAATCCTACGTGCCGGTGATCCCGGCCGAGAAAATCGTCCCCGAACTGACCGGATATTCCCTGTTCTGGGGCCTTTTCTACGCGATCCTGTTCACCGGCGCCAGCGCCTACTTGGGCCTGAAGATCGGCCAGGTCTTCGAAGCGGCGATTCCCATCACCATTTTGGCCATGGGGCTGAGCAGCGCTTTGAAGCGTAAGGAAGCCCTGCAGGAAAACGTCATCATCCAGTCCATCGGATCGGCTTCGGGCGTGGTTGTGGCCGGGGCGATCTTTACCGTTCCCGGGCTGTACATCCTGGGCCTGGAGGACCAGGCGGGATTTTTCCGCATCTTCATGGCCAGCCTGCTCGGCGGCCTGCTGGGTATCCTTTTCCTGATTCCCTTCCGCCGCTACTTCGTCAAGGACATGCACGGCGAGTTCCCCTTCCCCGAAGCCACCGCCTCGA
>CBDTUS010000237.1:0-5371 GCA_965363725.1 uncultured bacterium | reverse complement strand
CGGCGCCCACGAAAGCCAGAGCGATGCCCGTGTTGCCGCTGGTGGGCTCGATGATCTCGCCCCCCGGGACCAGGCTTCCGTCCTTTTCTGCGGCTTCGATCATCGCCAGCCCGATGCGGTCCTTGACGCTGCTCATGGGGTTCAGGGATTCCATTTTGGCCACGACCTCCCCGGGCCCCGGGGACAGTCGCTGCAGACGTACCAGGGGTGTGGACCCGATCACGTCGGTGATGCTGTCGTATATGGTCTCACTCATCGATAGACCTCCTCCGGCCGCCAAGGCCAGGCGTGCCGGTCAGGAAAAAAAGCCGGCCCCCGGGGAGCCGGACGTGTTGCCAAGGTCCGCGTCTATATATGATAAAATTTGTAAAGATTTAAGCAACCCCTCCCGGCCGGGGCTCTCAGGCCAGGGCGCCCCGCAGACGGTCGAGTTGGTCCCGGTCCCCCAGGGTCACCAGCATGTCCCCGTTGTGGAGCATGGCTTCGGGACCCGGGTTGAACACCATTTTCCCCGAACTCTTCTTGATGGCGATGACCACCACGTCATAACTGGCACGGATCCCCGAGTCCTTGAGCGCCACCCCGTCGAGTGAGGAATCCCCGCCGATGGCCAGCTCTTCGAACATGAGGTCCAGATCGCCGGTCTGGGTGGCGATTTCCAGGAAATCGTTCACCGTGGGCCGCAGCAGGGCCTGGACGATCCGCATGCCCCCGATCACATAAGGCGACACCACCCGGTCGGCGCCGGCGCGTTCGATCTTGTCGCACGCCTCCCGGTCCGTCGCCCGGGACAGGATGTAGAGGTTGGGGTTCGATTCCCGGCACATCACCCGTGCCGACAGGGTAATGTACAGGTTGTCCACGTTGCTCGAGACCACCGCCACCAGGCCCCGGGCGCGGTCGATGCCGGCCTGGCGGAGGATCTCGTCCTCGGTGGCGTCCCCCTGGACCACCAGCAGCCCCTTGTCGATCAGGTCATCGGCTTCGGCGGGATCCCCTTCGATCACCACGAAGGGAACCTTTTCCTTCACCAGTTCCTCGCAAAGGATCTGACCCATGCGGCCGTGCCCGCAGACGATGTAGTGGTTCTTGAGATGGTCGATATCGCGCAACATCCGCTTCCTCCCGACAAAACGCTCGATGGAGCCTTCCACGACGACCCGGCCTATCGAGCCCAGCGTATAGGTCAGTACGGTCAACCCGGCGATGATCAGAAAAACGGTGAACAGCCGGCCCGATCCGTCGAGCGTGACTACTTCTCGGAAGCCGACGGTGCTCACCGTGATGACGGTCATGTACAGCCCGTCCAGGACCGAATGGTTTTCCACCATGACGAACCAGGCGGTGCCCAGAACTACCACCAGCGCCAGGAAAACCAACCCCCTGATCACGCTGCGGATACTGAATTGTGAATCGAACATGACGCCTCCGTACCTTCTGGGGATATCCTAAAGGCTTG
The DNA here is from genome assembly GCA_965363725.1 of uncultured bacterium. Taxonomy (GTDB): domain Bacteria; phylum Krumholzibacteriota; class Krumholzibacteriia; order LZORAL124-64-63; family LZORAL124-64-63; genus JAGLCY01. Next base: position 3,912 of record CBDTUS010000237.1, on the reverse strand, counting down.
CCACCGGAAGGAAAAGGAACAAAATTGGGGGAACTTGAAATATGGTCCCGGGTTTCGTTAGATTACCCGGACATAACAATCGATCAAGGCCCGGTCCTTCCGACCAACCCAGGCAGGTTTTTGATGCGACAGGTGAGCGCTTGTTTTCTATTCGTGGTGGCCGCCCTGGTTCTGATCCAGGCGCCGGCCGCCGCCCAGGTCATTTCCGTGGATCCGCTTAGCTTCGACTTCGGCGACATGAAACAGCAGCAGACCAAGACCGTGAACGTGACGGTGACCAACGAAGGGGCCGGCCTGCTGCGCATCCTGGACGTCAAGGCGGACTGCGGATGCACCGTGCCCACCCTGGCCAAGGATTCCCTGGCCCCGGGCGAAACCACGCAGATCGAGATCCAGTTCGACAGCAAGAAGTTCCACGGCAAAGTGATCAAGACGGTCAACATCACCTCCAACGACCCGCAAAATACCCAGGTGGATATTCTTATCCAGGCCAACGTCCACACCTCCCTGGTGATCGACCCGGTCAACCAGCGGGTCGGCTTTTCACCTTCCCTCCAGGGCGAGGTACTCAGCCGGAACGTCACCTTCACCGCCATCGACAGCCCTGACCTGCAGATCAGCGCCGCCAAGACCCGCAAGGGCCTGTTCGAGGTCAAGGCGGTCAACAACCATGAAGGCGACCCTCAGCGATCCATCCTCGAGGTCATCGTTCCCGCCGACATGGAACCGGGACGTCACCGCGACCACGTGCGGGTCACCACCAACATCGAGGAATTCCCGACCGTCGACATCGAGATGCAGGCCTGGATCCGGCAGACCCTGGCCGTGAGTCCCGAGCAGGTCAGCTTCCGCTTCAAGAAGAATTTCCAGCAGACCGTGCGCGTGTCCCCCTTCGAAAAAGGTCTGGAATTCAAGGTCACCGGGGCGGAGATCGACCTTCCCGAGATTGGGGTCGAAGTGCTGGAGACCATCCCCAACCACGAAACCAAGGTCCTGCTGACGGGTGTGCCGATCAGCAGTGACGACCCGCGCGCCATCAAGAACAAGGGCCAGATCAAGGGCACCCTGACCATCTTCACGGACCAGGCCGAAACGCCCGTCATCAAGGTTCCTGTTACCTACATGGTGCGGCTGTAGGACGTGAAAACCACCGGGAACACTATCCGATCCACGGCGGCGCCTGCCCCCTGGTCGGCCTCCTTCCGGGAGGCCGCCCTGCTGCTGCTGGTGGCCGTGGTGATCACCGCCGTCTCCTGGGCCTTGCGGGCCGACCGCCTCCCCCTGCGGGCCGACCCCATCGCCTACGAACTCGAACTGGCGGCTCCCCTGGTGGCCATCGACGAAGCCCTCGGGTTGTATGAGGATGGAGAATACATTTTTGTCGATACGCGGCCGCAGGCGACGGGTGATTTCCAGACCATTCCGGGTTCGTTCTTCATCCGCGACGCCAGCTTCGACGACAACCTCCTGGAATACTTCGATTTCATGACCACCGAGGACCACCTCGTCCTGTTCGGCGATGGAGACCTCTTCCCGGTTTCCAACATCGCCGCCCGCCTCACGGACCGGGGATACACCAACCTGATGATCCTCCAAGGAGGCCTGGCCGCCTGGCGATCGGCCGGCGGCGAGATCTCCGAGCGGTCGGAGGACGGATCATGAGGGGTATGGTCGTCCTTCTGTGCCGGCTGTTCGTCGGGGGAGTATTCATCTACGCATCGTTGGACAAGCTGGGCCACCCGGGGGCCTTCGCCACCGCCATCAGCCACTACCGGATCGTCCCCTATTCCCTGCTCCATGTGTGCGCCCACCTATTGCCGGTGGTGGAAATCGTGATCGGCAGCGCGCTGGTTCTCGGCTGGTGGCAACGTGGCGCCGCGCTGATCGCCGCGTTTTTGACCCTGGTCTTCATGGCCGCCATCACCGCCGCCCTGGTCCGGGGTCTGGACATTTCCTGTGGCTGCTTCAACACCGACGGCGGGCACGGCGTCGGCCTGGACCTGCTCTGGCGCGACGTCATCCTGCTGCTGATGTGCCTGCCCCCCCTGCTGGCCCGGGACCCCGGATTCGGCCTGGGCCGTCTTTTTCGTAAATAAACTTTGCAACAACCCCTCATGGGCCACCAAACTCGTTGCAATCAAACGTCAAAAATGTGAAATTGATAATCATTTCCTATTTGACAATCGGGTTTCAATGGTTAAATTTCAAGAGTTCTCACCCGCCCTGGGCGGCCTTGATCGGATGATTCCTTGATGTCCTCAGGAGGATTTGCAATGCCTGCTCTCGTCGACAAGAACCTGTGCAACGCGTGTGAAGAATGCGTGGAAGCCTGCCCCACCGAAGTGATCTCCATGGTCGAGGGCAAAGCCTTCGTCAACACAGAAGAGTGCATCGATTGCGAAGCCTGCATCGACGCCTGTCCCGAAGACGCCATCAGCATGGTGGACGAGTAGAACCGAACCGACGGAAGATTCACGGGCCCGTTCGAAGGACCGAATCGATATGAAAGGGCGCTCCCCCGAGCGCCCTTTTCCATTTACCCCACCCGAGGTTCGATCCGTCAAGGCAGGCATGGCTGGACGGAGGGTTTCCTTCATCATACAGTGACCGCATCCAGGCTCGCAGCCCCCAGCATGAGGTTCGATAGATTTGAAACCCGTCCCTTCCCGGAACCCCAACCGGTCCCTCACCCTGGGCCTGATGATCCTGCTGGTCCTGGTCGTTGCCGGATTCTGGCTGCCGCCGATCTGGCTTTGGGGACTGAACCACGGCCGGTGGCTGCCCTGGCCGGTCCGCTTCGGCATCCCCGCGGCAGCTTTCCTTCTGGTGGTGACACCCGCCCGAAATACGTTCGGCCGCCTGCTGGTGGACCGGTTCGAGCCCCTTCTTTTGGGTCGCCGTCCCATCGCCTACTTCCTCGTTCCGGCGGTCGGCGCAGCGGTGTTCTGGCTGCTCCGGGATCCGATCCACATGCTGGGTGACGGACAGACCCTCGCGGTCATGTTGGCCGGCGACAATCTCTACCACGGTTTCGATTTCATGACCTATCACCTGCTGGCGAAAATCTACCAGAGCCTGGGTGCCGGTGGGGAATCGAGCGCCTTCTTTATAACGGCCCTGATGAGCTGTCTGTCCGGGGCCGCCTACCTGGCCGCCGCCGCCTGGTCCGCGCGGAAACTGACCGATCACCCGGGATCCAGGATCCTTCTCTATGGCCTGCTGGTTTTGGCCACGCCTTTGCAACTGTTTTTTGGTTACATGGAAGTCTATGCGCCGCTGGCTGTCGCGATGTTGGTTTTCCTCACCTTTTTCACCCTCTACCGCGAGGGACGGGGCCGCCTCCTTTACGTGGCGTTGGCCTGGAGCACCGGCCTTTTTCTTCATCTCAACGCCCTGTTCCTGGCCCCCCTGTTGGCCGTGGCCCTGCTGCGTCCGCCCCCTGAAGAACAGGCCTCAACCCTGCGCCGGCTGATCACCGTTGTCGGCCCAGTTCTGGCAGCATTGTTGCTCGCCTGGGGTATTCTGGCGGCTGGCGGATACGGTTCCGAACGTTTCCTGACGGATTTCGGACACGTCGATCAGGGGGATGGAATACTGGTTCCCCTGACCGGACCCGACGGGCTGCTGACCTGGCGGCACCTGAAGGATACCGTGAATCTGCTGCTCCTGTTGGCACCGATTCCACTGTTGCTTCTGGGGGTCCATTTCGGCAACGAGCAGGGTGGGTTGCGGGGTCTGCGGGCTCTGCCCTGTCTTCTGGGCGGGTCGGTCTGGCTCATTGTCCTGATCGCGCTGATTCACCTGAAACTGGGGGCCGCCCGGGACTGGGATCTTTTAGCCCCCCACGTATCGGTTCTAGTGTTGGCCGGGTGGTACGCGATCTCGGGCGGGTTCTCCAAAAGCACACCGGCG
>CBDTUS010000236.1:0-5393 GCA_965363725.1 uncultured bacterium | reverse complement strand
AGCTGGACGCCATGAACATCATGGCCATCGACCCGGTCCGGTACCTGGCCATGCCGCGTTTCTGGGCCGCGGTTCTGATGATGCCGGTGGTCACGATTTTCGCCGACGCGGTGGCCATCTTCGGCGGGTATTCCATCTCGGTGATGACCCTGGACATTTCCGCCGGCGTCTTCATCGAAGGCTTGCAGCTCTTCTACAAGCACAGCGACATCATGGGCGGGTTGATCAAGTCGGTCGTCTTCGGCGGGATCATCGCCATGAGCGGAATCTACAACGGCTTCAACACCAAGGGGGGCGCCGAAGGTGTGGGCCGCTCAACCATGATGGCCGTGGTCGGCAGTTGTCTGAGCATTCTGGTGGCGGACTATTTCCTGGCCATCGTCCTGTTCCAGATCATTTTCAAGAAGTAGGGCGTCCTAGTGAACCTGGAATACAACATCCCCGCTCCACCCGATCAGAGGGTCGCCGACCCGGCCTCCTTCACGGGAATCGTGATCGAGGGGGTGTTCAAGAGATTTGGCCGGAAGGTGGTCCTTCGCGACACCGATCTGTTGATTCACAAGGGTGAGACCCTGGTGATCATCGGTCGCAGCGGCGAGGGCAAGTCGGTTCTGCTCAAGCACATTGTGCGGTTGTTGGAGCCCGACGCAGGCCAGATCTGGGTCGAAGGACAGGAAATTTCCGAACTGAAGACCTCTGCCCTGATGGAACTGCGCAAGAAGTTCGGTTTCCTTTTCCAGGGCGCGGCCCTTTTCGACTCCATGAATATCTGCCAGAATGTGGGCCTGATGCTCGAGGAACACATGAACTGGCCCCAGGAGAAGGTCGATGCCCGGGCCCGCGAATGCCTGGCCCAGGTGGGACTGGTGGATTCCGATGAAAAACTGCCCAGCGAACTTTCGGGGGGCATGAAGAAGAGAGCGGGTCTGGCCCGGGCCATCGTGATGGAGCCGGAGTACATCCTTTACGATGAACCCACGACGGGCCTGGACCCGATCACCAGCGACGCCATCAACGACCTGATCATCAATATGCAGAAGACACTCGGGGTCACCAGCGTCGTTGTTACCCACGACCTGGCCAGCGCCTTCAAGGTGGCCGATCGGATGGCGATGCTCAACGGGGGCAAGATCGTGTTCACCGGGACGGTGGACGAAATCAGGACCACGGACCACCCGATGGTGCGTCAGTTCATCCAAGGAAACGCCCAGGGACCGCTGGGATCCTTCTAGCGGACGCACACCTGGAAACGGTCGCGCACGGACCACGGATTTGGAGAAGCGGATGAGATACAGAATCAACGAAGTCCAGGTCGGCCTGTTGACCATCATCGCCATTGTCGTTTTGATCGTGGGGATGATGTGGTTCAAGAACATAGACCTGTCCAAGGGCCAGAACTTCTACCTCGCGGACTTCGGCAACGTGGCCGGCCTGCGGATGGGAGACAAGGTCCAAGTGCGGGGCATCCGCATGGGCGAGGTGTCGGGATTGCAGATCCTGCAGGGCTCGGTCCGCGTGGAGATGCGGCTGGAGGACACCCTTGATCTGCGCGAGGACGCCGTGGTGACCCTGGGGGAGAAGGGTATCGTGGGCGAGATCGTCATCGAGATCGATCCGGGCACGGGCGCCACCATCAGCGAGGGCCATATCTTCAAGGGGCGCACTGCGGGCACGATCGCCTCGATGACCGACGCCGCCAGCGATGCCCTGGCCGAAATGAGGGTGCTGACCCATAAGATCACCGAACTGGTGGATCAGGTCAAAACCGAGGGCAAGGTGATCGAGACCCTGGTGCAGGCCCACGAGACCCTGGACAAGATCGACGGCATGGTCCAGGAGAACCACAGCGACATCGCCGTGATCCTGGACAACTTTCGCGTGGCCTCGGACGGACTGCGGGAGCTGATGGAATCGGGCCGCGTCGACCGGGCCTTCACCGACGCGTCGTCCGCCATGGCCAGCGCCGATACCCTGATGGCCACCATGCAGACGGCGGCCCTCTCCCTGAATTCGATCATGGCCAAACTGGACGAGGGGGAGGGCACAGCGGCGATGATGCTCAACGACCCGGCCCTCTACGCCCACACCGATTCGACCATGGTGTCCTTCAAACGCCTCATCGACGAAATGCGCAGGAACCCGAAAAAGTACTTCAAGTTGGATGTTTTTTGACTCTCAACCGCGTGAACACCGCTCCTGGAGGAAAGTGATGAACGACGAGAAGAAACAGGAAATGATCAAGATCATCAAGGACGCCGTGATGGTCGAGGTCAAGGGACAGCAGCTCTACAACCATGCGGCCGGCGAGGCCGAGGATCCCGCGGCCAAGGCCATGTTCGAGATGCTGGCCAAGGATGAGGACGACCACGTGCGCATCCTGACCAACCAGTACAAGAGCCTGATGGCCGACGGAAAACTGAACCTCGATGACGTGCATCCCGCCGAGGTCGATCACGGATCCCAGGATGTGATCAGCGACGATTTCAAGCGCTCGATCAAGCGGGGCAAGTTCGAGATGGCCGTCATCAGCATCGGCTGTGACCTGGAGAACAAGGCCATCGCCTATTACAAGGAACACGCCGAGAAGACCGACGACCCCGACCTGAAGCAGCTGTTCACCTGGCTGACCGAATGGGAGGACGGCCACCTGGAGCAGCTCCTCGAACTCGAGAAGATCTACCAGGACGCCTACTGGGCGGACCAGGGTTTCTCGCCGATGTAGAAATCCACCGGGGGTCTAATCCGTTTTTCCCACCGGCGGTGGATAGCGGAAGGGCACCGTGATCCATCTCTCGGCAGCCGAGCCCGACTCGCTCGCGGGGGCATATTTGCCTTCGCGGGCGGCTTCCAGGGCCGCCATGTCGATGGCCGGATCGACCCCCTGCACCACCTCCGCCTCGTACACCTGGCCGTCCAGGCCGACCAGCACCCGGACCATCACCATACCCGCCAGTTCCGGGTCCGCGGGTTCGGGATATTGCGGCTCGGGCAATTCCACCACACGCGGTACCTGGGAATCGGGGGCGCGGCCCTCCATCTCTTCGCGGAAAATCTTTTCATGGGGGGGCTGGCTTTCGTCCCGGGCCTCGACGTTCACGCTGGAGCAGCCGCCAGCGGTCAACCATATCGCCGGCAGGATCAGGAACAGGATTCCATTGGGCCTCATCGGCGATCTCCCTGGAAAGAAAACGGGGACAGGTTGTCTTCCTGTCCCCAGAATAGCATCGCCCTGGATAAAGGGGATCGTATTTATGAACCGACCGTCACCGGCTGGGCCGTCCGGGCCTTCTGGCGGTGCATGTTTTCGATGGTCTGGCGCATCCATTCCGACCGTTCGGCCTGGCGGATGCAGGTCCCGGCGTTCTCGGCGAAGACCTCCAGCGCGCGCAGGTCCTCTTCCAGATAGAGGGTGTCCGGCGCCCGGCTGCTGATGTTGAGCACGCCCACCAGTTCATCGCGCACCAGGATGGGCACGACCATGGCGGCGGAGAGCTTCATGGCCTGCGTGTGCAGGCCGGGGTATTTTTCCGGGTCAATGTTCTTGCCCAGGATGACGGGCTGCTTCTGCTGGGCCACGTAACCCGCGATCCCCCTGCCGACGGGCTGTTGCACCGCGTTGAGCTTTTCCCGGTTGATGTGGCCGGTGGCCGCCTTCATTTCCAGCATGTCGGTTTCGGTGTTCAGGAGCATCAGCGAGGACTGGTGGCAGTCGAAGATCTCCAGGCAGGTGCTGGTGATCGCCTGGAACACGCTCGCCGGATCGGTGACCGAGCCCATCATGCGGCTCACGTTGAGCAGGGCGTGCAGGCGCAACGCGTTCTGCTGCCGGCTTTCGTTGGCTGACGATTGCATGCCCTGGACCTGGTGGCGGATCACGGTGACCTTTATCTGCTGGAAGGTCAGGTGCAGGATCAGCAGCAGGATGGATCCGCCGAGGCCCACCAGCAGGACCACGTCGGTATTGGCCCAGGGCCAGAACGAGGAAATGCTTTTGCTCAACACCGGCGTGACGGCGATCAGCAAACCGATGGTGGTCATGGCCGTGATGGCGGCCATCAGATACCAGTTGCGCATCGATTGCTTTTCGAGCTTGGCAGTTTCGGCCCATTCGGGCGTCAAATCCTCGCCCGTCGCGGGGGAATTGTCACCGAACATCTCGTGATCTCCCAGACCATAGTGGTAGTTTCTTGTCATTACTCATATCGACAATGGATTGACGGTCTTAACCAATAGTTGCGAGACATGTCCCCCAATAGGTCCTGCGGCCCCTTCGGTTGTCATTTCGGCCTTCATGCCCCATATTCCGTGCTTACGCCCGGATCCATCCGTGAACCCGATGCAAGGAACGAGCATGGCCTACGATCCCCAACAGATCGAACCCCGCTGGCAGGAGTACTGGGAATCGCACCAGACCTTCAAGGCCCCCGACGTCAGCGACAAGCCCAAGTACTACGTCCTGGACATGTTTCCCTACCCCTCCGGGGACGGGCTGCACGTGGGGCATCCGGAGGGCTATACGGCGACCGACATCGTCTCGCGCTTCAAGCGGATGAACGGGTTCAACGTCCTGCACCCCATGGGGTGGGATTCCTTCGGCCTGCCGGCGGAGAACCACGCCATGAAGACGGGCACCCATCCCGAGGTGACCACCCGCAGGAACATCGCCAACTTCAAACGGCAGCTGAAAATGCTGGGCTTCAGCTACGACTGGGACCGCGAGTTCGCCACCAGCGATCCGGACTACTTCCGCTGGACCCAGTGGATCTTCACCCTGCTGTACAAAAAGGGCCTGGCCTACGAGGCCGAGATGGCCGTGAACTGGTGCCCCGCGCTCGGCACGGTGCTGGCCAACGAAGAGGTCAAGGACGGGCTGAGCGAAATCGGGGGCCACCCCGTCGTCCGCAAGCCCATGAAGCAGTGGATGCTGAGGATCACCGCCTACGCCCAGCGTCTGCTCGACGACCTGGAGGGGCTGGATTGGCCGGAATACATCAAGGACCTGCAGCGCAACTGGATCGGCCGCAGCGACGGGGCGGAAGTCGATTTCGCCCTCGAGGGGCACCAGGAGAAGCTGCGCATCTTCACCACCCGGCCGGACACCCTGTTCGGGGCCACCTACATGGTGCTGAGTCCCGAGCATCCCTGGGTGGAGATGCTGACCGGCCCCGAGCAGCGGGAGGCCGTGGAGGCCTACCGGGCCGAAGCGGCGGCCAAGAGCGACCGCGACCGGCAGATCTCCCAGGAGAAGACCGGCGTCTTCTGTGGCAGATGCGCGATCAATCCGGCTACGGGCAAGCGCATTCCCATCTGGATCGCGGACTACGTGATGATGGGTTACGGCACCGGCGCCATCATGGCCGTGCCCGGCCAGGACGAGCGCGACTGGGAATTCG
>CBDTUS010000235.1:0-5411 GCA_965363725.1 uncultured bacterium | reverse complement strand
GAACATCGGCCCGGGCCACAGCACTTCCATGCCGTGCCCCCCCGTGCTGGCGGTGATGGTGACCGTGTTGACATCCTGAATGAGCGATGAGGTCGGCAAGGCATAAGTATCCATCGCGTAGAAGTGATCAGCCCCGATATGCGTCCTCTGCCAAAGCCCGTTGATGTCGATAACCCCGGTATCGATGCCGTTCCAGGTCGGCACCACCATTTGAGCTGCAGAAGCGGTCAGGAGATCGTCGCCGGCCGGGATGGTGAATTCCGCCGTCTTGATGCGGTCGATACGCACCCAGAAATAGGGTGGGACGGTGTCCATGGTGTACATCTTCACCACGCCGTCGCTGTGCGCCAGTGACAGGTTCTCCACGAAATCCGTGACATACCACAACCCGGCGTCATCCAGGATCCGGGCCTGCAGTTTGACCGCGCCCGGCTGCTGGTCGGGAATCCACTGGGCGTCCCAGTTGAAATCCCAGGGCCCCACGTTTAGCGAACCCACAATGCCCCCAATGGAAACGCTTGTGTCACTCTTGCCGCGATGGTACTCGCGCTGCCACTCAGTAAACACCCCATTGCCGTCGATGTCCGCGCCCCCGTACCAGGCCAGGACCTGGACCTCCTCCACGGTCCCGGCTGCGCTGGCGCTGACAGTGATGCTCGCGGCATCGACGATGGTGTCTCCCGCGGTCGGGCTGAGGATGCTGCCCGTCGGATGGGCCACCGAACCGTCGTAGTAAACCCGCAGCACCACCCCGTACCAGCCCCATTGGCCCCACTGGAAGGAGAAGCAGATCTGATCATCCGCCGTGCCCTCCAGGGTCATGGTTCCGGTCTGCAGTTGGTTCAGGGGAACGTCGATCATCAGGTTGTCCTGGTACACGTAACATTCGGGATTGGATGCAGGGATCGCCGCCAGTTCGGGCAATCCCATCCAGGACCCTCCTCCCAGCCGGACCCGCTTGTTGGAGGTCCCCGGGTGGCCCCCCCAGCGGTCAATGATCATTTCCGCACGCACGGCCCCGGTCAGGTCCGGCACCTCGATGCTCAAGACGGGGTTCGGCAGGTATAATTGGGCTCCATCAGCGAGGGCATCAGGATCCGTGACCCGCCAGTCGTTTCCCTGGTAGATGGCCAGACGGGTCTCGCGGTAGACATCTCCCGCTGCAGGGCCGGGAGACAGGACCGCTTCCCAACCTGTATAAAGCACCATGTCCGAAGTCGAGGAAACATTTCCGGCGGTGTCCACACAGGTAACCTTGAAATGATAGAGTTGGCCTGGTGCAAGACCGGTGACATCAACATTGTGACTGGTTTGAAAGGCCTGACCCAGGAGGACGTCCAGTTCGTAGTCAGTGGTCAAGCCGTAGGACAATCTGTAGAAGGTCGGTTCATCGGTATCCCAGGATACGGTGGCCTGATCCAGGTCGGCCTCCACGGTGACTTCCCCGATGACCGGTGGGATCAGATCCTCGCCGGACCCCCCATCCTCGGGAATGACCGGGCTGGCCAGGTTGAAGGCGTAGTCGAAGGCCACGGTCGGGGAACCCCCCGCTTCGTCGAGACCGCCGGCCACCCAGCCGCAGCGGACCAGGGCCATGGGCTGGATCGGATTCGCGAGGGCCTGCCAGGTTACAGCATCGATGGAGTAGAGGAAGGTCCAGGCGCCGGACTCACGGCGCACCTGCAACCAGAGACCATCGGTAACCAGGGGAACAGCCAGGGCACCCAGGTCGGTGAAGGGGCCTCCATCGGAACGGCCCCAGCTGAGTGTCCAGGTTCCGCCGGCAATTTCACCGAGCAGCTGGACGACCTCACCGCCGCCGCCTTCGAGGCGCAGACCTCCAAAGGTGTCGCCGGTGAAATCGACGGTGGCGAGCTTCAACTCCACCGCGAGGTCGCCGTCGTTTTCCGCCTGATGCGCAAAGACCGACGCCGCACCCAACGTCCAGGGATCCTGGGTCACCGGGGGCAGATCGACAAGTACGTGGCCCCCTACCTGGCTGATCGCCGCGCCTGCGGTACCGTCGGTCACCGTCCAGGGTTGGCCAAGGGCCGCGTCGAAGAAGTCGTCCGATACGAACAGGGCCGAAAGATAGGACTCGGGAGTCGAGACCAGGATAGGGATGACGTCCGAGGCCGTTGTGTTCCCGTCATTGTCCTCGGCCACTGCGCGGATCTGATGGCTGCCCACCGCCGGATCGGCCCAGGCGAATTCGAAGGGCGCGCTGAGGTCGCTGCCCAGGAACGTGTTTCCAACGTAGAAATCCACCCTGGTGACTGACCCGCCCACATCCCCCGCCACGGCGGCCAACGGCACTGGGTTGGAATAGTCGAACTCCTCGCCGGGAGAAATCCCCACCAGGGAGACGGCCGGCGGCAGGTTGGACAGTTGCCCCCCCCGTGGACCAGCCCCCAGGTTGATGGCAATCTCCTGGGGCGACAGGGCACGGTTGTAGATCGCCGCCAGATGGAATATCCCCAGCCAGGGCCGGGTCCCGTCCATTTCCGCCCCTATGCCCAGCCTATAGGAACCGTCCCAGCTGTCCAGGGACCCGCCGATGGTTTCGCTGGCGGTTTCGACACCGTCCACGTAGAGCCGAGTGATGCCCGCGGCGTCATAGGTGAAGACCACGTGCTGCAGGTCTCCGGTCAACGAACCGGCCGGCGATATGGTTTCGGGCTGGCCGTTGAGGGAAGTCGTGGTGGTGCGCAGGCGGGTGACGAAAACGTCGTTCGGCAGACCCCCATGCTGCCCGTGGGCGAGGGTCACGTTACGATTTCCCGGGTCGGCCGACACCGTGAACATCCTGGCGGGCCCGGACTGATCGATCGTCGCCGGCTGGACCCAGGCTTCCACCGTGACCTCGTCACTGGCGGTGCAGGCGTCGGTGACCTTGACGGCTGGTCCGGGGGAAGCGATCAGGGTCGCTGTCGTCAGGTCCAGACCACCGCCCGGCAGCCAATCCACGTTGGCCGGGTCGGCGACGAACAGATCGAGGCGGGGCAGCACTACGGCATGGTCCAGGACCACGTCGCCCACACCCTCACCAAAGGCGTAAAGGACCTGCAGATCATCGGCCACACGCAGGCCATTTTGGATGTTCCCGTCTTCCGGAACGATGGGCGCGCCGGTGTCGAAGAAGTAATCCACCTGAACCGAGAAGGCTGGAGCCGGATCGGTCCACAAGATCTTGTCGCCGATCGGTCCGCTTTTATCGCCGATCGGATCATGGAGTTCGCGGTCAGAATCGTCACCGCCGCCGGTGTTGACGGTCACACTCTGGTTGGCACGATCGCGTGCCTTGATGTCACCGATCTTGAGTCCCACCGGGCCGGTGCCTATCACCCGGAAGGTTGCCTGGGCCAGCGTGCCCTTGCCGGAAATTCCCCGTTCCCTGAGACCGGCCAGGGCGATGTCCGCGACACCATCGAGGGGGGAAAAGAATAGCGATTGACCGCCCTGATCCTCCAGCAACGCGCCTCCCTGGAAGTCCATGAACTCAATGACGTCCTCATCCCACAGCAACGGAATCTGCAGACCCTGGATCTGACCGTCGGCCATCATCGCCAGATTGACGGTGAAGGTCTGGCCCATTCCGGGAAGGTCGGGAATGTCCAGGGCCAGGGAGTTGTTGTCGGCCGGTGATGGGGCGCCCGTCAGAACCGGAGGAAAAGATTTCGCCGTAAGGTCCTGCTCGAAGTTGATACTCATGACAATAAGGTCTTCGAAATCGATCCTGTTATCGGCCGTAGGACGTCCGACAACGCTCATGTCGTCGGTGGGGCCGATATCCAGGTAGTTCAGGTACAATCCGGTTGGACCACCTTCGTAGGTGAAATAGTGACTGCCCAGGAGTATCAAGTCGGGGACGGTGACCCGGTTGTCGCCGTCGGCGATAGGAGCGCCGCCGTCTGACACATCGCCAAGCAGATAGTTCAGCACGCCCGTGGTCATGACGGCGCCTGAGGGATTCCCGCCCGAATCGTTGGCCTGGGCACAATAATACCAAAAATCGCGGGTTGTGGGAAAGTCGGTGGTGACATTCGAACCCACCGGAACCGTGGCGACAAACTCCCAGCCTTCGGCGAGCGGGTCCTGCGGAAGAGGGGGACCGCTGCCACCGTCGTATTCGGGGTAGACCCCATCATGACCCTTGCGGTACAGAGACACGCTGACGGCCTCGGGATCCACCGATGGCGTCCAGCTCAAATCCACAGCGGTCACGTTGCCGGGGAGATTGCCGGACAAAACCTGCGTGGCGGTCAGATTGGTGACGCCGGAATTTCCGCCGCCGCCGGTGCCCGCGTTGCCTGCGAACACCCCGACCCGGGAAACTGTCATTTCGTGGTCGAAGGCGATGATATCGATCCAGGTGACGCCATCCAACGAATAGGTCGCCAGCCAACTGTCACCCGTGCGGGCCAACCGCAACCGGATTACATTCGCCCCGGTAAGCTCGATCTCTCCCTGCGTAATCTTGAGAACCCCGTCGACCGTTGCGCAGACCACCTTCGTGGCCTGGCCCGTGCGACGAACATCCAGATGCAGATAATGGGTCGCGTCGGTTTCCGCCAACAGGCCCTGGATCTGGAAATCCTCAGTGGGAAGGGATTCGAATCCGACATCGATGGAGAAATCGTCGTCAGGAACATCCTGCACAAGACGGGCGGTGCCGTTGATGCCTTCGCGCAGGTCATGATCGGTGCCGCCTGGAATTGTCAGGGTCAGCCAACCGTTGACGGATTCGAAACCGGAACCGCCAACGGGATCGACCTGGACCCAGACGGCGGGATCAAGTTCCAGACTGCTGAAGTCGTCGGAAACCTGCGCCCAAGCGAATATAGGCGCTGTCAAGAGACACAGCGCCAAAGCCAGTTTTAGAGCCTGGGGAAATTGTTTTGGGTACACCGGCCTATTCCTTGGCAAGTTTCGATTGGACTCCGGTTCCGGATCCGATCCTTTATTATACAGGATTTCCACATGTACATCCAAGTGTTTTTTTGATTTCTTGTGCCAGCTGCCTTCCATCCGATATCTCCAATTAAGTGCCAACTTCTTATGGTAAAGCCAATTAACAATTATCGGGGCCCGGATTACCCGGGCCCCGGACAAGGCAATTGTCTCGGTTAACTAGTGAAAGAGGGCCTTGATGGACCCCCAGGTGGCATTGTCGGAACCAACCGTGCCGGAAAAAAGCAACTGGCCGCGGATTTCGCCCCCCGGAAATTCCGCCGTGTGGATATTCACGTAGAGGCTCCCCGACACAAGGTCGGCAACTTCCGAAATGTCGGCCAAATCCAAGGTGGTGTCCAAGGGGGACCCCAGAGGAAGCCCATGAATGACCGGACCATTGGCCCCCGCTCCCGCATTGTGGACGTGGGCGCCCGTCTGGGCGCTGGACAATCCCGAAA
>CBDTUS010000234.1:0-5419 GCA_965363725.1 uncultured bacterium | reverse complement strand
CCTCGGCCCCGAGTACCTGGAGCCGGGCACGCATACCCTGCGCTTCTTCGCCGAGGAGTCGAGCGGCGTGGTCGAGCCCGTGCGCACGGTCACTCTCTATACGGCCAAGGCCATGGACACGGATCGTGACGTCACGAACCGGCCCAACCCCTTCAACCCCAACGAGGGTCCGACCATGATCCTGTTCCGGCCCACCGGCAGCGGGACGGTCAACCTCACCTTGTACGATCTCTACGGCGACGTCGTCTTCAGCGACCAGCTGCAGGTGAACGCCGGGGATCTCGTTCAGTACCCCTGGGACGGACGCAACGGCAAGAGCAACGTCGTGGGTAACGGTGGCTACATCTGTCGCATCCACGGCGCGGGTATGGACCTGCGCCGCAAGATCGCGGTGGTGAAATAATGAAGGCGATAACAATGAAACCGTTTGACCGGAAATTGACGGCCCGCCGCATCGGCGCGGTTGTGTTCGGGGCGATGATCCTGTTCGCGGTTACGGCCTCGGCCAAGGATGACGGCGGCGCGGCGGGCACCTTCCTCAGGTACGGCTCGAGTGCTCGCAGTCTGTCCCTGGGCAACGCCGTGGTGAGCATGGCCGACGACGCCGCCACCGCCTACTGGAACCCGGCGGGACTGGCCAACCTCAGGACCATGGAGATCACGGGCATGGGCGCGACCATGTTCGAGGACACCCGCTACGGATTCATTTCCCTGGGCATGCCCACCGAGAAGTGGGGGACCTTCGCCTTGAGCGGGATCTTCACCACCAGCGGTGAGTTCGAACGAGCCACCTGGGACGAGGACCTGGACGAGAAGTTCAGCCAGCGCGAAAGCGTGGTTTCGATCGGCTGGGCCGGATCCTACAAGCGGGTTTCCTTCGGGACGACCATCAAGTCCGTCAGTCAGGACATCGGCGGCGCCTCGGGGAGTTCCGCGGGCCTGGACATCGGTCTCTACTATCGGCCCCACCGCCTGCTCAGCATCGGTGGTTCGATCCAGAACGTGGTGGCGCCGAAGATCACCCTGATCGATTCGGAGGAGGAGCTGGCCAAAAGCGCCCGCGCCGGATTGACCCTGCGTTTTTTCACCAGCCGCCTGTTGCTGACCAGCGACATCGTCAAGACCAAATGGATGGACACCAGCTTCCGCACCGGCCTCGAAGCCTGGCCCTTGCGCTCACTGGCCCTGCGCGGCGGATATGACACCGAACGTGAACAGATCAGCGCCGGCGCCGGCTTCCGCCTGAAGAACTGGCAGTTCGACTACGCTTTCGTCAGCACCGACCTGGGCATGCAGAACGTCCTGAGCGCCACCCTGCGTTTCGGGGTGCCCTTCGGCGTGAAGGTGAACAGCGATCGGGCCCTCTTCAGCCCCAACGGCGACGACCGCGAAGTGCAGTTCGACATCAAGACCGCTGTGCGCGGCGACATCGAGTCCTGGCAGGTGGTCATCGTGGACGAGGCCGACAACGTCGTGCGCACCCTGTCCGGCAACGGGGAACCCCCGGAGATGGTGATCTGGCGCGGCGAAGACGAAGACGGCCGCATGGTCGGAGACGGAACCTATCAGGCCCGGGCCACGATCGTGGACACCATGGGCGAGTACTGGGATAACACAACGAGCGTGGAGGTGCTCGGGTTCATGGACCGTACCCGCGTACCCATCCGCGTCGAAATCAGCGGCAACGCACCGTCGTCGCCCGGGGGGACCGAATAATGGCCACCAAAGCAACCATGATCGCGGCCGCGGCCGTACTGACCCTGGCCCTATTGGGGCCGGTGGGCTCCGCCCTGGGCGGGGACGACAACCGGGAGTTGGCCGTACCCACCGAAGCCGCCCTGTGGGAGGCGGCCGGTAGGGCCTATGAAGCAGGCGTCGACAAGTCGGCGGCCATGCAGCAGTACCGTCTCTTCGTGCAGACCTATGGCGGCAGCCAACGCGCCGCGTCCGCCCAGTACATGGTGGGCGAGTGCTACTTTGCCGCCGAGGACTACGAGGGCGCCCTGCGCGAATACGCCAAGGTGTCGGGCCGCAAGGGCCGTGACGAGTACCTGAAGGCCAGCGTGCTGCTGCGCCAGGGTGAGTGCAACTACAACCTGGGCCGTTTCGACAAGGCGATCGAGCACTACGACCGTCTGGTCAAGAAGTACGACGACACCTTCATGCTGGCCGAGGGCCTGTATGAAATCGGCCTGGCCTACATCGTCGAGGGCAACTGGCTCAAGCTGCGCGCGTCCTACCGCGAGCTGCTCGAGCGGCGTCCCGGCTACGGCGAAATGCCCCAAGTGAAATTCGCCCTGGGTCTGTTCGCCTACCAGGAGCAGAACTACGACGAGGCCATCGCGAACTTCGAACAGGTGCCGAGCGATCGCGGCCTGTACTACCTGGGTCGCTGTCTCGAGGACACGGGCCAGTACATCCTGGCCATCCAGCGCTATCGTCAGGTCCTGCGCAAGTACCCCGACAGCCCCCTGGCCGACGACGTGGCTTTCAGTGTGGCCGAGGCCTTCTACCGCTCGGGCCAGAACGCCGTGGCCGTCCGAAGCTATCGCGACTTCCTCGAGGATTACCCCGAAAGCCCCTTCGTGGCCAACGCCCGCTACAAGATGGCTTGCGTCACCTACAACGAGGGCAGCTTCGATGAATCGGTGCGCGAACTCGAAGAGATCGTGCGCTCATTCCCCGGCGAGATAATCGCCGGCTACGCCCAGTATCTCATCGGTGACTGCTACATGAACCTCGACCGCCGGGCCGAGGCCATCTTCGCCTGGACCGACGCCGTGCGCCGGTTCGAAGGCAGCCGTGTGGCCAGCGCCGCGATGCACAAGATCATCTATTCGTACACGCTCGAGGAAAACTACAGCCAGGCCATCGTGCTGGCCGACGAGTTCCTCAAGGTCTATCCGGGCGACAGCCTGGCCGCGCGCGTGCGGGTCCTGCAGGGGTTCAGCCATTTCCAGATGGAGGAATACCGCGAGGCCATCATGTCCTTCCAGAACGTGGTGGACAAGCACGTCAACACCGACGTGGCTGAGCGGGCGCTCTTCCTCTCGACCCTGGCCTATTCCCGGATCGACCAGCTCGACCGGGTGATCACCAACTACAACTACCTGGCCAGCAAGCTGCTGCCCACGCCCAGCCCCTGGCGGGCCCGCACCTACTACTACCTGGGTGAGGCCTACTTCGACCAGGGTCTGTACCGCGAGGCTTCCGGCATGTACCGGCTGGTGCTCACCGGATATCCCCACAGCAACGTGGCCGCCGCGTCGTTGCAGGGCCTGGTGGCGAGCCTGAGCCGTAACGGCCAGTACGAACTGGCCCTCGAGGAGCAGGACAAGTTCCTGCTGGCGCTGGCCAACGCGGACAGCGACAAGGGTACCAACAGCCTGGCCGTGGGCTCGATCTACTTCAACCAGCACAACTACGAAGACGCCCTCAAGCAGTTCAACGATTTCCTGGCCAACAACCCGGATGATCCGGCGGCGGCCACGGCCCTGGTCAACCAGGGTGACTGCTACTACCGCCTGCAGTACTACGAGCAGGCCATCGAGAGCTGGATGACCCTGATCAAGCGCTTCCCCGAAGCCCCCGAGGTCGAGGAGGCCATGTACCGCATCGCCGACACCAGGTTCGGTCTGGGTCGGTTCGATTCCGCGGCGGCGGCCTATGAGCAGCTGCGCAACCGTTACCCCAAAGGTTCCTACGTTGCGGACTCGGGCTTTGGCCTGGCCAACTGCCTCTACAACCAGGGCAACGACGAAGGCGCCATCCTGGCCTTCAACGCGTTCATCCAGGATTATCCCGATGATCCGCGCGTCGAAGATGCGGAGCTCGGCGTCCAGTCCTGCTACTACCGCAGCGGCAAGGACATGGAAGACTACCTGGAGACCAATCCGGATTCGCCCATGGCGGCGGACATCTACTGGAACAAGGGCCAGGACTCGTTTGCCGCAGGCAACTTCGCCGAGGCGGCGCGGGCCTTCGAGCGCGTCACCCTGGATTATCCGGAAAGCGAGTCCGGTCCCGGCGCCCTGTTCTATCTGGCGGAAAGCTACTACCGGGCGGAGGACCGGGACCAGGCCCTGGCCGGTTACCACAACTTCATGACCACCCATCCCGACCATGACCTGGCGGAACTGGCCCACCTGAGAGCGGCGACGGTCCTGTTCAAGCAGGAACGTTTCGCCGAGGCGGCCCAGGGTTACGAGACCCTGGTCGACACCTTCCCGTTGGGTGAGTACGCGCCATTGTCGACCTACAACGCCGCGGTCTGCTACCAGGAGATCGAGGACTGGCACGCCGCCATCGGCGGGTACGTCCGCTTCATGGTGGATCATCCCGAGCACGAAAACGCCCAGGGCCTGTGGGTCCAGGTGGCCAGCCTGTACCAGGAAGAGCTGGGCGACTACCGGCAGGCGGTGGAGGCCTACGAGCACGCCATCGAGAGCGGCGATGCTCCCGTGGCCGAAATGCGCTACCGGCAGGGCGAATGCCACGAAAAGGACGGCAAGATGGAAGCGGCTCTGAGCGCCTACGAACAGTCCGCGGCTTCCGGCACGGCGGCCGACGCCTTCCGCGTGGCCAGCCTGGCCCGCCTGGCGGAAATCGCCGAGGAGCGCGGGGACAACCGCGCGGCCATCAAGTACTGGCAGTCGATCGTCAATGCGGGCGGAAAGCCCGAGTGGACCCAGATGGCTCAGGAGCGCCTCGGCGCCCTGCAGTCGGTGGGCCTGGCGGGCGGATAGACCTCGCTTCGTCCGACAGAGCGGCCGGTCCCATCACCAGGGGGCCGGCCGTTTTTGTGTTTCCCGGAATACCCCATCGTTTTCCATGATGGCGGAGGATTCTCGAAAAAGCCCCAGAATCGGTCAGAACTCCGGCCGATGGCATACCCCTTGCGAAGTCTTGGGGAAAGCGCTTCGAATCGCGCCAAAAAGGCGATTCGAGACCGAGTAAGTCCGGGGGAACTCGCAGAATGCACGCCGCTCTCCCGGGGAAAGAGCAATCAGACAGACCGCGGCGCCCAAGCCGCGGAACGGAGGACGGCAAAATGTTCGGCGAACTGTCCCTCATCCAAATGTTCATGGCATCACCGACCATGATGGTGTTGGCCCTGTGCTCCATCGTCACGGTGGGCTTCACCGTGGAAAGAATCCACTACTTCAAGAGCACTCGGCACGACACCAAGGCCTTCATGTCCGTCGTGTCCAAGAAGCTCAAATCCGGAGACGCCCGCGGCGCCCTGGAATTCTGCCAGGCCAGCAAGAGCCCCGTGGGCCGCGTCATGGCCCAGGGCATCAGCCACTTCAGCCGCTCGCGTGACGAGCTGGCGCAGCGGCTGGACACGGCCATCGACCTGGAAACGGTCGAGATGGAACGGAACCTGGGTGTGCTGGGGACCATGAGCAACATCGCGCCC
>CBDTUS010000233.1:0-5425 GCA_965363725.1 uncultured bacterium | reverse complement strand
TTCCTGGCCGGCTTGGCTTCCGGCTCCCTCCGCCATCCATGGCTATGGGAGCCTCCAGACACCCCGCCAGTGAGGACGGACGGACCGCCAAGACCCACCATACCTTCATCTCGGGCCCAATATTTCTCGACCGCCACTCTTGGGTATTTACCCGGGTGCGGGGTGGACTTATCCTGAAGGCTCACGCATCAACTCGAAGTAAGGATGGAAATGGATCCCTATCGCACGAACAAACTGAACCAGTCGATTCTTGAGGTTCTCAGTAAGTTGCTGCAGGTGTCCGTGAAGGACCCGCGCGTGGGTTTCGTGACCCTCAAGGGCGTGAAGTTGAACCGGGACCACTCCGTGGCCCTGGTCTACTACTCGGTCATCGGGGATGAAGAGGACCGGAAGAAGAGTTTTCAGGGTTTGAAGAAGGCCAAGGGTTTCATGCAGAGCAAACTGGTCAGGACCCTGGGCCTGCGGCAGGCCCCGGAGTTGCGTTTTTCCTACGACGACTCGGTGGAAAAGGGACTGGAAATGGACGACCTGCTGAACGACCTGGCGAGCAAGGGCGAGTTCCTGACCGACGAGGAAAAGAAGCGGCGGATGACCCTGGAGGACCTGGCTCCACCCCCGGAACTTATCAGGGGCCTGCGCGAGGCGAAGTCCATCTGGGTGGTGCCCCATCACAATCCCGATCCGGACGCCATCGGCAGCGCGCTGTCGCTGGCCGAGGCCCTGCGGGCCATGGGCCGTGATGTCCGGGTGTTGAGTTACCCAGACCCCGCCCTGGGTCTTTCGGATCTGCCTGGATATGACCAGGTCACCCTGAGCACCGACGCCGAGGAAATCTACGCCGCCGAAAAACCCGAACTGCTGGTGCTGGTCGACTGCCACCGCATCGACCGGACCGGGCCGCTGGAAGATACCCTGGACCGATTCGAGAAACGGCTTTGCATCGATCATCACCTGGTCAGCGGCCGCAAGGCTCCCGAGGCGGGCTGGGTCGAAGACCGGTCCTGTTCGACCTGCACCCTGATCTATCAAGTTGTCACCACCCTGTCGGCAGGTGACCCCGAATACGACGACGATCCCTTCGACCTGACGGTGGACATGGGCACCAACATGTATGCGGGCCTGATCAACGACACCGGTGGATTCCGGTTCTCCAACACTGTGCCCTTCACCTTCGAGATCGGGCGCCGCCTGTCTGAGATGGGCGTGGACACCGCGGGAGTGGCCGCATCCACCCTGCATCGTTACCGGCGCGAGGGCGTCGCCATGATGCAACGGGTCCTGGCCACCTTCGAGTACCACGCCGGCGGGCGCATCCTGACCTTGAACGCCACCGCGGAAATGCTGGCCGAAACGGGGGGCAGCATGTCCGACACCGAGGGCTTCGTGAACATCGCCACGGCGGTGGACGGGGTTTGCCTGGTGTCCTTTCTCAAGGAGAACGCGCCCGACACCTGGCGCGCCTCCCTGCGCGTGTGCCGGCAGGGGAACGTACAGGTGGTTGCGTCCAAGTACGGCGGCGGGGGTCACCAGATGGCCGCCGGGTGCACCATCGAAGGCAAGCTGGAGGACGTGACCGCCATGCTGGTCGACGATCTGACCGAAGCCCTGGCGATGGTGGATGCGGAATCCGGGAACGGATGACGCCGCGCGACGGCATCCTGCTGGTCGACAAGCCTACCGGCGTGACATCTTTTGCCGTCGTGAACCACGTGCGCCAGTCCCTGGTGCGGGCCTTTCCCGAGCTGGCACCTCCTGCGGGCGGCCGTCGCAGGGGGGCGCCCAAACCGCCGCGCTTCAAATGCGGCCACGCGGGCACCCTCGATCCTTTGGCCACCGGCCTGTTGGTGGTGTTGATCGGCAAGGGATCCCGCCTTTCACCTTTCCTCATGGGCCAGGACAAGACCTATGCCGCCACCGTCCGGTTCGGCGCCGCCACCGATACCCTGGATCGTGAAGGGGAGGTGGTCGCCGCCGCTCCGGTACCCGTGTCACCCCAGGCGGTGGAGGCGGGCCTGGCCGGATTCCGGGGTGACATCCTCCAGATACCTCCTGTGATATCAGCGCTCAAAAGAAACGGCCAGCCCCTGTACAAACTGGTCCGCTCGGGGCAGGATGTTCCGGACCCGGAAGCTCGCCCGGTGACCATCGGCCGGTTGGAGATGACCGCGTCACGGTGGGGCGTGCCGGCGGCCGCTCCCGTGTACGAGGTGGATCTCGAGGTGAACTGCTCCAGCGGGACCTACATTCGTTCCCTGGCCCGGGATCTGGGCCGGGCGGCCGACAGCGAAGGATATATCCAGGAGCTGCGCCGCCTGGACGTGGGTCCCTTTTTGGTGACCGATGCGGTGGTCGGCGTCATGGAAATGGGTGGGCTGGACCTGGCGGGAGCCATGAGACCATTGAGTGAAGCCTTGCCTGAGGCTCCATTTTTGACTTTGAATGAAGATGAAACCGGGGTGGTGCGCCAGGGCCAGCAACCCCGGGCCGGGTGGCTGGAGCGCTTGAGCGGTCGACCACTGGAAGTGGGGAAGTCTGGCCGGCTGTTCCGGATGCTTGATGCAGATGGAGATCTGGTTGCCGTCGGTCGCCTTGACGACGAGACCGCCGAACCCGTGCTGGCCGCCGTCATTCCGGCGGACCCGAAAGCGTGAAAGGGAGATCCGCGTGCGTCTGATCCGATTGACCGAGGACTACATCGGCGAAATCATCGCCGGCAGGATCGGCACCCGTCAACCCCAACTGGAATCCTGTTCCCTGGTGCTGGGTTCGTTTGACGGGCTTCACCGCGGGCACCAGGAGCTGATCCGGGAGGTCCTGGCTTCGCGGGACCGCCTCGATCTCGCCTCGGGCGCCCTGTTCACCTTCATGCAGCATCCCCGCCAACTGCTCGACAGGAAGGCGGCGCCCTTCCTGTTGACGACCTGGCGCGCCAAGCTGGCCCTGCTGCAGGAGCTCGAGTGCCCTGTGATCGTGGCGGCGGATTTCAGTCCCGAACTGGCCCGTCTCGGTTACGAGGAATTCGTAGAGAAATTCCTGGTCGGCTACCTCGGCATGAAGCATCTGGTGGCGGGTTACGACATGCATCTGGGGGCGGATCGCCGGGGCACGGCGGAGACCCTGGCGGCATTGGGCCAGCAGCTGGACTATACGGTGGAGGTCGTGCCGCCGGTGGAGGCAGACGGGCAGATCATCAGCAGTTCGGCCATCCGTCGGGCGCTCCTGGCTGGGGACATGGAACTGGCGGCCTCGATGCTCGGCCGTCCCTACGCCATCTGGGGTGAGGTGACGCCCGGGGACCGGCGGGGCCGCCAGATCGGCTATCCCACGGCCAACATCCAGCCCCTGGACCCCATGAAGCTGCTGCCCGAAAGCGGGGTCTACGCCGTCAGGGTCCAAGTTCCGGGTGATGTGGTGACTCCGGAAACCAGTGGTGTGCTGGAGCGGGTGACCGAATCCCTGCCGGAAGTCGACCTGCAGGGAGACATCCTGAGCGCCTCGCCTTCGGATTGGGCCATCTTCGGCGGCATGCTTAACTTCGGCCACGTGCCCACCTTCCATGGGGAGGGCTTGGCCGCCCCCCGGGTCGAAGCCAACATGTTCGGATTCAGCGGGGATCTGCGCGGCCGCAACGTCAAGGTGGAGTGGATCAGGAAACTGCGCTCCGAGAGGAAGTTCGACGGGCCCGATCAGTTGATCACCCAGCTGAAAGAGGATGAAGAACAAGCCCGCGGGGTTCTGGGCCTGGATTGATCTGCGGTGCCGGGTGGGATCACTTCCGCCGGCGTTCCAGCTGCGCGGCGATCGCTTCGTTGATCTCGATGGCCACCGCCAGGGCGTCCCGGCCCTCGCGTCCGGTGACTTCTACGGGATGTTCCCCCTTGACCGCCCCGATGAAGGATTTCACCTCTTCGCGGAGGTTGTCCGTCTCGCCGTGTTTCATCAGTTCGGGCATCACCCGGGGTTCGGCGCCGGGGACGGGCACGCTGGTGGCGATGACGTTCTCGCGCGTGGCGCAGTCGGCCGAGATGTAGGTGCCTTCCTGGAAGATGCGGATCTTGCGCATGTCCTTCAGGGAGATCCGGCTGGCGGTGAGGTTCACGGTGCAGCCGCCGGCGAACGTGAGCCGGGCGTTGGCGATGTCCAGGTTGGGAGTCAGGACCGGCAGGCCCGAGGCGCGGATCTCCTCGAGGGGCGCACCGACCATCGACAGCACGATGTCGATGTCGTGGATCATCAGATCCAGGACCACGTCCACGTCGGTCGCCCGTGCCTTGAATCCGCTCAGCCGGTGGGCCTCGATGAACAGGGGATCGGTCGTCCGTTCCCGCAGGATGCGGACCGCCGGGTTGAAACGTTCCAGATGTCCGGACTGCAGGACGACACCCCGGGCCTCGGCCAGGGCGATCAGCTCGTCGGCCTCCTCCACGGTATTGGTCAGCGGCTTTTCGAGCAGGGTGTGGATTCCGGCCTCGAGAAGGGGTTTGGCCACCTCGTAGTGGAACACGTTGGGCACCACGACACTCGCGGCCTCGATCCTCGGTAAAATCGCGGCGAGATCCGTGGCCGCTTCGCAGCCGACTTCAGCGGCGACGGCGGCGGCCTTCTCCGGGTCCACGTCCACTACCGCGACCAGTTCGACGTCGTCCATGGCGGCATATTTCTGGGCGTGGAACCGCCCCAGGTATCCGGTGCCGATGACGGCGCACTTGATCTTGTTGTTGTTGGAATTCTGCATCAGGGAACTTTAACCCATGGCGCCGGCCGGGCAACATATTTTTCGGGGGATAATCCGCGGCCAAGGGTTGACCGAGGGTACCCTTTGTTGAATAATGCTCCGGTCGCAAACGCCACCACCAGCGCAGCGCTGTGTCCGCTGATTCCCCTGGGGGATTCCGGGCCAGGGAGGGCCCGCTCATGACTTCCATTCGACGGCATAACAGGGGCTTTCGGTCATTCTTGCGACTGGCTGTTCTGGGTGCCGTCCTTGTATCTCTTTTGGCACCGCTGTGTGCCGTCTCCCAGGAAATCACCCCGGAAATGCTCGAAGAGGCCGCCCGGCGGACGGGCATGAGCAAGGAGCAGCTGCTGCAGCAGTACCAGCTGCAGACCGGGGAAACGGCGACCCCAGACACTGTCGAGACCCAGGCTCCGGGGCGAACCTCCCTCGAGGGGATCAACGATGCCGGACTCTGGCGGGACACCGATGTGACCGTCACCCTTCCCATGACCGATCAAATAATCGGTGAAGCCGACACCGCCAATGGAGATGAAAGCGTTTTCGATGACGGGGCCAACGGTTTTTTCGGCAGCGATTTCTTTCATCTCGACGCCGGGATGTTCCAACCTCCCTCATTCGGTCCTGTGCCTGAAGACTACCGCCTCGGGGTGGGGGACGAGATCATCATCAACGTGTGGGGAGGGGTGG
>CBDTUS010000232.1:0-5472 GCA_965363725.1 uncultured bacterium | reverse complement strand
ACATCCGGCGCATATCCTATGAGCTGGCCGAAGACGCCTGGAACGACGGCGTCCGGCTCCTGGAACTGCGGATGAACCCCCTGATCCACCGGAGGGCGGGCCTGACCACCCGCCAGGTCATCGCTGCCACTCGCAAGGGTTTTTCGACATTCGGCAAAGAGCATCCGGAATTCCGGGCGGGGATCATCGTCATCGCCATGCGCAACCACGGCGGCAACATGGCCCGCATCCTGTTGCGCGAGGTCATCGGGGAGAAAGAGGAGTACCACGACGGCGTGGGCGTGGTGGGGTTCGACATCGCCGGGCACGAGGCGCCCTATCCGCCGCTTCTGTTCAAGGACGCCTACGACCTGGCCACCACCATGGGCCTCAAGAAGACCGCCCACGCGGGTGAGAGCGAAGGGCCGGAAAGAATCTGGGAGGCCCTCGATAACCTGGGGCCCCACCGGATCGGCCACGGCACCAGCGCCGGCCAGGACCCCGAGCTGATCAAGAGGCTGGCCCGGGACGGCATCTACCTCGAAGTCTGCCTTTCCTCCAACCTCCAGACGGGGGCCGTATCCAGTCTGGCGGAGCATCCCCTGCCGCGCTTCCTGGACGCCGGCGTCAAGGTGGCGCTTTGCACCGACAACCCGACCGTCAGCAGCACTTCGCTGTCCCGGGAGTACGAACTGGCCATGGAAAACTTCGGGCTTTCCGAAAATGATGTGATCGCCCTGGCCCGCATGTCCTGCCAGGGGACCTTCCTGGCCGCCGGCTGTCACTGCGATTACCCGAATCCGGATTGAACCGGGTTCGAAGGGGGTCTTGCCACCCTGGTGAGCCCGGGTTAATTTGCCGAAGCCACAGCACACCATCCTGAATGCCAGGGAGTCAATTAGATGCAACGGAAGATCAAGCGCATCGCCATCCTGACCGGAGGCGGCGATGTCCCCGGGCTGAACTCGGCCATGCGCCAGGTGGTGAGCCGGGCCCACAAGGCCGACATCGAGGTTCTGGGCTTCCGGCGTGGCTGGGGGGGGCTGTCCAACTATCGCATCGACGGCGATCCGGAATGGAACCGCCAGTGGATCACGGAACTCGACTGGGAACATGTGCGCACCATCGACCGCACCGGCGGCACCTTCCTGCACACCTCGCGGACCAACCCAGCCAAGGTCCGGGAGCAGGACATGCCCGTCCATCTGCGCAAGGAGGGGTTGAAATACCCCGCCGACATCACCGACACCATCGTGGCCAACCTGGAACACCTGGAGATCGACGCGCTGATTCCCATCGGCGGCGACGACACCCTCAGCTACGCGGCCCGCCTGAACCAGGCGGGATACCCCCAGGTGGCCATCCCCAAGACGATGGACAACGACGTCTTCGGGACGGAATACTGCATCGGTTTCGGGACGGCCATCACCCGCAGTGTCCAGGCCATCCACGACCTGCGGACACCCATCGGCAGCCACGAGCGGATCGGTGTCATCGAACTGTTCGGCCGCAACAGCGGCGAGACCTCACTGATCGCCAGTTACCTGGCCAACGTCGATCGGGCCCTCATTTCCGAGGTTCCCTTCGACATCCAGAAACTGGCGGACATGATCAGCCGGGACCAGACGAACAACCCCAGCCATTACGCCCTGCTTACCATCAGCGAAGGGGCGACACCCATCGGCGGGGATATCATGGAAACCGGCGAGGAAGACGCCTACGGCCACAAGAAGCTGGGCGGCGTCGGTATGTGGACCGCCGAGAAAATCAAGGAACTGACGGGAAAAGATGTTACATACCAGCAGTTGGGGTATATGATGCGCTGCGGTGCACCGGACGCGCTGGACCGCATGGTGGCCATGAATTTCGGAAATCTGGCCATGGACATGCTCCTGGACGGCGCCAGCGGGTTGATGACGGCTCTTCAGGACGGGAAATACACCACGGTGGGATTGAATTCGGTCATTGAAGGGGTCAAAAGGGTGGAGGTGGATCGATTCTACGACGTCGAGGAATACCGTCCCATGATTCGCCGGGTCCAGAACCTGCCCATGTTCCTGAGGTAATCCTGAAGTAATGTGCCGGAGGCCATGACCAAGGAAGGAAACGCGGGAGCCACCCACGCGCCTATGAGTTTCGACCGAATCATACGCCTGACCTTTGCCCTGGCCCTCTTCGCGGCCGCGGGCTACCTCCTGCGGGGATACATCACCGACGACACCTTCATCCACCTGCGCTACGTGGAAAACCTGCTTGACCGGGGCGAATTCTCCTTCAATCCCGGTGCCCGGACCTATGGCGCGACCAGTCCCCTGTGGATTTTCGGATTGGCCCTGCTGATCAAGTTCGGGGTCGCCCCGATGACCGCCGCCTGGGTCCTCGGCGCCTTCTGCGGCGTGGTCGTGGTGGTGGCCGCGGACGCCATCATCACCCGCCTGACCTTTGCGCCCCGCTGGAAATTCGCCCTGCTGCTGCTGGTTGTCAGTGATGTCTGGTTCCTTCGCTGGTCCTTTTCCGGCATGGAAACACCTCTGGCCACGGCCCTGCTCCTTGTATTGCTGTTGCCACTGGTGTCCAGCCCGGCCCGGGGCCACATGTGGCACCGCTACCTGATATGGGGGGTGGGCGCGGGCCTGGCGGGCCTGGTCCGGCCGGAATTCCTAGTGATCGTGCCTCTGGCCCTGCCCTGGCTGCTGTGGTTCGAGTATTTCCGGGCCTCGGGTGTGGATGGATTCAGCGGTCGTGCCCGGGCGCGGCCCCATGCGCCGATCCTCGCGGCGGCTTCCGGTTGGCTGCTGGTCGTTTTACCCTGGTTCCTCTTTGCCTGGTTCTCCTTCGGCCGCATTGTCCCGGAAACCGCTTCCGCCAAAAGCGTCGGCTTCTCTGTCAATCCCACCATTTGGTTTCCCTACTTCTTCCGGTCGCTAGGCATGCTGGCGATCACGCAGGGTGTCCTGTGGGCGGGGGTTATCCTCCTGATCATCCTGATCCTCAGGCGCCACATGTATCTCGAACGTTACCTGGATCATGACCAGTTTCCCGGTCAGGCGGCCCGCACCGCCCGCACACCTTCCCCAGGAGTTGGACCCTGGTCGATCTGGGGCCCCGTGACCCTGGTCGGGATTGCCGCGACCTGGACGATCGCCCTGCTGGGGGGATTGGCCCTGCGGCAGGTCTGGACCGTCTCACGCTACGTATGCCCACTGGGCCCGGTTCTTCTGCTGGCCCTGAGCGTGGTGGTCGAATGGATGATGGAGGGAGCGGCAGTCACGGTTTCGATGCGCCGGACGGCGCGGGTCATCATCGTGGCCGCCACGCTGGCGACGCTGTCGGTCAATGCCTGGGTGTTCATCGACGAAGTCCTGCCCCACGCCCGGAAATTTCCCGTCGGAGTCAGTACCTGCTACTTCGAACTGGGTACGTGGCTGCGCGACAACACCCCCGAAGACGCGGTGATTGCGGCCCTGGACATCGGCGCGGTGGGCTTTGCCAGCGACCGGACGGTCCTCGATCTCATGGGGCTGGTCAGCCCGGAGATCCTCGCCCTGGGGCAGGGAATGGGTTTCACGGAGATGGTGGAAAGTGGGGCCTGGTTGAAGGTTGCCGGTTCCGCCGACGGTCCTCCCGATTTCCTGGTGGACCGCAGCGAGGGTCTGCCGCGCTGGACCGGCCGCACGGTGCACGGGGTCAGATTCGAACTGCTGGACAGCTGCCAGATCGAAGGTATGGGTCTGACCGAACCGCAGCCCTGGACCGTGGCGCTCTACCGCCTGGTGGAAGTAGAAACGAGGGTCAAGTCCTCCACCGGCGGATAGCTGTCCGCGTCCAGCCTCTTGATGACCATCACGCTGACATCATCCTCGAAGGGCCGGTTGTTCCCGAAGGCCCGCACGGCGGTCACGATGCCGGCGGCGATCTCGGCCGCGGAACCCGCCTGGCCTTCCCGGACGGCCCGGATCAATCCATCTTTCCCGAACTCCACGATGTCGTCCTCGTTTTTCGCCTGACGGGGGTCGTCCCTTTCGGTGACACCATCGGTGAACAGGACCAGGATCTCGCCCGGTTTCAGGGTGAGGTAGGCCCGGCGGTAGACCGCTTCGGGCAGGGGACCGAGGACCGGGCCGCAGGTTTTCAGCTCGAAGACATCGTCCTGGCTGGAGAAAAGCAGCGGGGGAGGGTGGCCGCCGTTGACGTAGGCCAGGTTGCCGGTTTCCTCCAGCTCACCGTAGAACATGGAAATGAACCGGCTGGCTAGGCCGCTGCGGTTGATGACCCGGTTCAGCCGGCTGACGGTGGCGGTGATTTTTTCGTTCTCCGCCTGGCCCATACGCATGCCGATGACCACGTCGCGAGCCTGCAGGGCGGCTGGCAGGCCGTGGCCGCTGGCGTCGGCGAGCATCAGGCCCAGCATGCCTTCTTCGACCCTCTGGACATCGTAGACGTCGCCGCCCACCTCGGAGGCGGGGTGGCTGACCGCTGCGATGTCGTAGCCCTCGAGCCGGGGCAGGCGCCGCGGGAGCAGGGAATGCTGGATGACCTGGGCCTGTTTCATCTGGCTGGCCAGAGCCTGTTCCCTCAGCTTCATGCCGATGGTGGCCCGGATGGTCTCCAACAGGACCAGCAGGTCATCTTCGCTGCCGTGGTGCCGGATGCCCAGGCTGAGGATATAGGAAGGGTCCCGGCCCAGGAGGATGGCCGCGGAATCCATGTCGCTGAATTCGGCCTCGACGTCGGGGTCCCAGCCGGGCGAGTCGGGGGAGATGACCCACAGCCGGCGCCGTTGGATGTCCTTGACCACCTGGTAGTCCTTGCTGACGGCCTTGCCGGTGATTTCGGGCCCGTGCCCGCTGATGCTGCGGATCAGGACGTAGTCCTTTTCCCTTTCGCGGTACAGCCGCCCGCTGACCACACCGAAAGACACCATGTCGTCGCTCTCGACCAGCAGTTCCAGGATGTCCTGCAACATCTGTTCATCGCCGGCCGAATGGTCGATCCGGTCCAGAAGGCTTTCCACCGTGCGGAAAAGATGCTTGTGCAAAAAAGTTCTCCGGTCTGGGGTGTCGGTGTAGAGTCGTTCTTCGCCGGGAAGTTAGATCCTTACCGGTCCTGGGGCCACCTCCGGGGCCGGATTTTCCGATATTCGGGCCAAAAAATTACATTGTCTGCAACTGTTTTCCCCGGCGGGCGTTCCAGCTGACCTGTTCCCGGACTGGACGTTGTCCCGGGACGGGGATATCGTAACTGCCACAGAAGCCGGTCGAAGGAAGGGCCGCTCCATCCAGCCACCCGACGAAAGGGATCTCCGTGGACGACGCCGCCAGGATCGACGCCTTGCTCGAAAACTACACCGCCATGCGCGCGGAGGTGGGAAAGATCATCGTGGGACAGGACGCCGTCATCGAGGAGATGATGATCGCCCTGTTCGCCGGGGGCCACGTGCTGCTCGAAGGAGTGCCCGGCCTGGCCAAGACCCTGCTGATCAGCAGTCTGGCC
>CBDTUS010000231.1:0-5487 GCA_965363725.1 uncultured bacterium | reverse complement strand
CCCGCCGATAGAGGTCCATTTTCTGCTGTGGATCTCCCACGTAATCGTCGGGGAGATAGGCCGATACGCGGAACTCCGTCTTCACTTCCAGCGGTGCAACACCGCCCCCGCCCTGGAGTTCCCCCACGGTTTCCTCCAGCAGGCGGCAGTAGAGGTCGAACCCGATGGCCTCCATGTGTCCGTGCTGCTCTTCGCCCAGAAGATTGCCCGATCCGCGGATTTCCAGGTCTCGCATCGCGATATGGTACCCCGACCCCAGGGCCTGGAATTCCTCGAGGGCCGCGAGCCGGCGCCGGGCCTCGGCGGTGAGTTTCTCGCCCGGCGGGGTCATCAGGTAGGCGAAGGCCCGGTGGTTGCTGCGCCCGACGCGGCCCCGCAGCTGGTAGAGCTGGGCCAGCCCGAACCGGTCGGCCCGGTCGATGATGATGGTGTTGACCCGGGGCATGTCCAGACCCGATTCGATGATGGCCGTCGCGACCAGGACATCGAACTCGTGGTTCAGGAACTTGGCCATGATGCCCTCGAGTTTCTCCTCCTGCATCTGGCCGTGGGCCCAGGCCACCCGCACGTTGGGCAGCAGCTCGCGAATCAGCTTGGCGGTGCCCTCGATGGTCTGCACCCGGTTGTGGACGAAAAACACCTGACCGCCCCGGTGGAGTTCGCGCAGGATCGCCTCGACCAGCACCTGTTTGCTGAAGGCGCAAAGCTCGGTGTGGATGGGCAGGCGGTCCCGGGGCGGCGTATTGATCAGGGACATGTCCCGCGCGCCCATCAGGGCCAGGTAGAGTGTGCGGGGAATGGGCGTCGCGCTCAGGGTCATGACGTCGACCTGGCGTTTCAGCTCCTTGATCCGTTCCTTGTGGCGCACCCCGAAGCGTTGTTCCTCGTCGATCACCAGCAGGCCCAGGTCCTTGAACTTCACGTCCCGCGAAAGAAGACGGTGCGTGCCCACCAGCACGTCCACCTTTCCGGCCGCGCACCGGGCCAGGATGGCCTTCTGCTCGGTGACCGTCCGGAACCGGCTGATCGTCTCGATCCGCACCGGAAAATCCCGGAAACGCTCGCCGAAGGTTTCGCCGTGCTGCTGGGCCAGCAGGGTGGTCGGGCACAGGACCGCGACCTGCTTGCCGGCCGTGACGGCCTTGAAGGCCGCTCGTATCGCCACTTCGGTCTTGCCGAATCCCACGTCGCCGCACACCAGCCGGTCCATGGGTTCGGCGTCCTCCATGTCCCGCTTGGCGTCGGCGATGGCCGTGAGCTGGTCCGGGGTCTCCTCGAACAGGAAGGAATCCTCGAGGGCCTTCTGCAGGGGGGTGTCGACGGGAAACGCGAACCCGGGTTGGGCCTTGCGCGCGGCGTACAATTCGATCAGCTCCGCCGCCATGGCCTGGATCGCCTTGCGGGCCCGGCCCTTGACCTTGAGCCAGCTGCCCGAACCGAGCCGCGCCAGGCTCGGATGGGCGCCCTGATCGGAGCTGTAGCGTTCGACCTGGTCGATGTTCTCGACCGGGACAAAGACCTTGCCCTCTTCGGCGTATTCGAGGACCAGGCATTCCCGTTCGCCGCCCTGGACGGTGATCACCTCGAGCCCCCGATATCGGCTGATGCCGTATTCGAGGTGCACCACGTATTCCCCCGGCCGCAGGGAGGCCCTTTCCTTGACCAGGCCGGAACTGCGGTGCCGACTGCGGGTGGGCCGCTGGTAACGCTCGAAGAACTCGTGGTCCGTCAGGCAAGCCAGACCCGTTTCGGGCCACACGAAACCCGCGGACAGGGAGCCGATCCGCGGCCGGGTGACCGGAGGAACATCCTCTGTATCGTCAAGCAGGTCGGCCAGCCGGTCGGCCTGGCCCTTGTTGTCGCAGAGCAAGAAGACGGTCTGCCCCCGGCCTTCCCTTTCCAGTAGATCGGCGCGCAGCTGCCCTACATCCCCGCCCTTCAGCTGCTGGCCCGTGGACTCGAAAACCAACTCCGTGGCCGGGGCGGCCTCCAGCCAAAGGCTGTGCGCGTCGCCGGCGATCCAGGATCCCGTCAAAAAGACATGGCGCAGACGCGCCTCGGCCAGGGAGGCACCCGGCAGCACCAGCTCTTCGATCTCCGGCAGGGCCGGGTCCCGGTCCAGCCGGCCCTCCCGGAGACGGGGCAGTTCCGCGTCCAGCAGGTCGGATTGTTCCTTGAGACGGGGCGGGTCCGTCCAGAAAACGGGGGTGCCAGCGGGCAGGTAGTCGGTCACCGTGGCGACGGGCGCCAGCCAGGGCAGATAGGATTCCAGCCCGTCGTCGATGAGCCGGTCGTCGAAACGGCCTTCGAGGTCGTCCAGCAGATCGGGATCGAGCCCGCGGGCGGTGACTTCCTTTTCCACTCTCGAGAGACAGGCCAGAACCGTGTCGTCATCGAGCAGCAGGTGGCTGACCGGCAGAACCCGCGCGGCCGTGAGCTTCCGGGTGGTGCGCTGGGTTTCGACGTCGAAACTTCTCAGGGACACAATTTCGTCGTCAAAAAATTCCACCCGAACCGGTTCGGACGCCGGAGTGAAGATATCCAGCAGCCCGCCCCGGCGGGCGAAGTCCCCCCCCTTGGCCACCATCCCCGCCGGTCGGTAGCCCCGCTGGGTCAACTTGAGACACAGCTCGTCCAGATCCACCCGCCGGCCATTTTCCAGATGCAGGACGGCCCGTTCGAGGATCGCCGGGGCCATCACCCGCTGCCGCAAGGCGTAGACCGAGGTGACGACCAGCTGGGCGGGGTGGTTCTTGAGCCTGTCCAATCCGGTGAGAAAATCCCCAACCAGGGCCGGTTCAGGGGAATTGTGATCGAAAGCCAGGACTTCCTGCTGCGGCAAATGGACGACCCGGCCGGCGCCAAGCCACGTTTCCAGATCGTCGGCGAGCTGGTCGGCCGATTCCCGATCCGGGGTCACCGCCAGCCCCGGCGAGGCTCCGTCCCGGAACAGGGCCGCCAGAAGGAGGGCTCGGGTCCCCCCGTGAAGCCCGGACAAAAGAAGGGGCCCGGCCGAATCCTCGCGCAGGGCGGACTTCACCCTCGCGACGGCCTCGGACAGACCCTCGCTTTCGGTGGTTTCAGGAAGGGCGGCGTGCAGGAGCCCGGTCGGCTCACCACCCGCCTGGTCTTGGTTCTCCATAATATCCCGCGGCCGAACGAATGGGGTTCGAACGATCGCTAGAACGTGGCGCGCTGCTCGTTGAACGGGGTGATCATCCGTAACCGATCAATGATGGGAGGCAGCACCTTGATCACGTAGTCCACCTCTTCCTGGGTATTGTACCTGGACAGGGAGAAGCGGATCGACCCGTGGGTCAGGGTGAAGGGCAGGCCCATGGCCCGCAGGACATGGGAGGGTTCGAGACTGCCGCTGGTGCAGGCCGAGCCGCTGCTCGCGGCCACCCCCACGCGGTCCAGCAGCAGCAGGATGCCTTCCCCCTCGATGTACTTGAAACTGATGTTGGTCGTGTTGGGCAACCGGTGGGCCGGATCGCCGTTGGCCTGGGCGTCGGGGACCGTCTCCACCAGACCCTTTTCCAGACAATCGCGCAAGCCGCGGACCACGCTGTTCTCCACCTCGATATTGGCGGCGGCCAGGTCGCAGGCCACCCCCATGCCCGCCACCGAAGCCACGTTCTCGGTCCCCGCTCGGCGACCCCGTTCCTGGTGGCCGCCCACGATCAGCGG
This sequence comes from uncultured bacterium, assembly GCA_965363725.1. Classification (GTDB taxonomy): domain Bacteria; phylum Krumholzibacteriota; class Krumholzibacteriia; order LZORAL124-64-63; family LZORAL124-64-63; genus JAGLCY01. The sequence goes on along the minus strand of CBDTUS010000231.1, from coordinate 1,797 downwards.
CCGGATCTTGGTGCCCTTGCGTACATACAAAGCCCCGACGCCCTTGGGGGCGTGCAGCTTGTGACCCGAAAGGGAAAAGAGATCCACCGTGGAGGACTTGAGGTCGAGCGGGAGCTTGCCCGCCGCCTGCACCCCGTCCACGTGGAAGACTGTTCCGTTCTCCTTGACGATCTGCCCGACCGCTTCGGTGTCGAAGATCACCCCGGTCTCGTTGTTGGCCATCATGACCGAGACCACGGCCGTGTCCTCGCGCAAGGACCGGCGGAGCTCGTCCAGGTCCAGCTGGCCGGCATCGTCGACGCCCAGGTAGGTCACTTCGTAGCCGTGGCGTTTTTCGAGATCCCGGCAAAGCCCCAGCACCGCCGGGTGTTCCACGGCGGTGGTGATCAGGTGTTTCTTGCGCGGCACCGCCCGCAGGGTGCCCACGATGGCCAGGTTGTCGCTTTCGGAACCGCCGCCGGTGAAAACGATCTCACTGGTCTGCGACGCTCCGAGCAGGGACTGGACCTTCTCCCGCGCCTCGGCCACCTCGTCGCCGGCCCGGGCCCCGAACGAGTGCATGCTCGAGGGGTTGCCGAAGTGATCGGTCAACAACGGGATCATCTTCGACACCACTTCCGGCGCCACCGGGGTGGTGGCGTTGTTGTCGAAGTAGATGCCCTTCTCGGGCCTCTCCGGCAGGCCATCGGTCATGTTGAAGCTCTTGTTCGGGGGATTGTTCACTTGTCCACCTCGATAACTTCCAGATCGTCTTGGACGAATTCGCGCAGCTGGGATTCCACGTAACCCTTGATGGTCGCATCGGACGCATTGCAGGCCGCGCAGTTGCCGGTCAGGCGGACGAACACCTTGCCCTCGCGGTAGCGCACGAATTCGATGTCACCGCCGTCGTTGCGCAGGGCCACCGAGATGTCCTCGGCCAGAAGTTCCTGGATCCTGGCCACGATATCCTCGTCGGCCGGATCACAGGCTACCGCGGGCCTCGCCGGTATTTCTCCCAGCTGGACCAGATTCTCATCCTGCTTGGGGGCGGGGGCCTCGCCGCGCTCGATCTTGTCCCAGCAGTCCCGCAGCAGGTCCCCGATTTCATGGCGGCATTCGCCGCAGCCACCGCCGGCCTTGGTGAAGTTGGTGACGTCCTCGACATCTTCCAGGCGATGGTTGTAGATCGCCTCGGTGACCGTATCCTTGGTCACCTGGAAGCAGTGGCACAGCAGGGCGGCCTGCTGCAGCAGATGACAGGGCACGCCCCGGCCCAGCCGTTGGTAGTGGTCGATCATGGCGGCCTCGAGAGCTTCACGGCCCATGACCGAACAGTGCATCTTTTCGCGGGGCAGCCCGTCGAGTTCCTCCGCGATGTCCTGGTTGGTGATCTGCGCGGCCTCCTCGAGGGTCCGGCCCTTGATCATTTCGGTCAGGACGCTGCTGCTGGCAATCGCGCTGCCGCAACCGAAGGTCTGGAATTTGGCGTCGGCGATCTTGCCGTCTTCATCCAGCTTGAAGGAAAGACGCAGGGCGTCGCCGCAGGCCATGGAACCCACTTCGCCCACACCGTCGGGCTCTTCGATCTCCCCCACGTTGCGAGGGTTCATGAAGTGGTCGAATACTTTTTCCGAATAGTTCCACATCGTTGCGGCTCCTTGTTTCCGGCCCGCGGTGACGGAACGAAAAACCCTCCGTGACGAGGATATCACGGACATCTTTGGTCATCTATCTGACCCCAAGGAAACGAACGAGCAGGAAATTTGCAAGCGATTTGGTCGGCCGCGAAGGATCAGGCCGAGGGCGCCCGGGTGC
>CBDTUS010000230.1:0-5516 GCA_965363725.1 uncultured bacterium | reverse complement strand
CGGCGGCTGGGACGGCCTGGCCAACATGACCGACAAGCCCCCCATGTTTGGGCTGAGGCTCCTGCGCCTGTACGACATCACCGGCGAAGCGATCTACCTGGACGGCGCGCTGGAGATCGCCGATGTGCTGGCCGCCACCCAACTGACTGGCGGTCCCGAAGACGACGGCCGCTGGCCGTTTCGCGCCGTGCCCGCCGACGGCACCGTCACCCAGGACTACACCAGCCACCTGACGCCAGCGGTGCGGTTCTTCGATGACCTCGCCGCCCGCACCGGCAGCCCCGTTTACGCCCAGACCCGCGATCGCGCCTGGGCCTGGCTGCTGGCCAACCCCTGCGACCCGGCCTCGGCCTCGTACATGCGTTGGGAAGGATTCTACGAGGACCAGGACCCCGCCATGCAGACCGGCTCGGGCGACCACTATTCCGGCAACGAGATGATCGCCGAATTGGTGACTCGGCGCCCGACAGGCTGGGAGGATCTGGCCGTCACCCTGCTGGATTCCATGAGCGTGCGGTATCTCGTAGAAAGCCCCAGCTCGCTGCACGACCCCTACACGCCTGTCACCCTGGAGTGGACCGGCTGGCCCCAGGCCACCTACGCCGCCAGCCTGCAGTACGCGCGCACCGCACTTCTTCTGTATCAGGCCCTGGAGGGAGATCCCCGGCAGGACGACAACTGGCGCCAGATCGCCCTGGCCATGGCCGCTGCCTGCTCCCACGGACAGAACAACCGGGGGATCACGGCGGACGGGCGCATGTTCACCACGGTTCGCGACCTGGTTGCTTACTACAACGACGACAGCTGGTACGAACAGAATTTCAACACCGTGAAATACTTCCTGGAGATCATGTCGCTCGAACCCGCTTTGGCGCAGGTGGATGAGTGTCACATTTTGTCGGCCAGCGAGGCGTTGACCAGCATCGTGCCCCTGGTCGACGGCGCGTGCCTGGAATACGCGACCGCGGGCGGGGCGGGACGCGAGCGCATCAAGGTTCCCGATTCACAAGTGTCGGTTTGGGCGGGCGGGTTTGAGATTCCAGAATTGCCGGGGCCTCCCGAGGCGATCCCAGGCTGGTTCTACGAAGAGGCCGACGGTGTGGTCACGATCTACCATGACGCCAGTCCGGTAGTGTTATCGTCCGGCATCTCCTCCGTGCCGACGGCACCAGGCTTTCAGGTGCAGGTCCACCCCAATCCCTTCAATCCCCGAACGACGATTTCCTGGGACCTGCCTGCGGCCGGGCATTTGCGGGTGGACATTTTCGATACCTCCGGCCGGCGGGTCAGGCGCCTTATGGACGAAGCGGCACCTGCAGGAACAGGTCGGACCCATTGGGACGGTCGCAACGAAAAGGGCAGCGTTGTGGCCGCAGGCGTGTACTATTTCCGCATGGAGTTTGGCCACCAGCGTATATCCAAAAAAGTGACCCTTCTCAAATAACGATTTCCGGGCTAATCAATATGATTTTCCAATTGTAAACTCGTATCTGATATGGTATTTTCAACATCATAAGCACCAATTGGGGCTACATATGAATAGTTTCCGGGAAAAGGGGGATTCCTGTCATGAAACGCATCATAGTATTTCTTCTATTCCTATTTCTTGCCACAGCCACTTCCGTATTCGCCCAAACCACCACCGGCAACATTGAGGGCAAGGTCGTTGGGCCTGACGGCAATCCTCTTGCTGAAACCCGGGTGGAATTCAGCGGGCCGCAAATGCAGGGAACGTCCAGCTTGGGGGTCCAGAACAACGGTTCCTTCCTGATTCCCAATCTCCGTGTGGGGACCTACACCCTGGTTTTTTCCAATGACCTATTCGCTGAAACCACCCTGCCCGGCGTGGTGGTCCAGCTCGGGGTCACCCACAACATCGGCACGATCGAACTGACCATGCAGGCCTATGTTCTGGAAGACATGACCGTTTCGGCCCAGGCGCCGCTCATCGATTCGGCGTCCGCGGCGGGCGGCGGCAATATCACCTACGACGAATTCTCCGAACTGCCCATCGGCCGTGACTATAAGGACATGGCGGTGCTCCTGCCCCATGCCAATCCGAGTTTTCTTGGTGATGAAAACAATATCTCCGGCTCCACCGGTCTGGGGAACAAGTACTTCATCGACGGCGTGGACGCCACCGATCCCAACCGGGGCGACGGCGGAACGGCACTGCCTTACAACTTCATCCGCGAGGTCCGGGTACGAACCGGCGGCTACGAGGCGGAGTACCGCAGTTCCCTCGGTGGCATCATGGAAGTGGTCACCAACACCGGTAACAACGAGTTCCACGGTCAGGTGTTCGGGTTCTTCACCAACAGTGGTCTGGCCGGTACCCCGGAAACAAACGTTCTCGTAGACTCCCCGGGCGACTTCACGGAATACGATTTCGGCTTCGGCGTGGGCGGCCCCTTGGTCAGGGACAAGCTCTGGTACTACGCCGCCCTCAACCCGACGACACGCACGGAGGACGTGGCCATTCCCGACTTCGGCACTCAGGAGAGCAAGGACGTGACCTACCGCTTCGCCACCAAGCTCAACTGGCGCGCCAACGAGAATAACGATTTCGTGCTGTCGGTATTCGGTGATCCAGGCGGTGGGGATACGATCTGGCTCTGGCCGGGACTTGGGACGGTCCTCGGAGCGAACAATCCGGACCCGTTCCTCCAGGACAGTTCCCATGGCGGCGTGAACTCGATCCTCGAAGGCAAGCACTGGCTGGGCGAGAACACGCTACTACGATCCTCGGTCTCTTACATGTCGAACATCGTGCGCCGTTTGGCTCGCTCCGAGATTGGAGCTACGGAACCTCTCATGATCGATAACGAGACCCATATCTGGGAAGGAGGCACAGGGGCCCGGCTCGACAAGAAAGGTGAAGTGTTCACCGCCGGCCTGCATGGGACCTGGATGAGGGAACGGCACACCTGGAAGGCTGGGGTCGAGTACCGGAATATTTGGGGACATATCGACGAGAGTGCCAATATCATACGTCGCAATTCGGACGTTGACTGGAATTGGTCACAGCATGAAGCTACCGGGTCGGGGACGATCGTGGTGCCGTCCGTGTATCTGCAGGATTCATGGCGCATTTCAGACCCGTTGCGACTGAACCTCGGCATCAGGTGGGACGGGCAGATTCTCCAGGCCGATGGTGCAACCGTCTATGAGATCCTCGACCAGTGGCAACCTAGGATTGGCTTCACCTACCAACTGGGCCAAGCCGGCACCCAGCAGATTTTCGGCTCTGCTGGCAGGTTTTACCAGGAGGTGTCGTTGAACCTTCCGGCTTACGGATTCTCCGATAACTCTCGCTGGCGGTATATGACCTACGATCACGATCCTCGCCAGGACCCCAGTGGGGGTATCGGCTACGACGCCATCGGAAACACCCTGGTGGAAGATCTCGACCTGAAGGGGCAGCACCACGACGAGTTCACGTTGGGATACGAGCGGCAACTGACGCCAGGTTCCAGGGTCCGGGCGCGGGGCATTTACCGCACCCTTCGCCGGGGCATCGAGGACACGTACTCCGAGGACCTGGGCGATTACACTTTCGGCAACATCGGTTACGGACCTTTCGACTACTGGGAGCCCATGAAGCGGGACTATCAGGCTTTGGAGCTGAGTTATTACCTGAAGAAGCTGAAGTACTCCGCACGCGCCTCGTACGTGCTGTCCCGAACTCACGGAAACTATTCGGGCCTGTTCTATTCCCCTGCCGGGCAAACTTTCCCCAACATTACGGGCGCCTTCGACGACATCAACGCGATGCCCAACAATACGGGATTGCTACCCAACGACCGGACCCATGTCCTGAAGCTTTCGGGTGACTACAAATGGGACTTCGGTCTGACCGTGGGGACCTATTTCGCCTGGATGAGCGGCACGCCGCTCAGTGATTACGGACAGACCCCCGATGGCTCTTATCTGAACCTGGTGGAAGCAGGAAGCGCCGGTCGCACCCCTTCAATATGGAGTTTCAACCTGCGTCTGGCGTACCGGCTGCGCGGGCAGTCAGCCTCAGGGCTCCAGCCCCGGCTCATCGTCGACCTGATGAACATCGGCAGCCCCAGCGAGGTCGTCAATGTAGATCAGCAGCGTTGGTTCTACCCTGATTACGAAAATACCACCTACGGTATGGCGACCGGGTACCAGCCGCCAATGTCGATCCGTCTGGGTCTGGAGCTGGGATTCTGAGGGGTCAGTGAGATTGTAGATCACTAAGTCGTTCTTCCGCCTGGGTCAGGTAGGGTCGCAGCTCAGCGTCGCAATCTCCCCAGAGGTCGACAAATATTTCGTAGTGTTTGACGGCTTCATCAAGCCGACCCAGTTGCTCGTAGGTCTCACCCAGTGACAGGTGGGGCATGGAGCTAAATACCATGGCCAGGTCGTTACTGAGGGAGTGGAACCAGCGCAGGGCCTCTTCGTGCCGGCCCAGAGACTTCAGGAGTTCGGCTTGTAAATATCGTTCCCAGTCCAGGCTCGTGGGGCTATAAAAATTGGGGCCGAATGGAATCCTGCGGTGAGCGGAAAGCAGGTTGCTCAGGGCAACTTCTGTCAATCCCTGCGACATGGCTACCCGGGCATGCAGACCCATGGCAAAATCGCCGGGCAACGATCCGATAAGCAAACTGGGTGTTATGGCCTCTAGTTGATTCGCGTAGTCGAGAACGAGTTCTGTGTTCTGCATTTTGAAGGCGAGAAGCCCAAGGGTATAGAGCCGGATGACACGTCCCTTGTCCGTGTCTGGTTTCCACACCTCCAGTTGGGTACGGACTTCATCGAGATCAGATTGAGCCACAGGGATATATGGCAAAGCCGTCAGCAAACCCCGCCACATGACCGGGTGATGGTCTTCATCGATGGGAAGAACAGCAAGACTGTCGAGGTGAATCTGGGCCGCTTGCCATCGTCCCCGGCTGGCCGTCCAGATAGCGTTACGCCAGTGACCCAAGGCCCGGTCTTCAGGCCCTTTATCCGGCGAGATCATCATGGCGGCGATCTCTTCCAACTCCGGCAATCGCGGGTCATCTACCTCACCATTGCGGACAATCTTGTCTAACAAGCCGCTGTCCTGCCCCCTCATGCTCTCCACAATTTGCCGGCGTTCTTTCTGGTCACCCCGTAGCAGGCCCGCAATGGGTCTATTCACCTTGGACCAGTACGTGTCCACATCAACTCTATCAAAGAGTTCCCAGTCTCGTTCGTATATGGCGGACATGCCACAATTGACGAGCAACTCCTCATTGTTGGGATCATATTGCAGACCTCTTTCGGCGAACTCGATACCAGCCGAGAGGTCGAGGCCCCTAATATGGGAATAGGCTAAATATACCCAGGACAATTGCTCGAGAGCTTCAATATCCTGGGGGTATATCTTCAGGATCTCCTTGTACAGTCTCTCTCCTTCGTCGAAATCCCCATGAATATATGCCCGCCACGCATGGAGCAGTTTACGTTCACGCGGAGGTAAATGGTCGCTCGTCTCTACCGCCTTGGCGGCTGCCACCAAA
>CBDTUS010000229.1:0-5560 GCA_965363725.1 uncultured bacterium | reverse complement strand
GTGGAGTTCGAGTTCATACTGCATTAATTTGATGAGATCGCCTCTTGAAACAGGCGGGATATCAATGGTTGACCACAGGAAATCAAAAAATTTCCTGTATTTTATTCTCATTCGCAAAGTTGGTTTCTTAACAACTTGGGCTTGAATGCCGCCCCGGTGTTCGTTATTGTCCGTCTCCCAACTAAGAACCCCTCTCTCGGATCCCTTGAAGGGAGTGTGCCTTGATGTCCAGTCTGCGTAGGGAATCAACCAGGGCTTGCGGGCGGTTTCTGCTGCCCCTGCTGGCGGTTGGTGTTGTGGCCTCTTCGGCCTTCGCTGCTCCGGCCGATCACCTGATCATCAGTGAAGTCGTAGTCAAGACCCGGGCACCGGTCGACACCTATGGCAGCCCCTTCATCGAGATCGTCAATCCCACCGGGGCGGCCGTCCCGATGGATGACGTCTATCTCACCGACGGCACCACGGCTTCCTCTACCTTCTACTACAACATCGCGCTGGTTGACCCGGCGACGGCCAACCCCGGCGGGGGTGTCGGCGGCGATTTCCATGCGCGGTTCCCGGCCGGTTTCTCCCTGGGCGCGGGGGACACCCTCGTCATCGCCCTGAACGGGGACATCGAATACGAGGCGGCCTATGGTCGCCGGCCCGATTTCGAATTGTACGAGGAGGGGGCCATTCCCGACGCCGTGCCGGAAATGCTGGAGGCATTCCCCGGTTCGATCGGCGCCGGTCTGGGCGGCAGCGGCCACGTGCCGTTCCTGTCGGATGAGGCGGAAAGCCTGATTCTCTACACCTGGGACGGCAGTTCCGATCTCGTCCAGGACCTGGACTACCTCATGTGGGGTGCCAACACCGTAGTGCGGTTCGACAAGACCGGGTTGACCATTGGCGGCGGCACCTATGCCGCCGACACCGCCGTGGGATCCCAGGAAGCCGCCGCCGCAGGCGGACCGAATTTCGGCGAGGCCATGCGCCGCGTCGACGGGGACGAGGGCACCGAGACGACCACCGGCGGCAACGGCATCGGCGGTCACAATGAAACCAGCGAGAACCTGGCCACGACGTTCCCTACCGTCACCGGCCATGAGCCTCCGCTGGAGAATCCGCCGTTCTCCGCCGCGCCCATCGTCACCGCCGGCGGCATTAATCCCGCCGCCCCCTACGACGGCCAGACGGTGGCCCTGACGATTTCCGTGGTCGACCAGGACGAGGTGGAAGAGGTTGTTTTCCACTACACGGTCGACGGCGGAGCCGAACAGATGCTGGGCGGCGCCCCTTCCGGCCCCGAGGACTGGTCGGCCACCGTGCCGGCCCAGGCCGAAGGTGCCGTGGTGGCCTGGTACGCCGTGGCGACCAACACCGAAAGTACTTCAGCGGTTTATCCGGCCGGGTCGCCCAACTTTGCTACCTCGTACACCGTGGGCCAGGCCCCGGTGGGCGGCGACGGGCCGGCCAAGCTGCTGCTGACGGAGATCAGCACGCTGGGATCGGAACAGGAATTCATCGAGATCCACAATCCGGGTGCCGAAGAGGTGGACCTCAGCGATTACTACCTGACCGACGCCAACTACGCTCCCGACAATCAGCACTACTACCGCATCGCCGAAGGAAACCCCAGTGGAACCACCATCGGCGGCGGGGCCTTCAGTGATTTCCACTCACGCTTTCCCGACGGATTCACCATCGCCGCCGGCGACACCATCGTGGTTTCGGTGGCCGGCAGCATCGCCTTCAATTCCAATTTCGGATTCCTTCCCGATATTGAATTGTGGGAGGACGACGCCGCGCCCGACGGGGTGGCGGACATGCGCTGGGTCTTCGGGACCGCAGGGGACAACAGCATCATATCGGCCGGCTCGACACCCACGCTGACCAACGGCGCCGAAACGGTGATCCTGTACCACTTCCTCACCGGCGAAGATAAGGTCACCGACATCGACGTGTTCGCCTGGAAGGATCCCGCCGAATCGACGACCGTCAGCCACTACTTCAACAAGACCGGCGTAACCATCGGCAGCCATTCCTACCTGCCCGAAAACGGCACCAACGACACTCTGGCCTTCGGCACCATGAACGCTTTCGGGGACTCCTACCACCGTAGCGACGCCACCGAGGGCAACCAGACGCCCACCGGCAGCAACGGCGTCGGCGGCCGTGACGAGACCAGCGAGAACTTCAGGGCCACTTTCGCCATGCAGGCCTACGATCCTTCGCGGCCGTCGGGACCACCGGTCACGGTGGATCCGGTCAAGCTACTCATCACCCAGGTCTGCACCAAGGGCACCGGCGCCGAGTTCGTCGAGATTCACAATCCCAGCACCTTTGCCGTGGACATGGGCCGGTATTACCTGACCGACGCCGTCTTTTCCACCGGCAGCCAGTACTACTGGCAGATCGCCCAGGGCAGTCCCTCCGGGACCACGATTGGCGGCGGCGCTTTCAACGACTTCCACGCCAAGTTCCCCGACGGGTTTTTCCTGGCCGCGGGTGACACCATCACCATCGCGGTGGGCGGCGGTGCGGCCTTCAACACCGCCTACGGCTACCTGCCCGACCTGAAGCTCTTCGAGGACGACGCGAACGACGACGAAGTCCCGGTCATGGCCTTCGTCTTCGGGGACGCGACCAACAACAGCATCATCAATCGCACTGGCAGCGGTGCGGGACAGCCCTCGACGCCCGGCCTGACCGACAGCGCCGAAACGGTGGTCCTCTACAACTGGCAGACGGGCGACGACCGGGTGGTCGACATCGACGTGTTCTTCTGGAAGGATGCGCTGTCGACCGAGACAAGCTTCCTGTTCGACAAGACCGGGGTGACCATGGGTAGCCACAGCTACAACCCCGACACTGCCGTGGGCTCCCAGACCCCGTTCGGTTCGGAGACCGATCCCGGCTTCGCCTACCGCCGCACCGACGGCAACGAGGGCAGCCAGATCACCACCGGCAGCAACGGCGTGGACGGCCGCGACGAGACCAGCGAGAACTTCGAGGGCACCTTCGAGATGGCGACTGCCGATCCCGCGCGGCCGGTGCCGCCGCCGAACCCCGACGACTATCCGCCCAAGCTGCTGTTGACCGAGATCAGCACCGTGGGCACCGATCAGGAATTCGTCGAGATCCACAATCCGAACAGCGAGGCCGTGGACCTGAGCGATTACTACATGACGGACGCCATCTATTCGACGGGCAGCCAGTACTACTGGCGGATCGCCGAAGGCAACCCCAGCCAGACATCCGTCGGTGGCGGGGCCTTTTTCGACTGGCATTCCCGGTTCCCCGACGGATTCACAATCGACGCGGGCGCGACCATCGTGGTGTCGATCGCCGGCAGCTCGTTCTTCGAGGCCAGCTTCGGGTTCAAACCCGACCTGGAGATGTACGAGGACGGTGATTCCGCCGACAACGTGCCCGACATGCGGTACGTGTTCGGCGACGATACCAACAACAGTATCGTCAACCGGACCGGCACCAATAGCGGCCAACCGTCGACGCCCGGGCTGACCAACGGCGGCGAGACCGTGATCCTCTACCACTGGGACGGGGTCCAGGACCGGGTCGTCGATATCGACGTGTTCGCCTACAAGGATCCGTCCTACACCACGACGAGCTTCTTCTTCAACAAGACCGGCCAGACCGTCGGCAGCCACTCCTACCTGCCCGAGCAGGGCACCAACGAGGGCGCCGCCTACGGCGAGCAGGCCGGCTTCGGAAGCTCCTACCAGCTCACCGACGCCGCCGAAGGCGCCCAGGTGCCCACCGGGAGCAACGGTGTCCTGGGTGCGGACGAAACGAGCGAGGATTTCCGCAACACCTTCGAGCTCGCCGCCTATGACCCCGGCAATTTCGGCGGAGGCGGACCGCCACCGGGCGAAGGCGAGTCGGGAGTCATCCTCAGCGTTCCGGCCAGGACCTACCTGCCGAACATGGACGCCAACGGGTTCCCCATCACCTTCGTGTCCAATCCCAGCACCGTCAGCGAGACGCGTTTGAGGATATTCGATCTGGAGGGACGGCTGGTCATCAGCCTGTTCGACAGCAGGTTCGACGGTGACCCTCCATCCACCACCACCGACCGGCGCAATCCGCTCTACTGGGACGGCCGGGATTCAACCTTCGAACGAGTGAAGGCTGGCATGTACGTTCTGCATTTTTCCGTCGTGAATATTCAGACGGGCGAAGAGGAAAATCTAACCGCGCCGGTGGTCGTTGGCACCCGGCTCAGCAACTAGGGAGGGTGAGCGATGATTCGGAAACTGACATTGATCCTGATTCTGGCGACGCTCGGCCTCTCGGCCGGGCCGGCCAGCGCGTTGTTCGACAACACCGTGGTCAGTCCGCGGTACCGGGCCATGGGGGAATCGTCTGTGGCCGTGCAGGACGAGGCCTTCGCGGCCTTCGTCAATCCCGCGCAGATGGGCGACATCGACGGCGGCAAGGTGGCCGTCACCTATGTGCAGCCCTTCCGCCTGGACTTCACCGACTTCATCTACATGGGGGCGGGGATCCCGCTGAGCAAGAAATGGGGCAACCTGGGGGTGGCCATGAGCCATTTCAAGGTGGGCTACCAGGACACCAGCCTGCTCAAGGAAACCCAGATCACCGCGGCCCACGGCTTCGCTCTGTACAGCGATTACCACTCCCGGGTCGACTTCGGGTACGCCCTCAACCTCTACAACGTGGACCTGGGCACGTCCGTGGACGGGATCGATCCCGGAACCGACACCGTTTTCGGTTTTGATCTCGGTCTGATGGTGACGCTCCACAAACGGACCCATCTCGGATTTCAGATCAAGAACATCAATAATCCCCAGATCGGGATCGACCAGGAGGAGTTGAGGCGCCGGCTGGTGGCCGGGGTCAGTTACGAGCCCTACGACGGCGTCATCACCACCTTCGAGTTCGACAACGAACTGGGCCAGGAAACGCAGTTCAAGGGCGGCCTGGAGATGTTCGTCGTCACGGGCTTCGCCCTGCGGGCGGGAGTCCTGTCGAATCCCAACAAGCTTACCGCGGGCTTTGGCTACGCCAGCCACGGTTTCGGCTTCGACTACGGGTTCTCCACCGGCGGGGGGACGCTCAACAGCACCCACCACTTCGGGCTGAACTACGCCTGGGGCGGTGAGGCGCCGTGAGCGTGAATTCGACAGCTGGCGGAGCAATCCGCTCCGGCCCCCGGATTGCCGCTCTGTTGATGCTGGTCCTGGCCTGCCTGTCGGTAGGGGTGGTCCTGGCGGCCGACCCTCCCGGAGATGAGGCTGAGGCCAGCCAGGTCATGGGAGCCGGCAAGGTGGATCTCAACAGCGCCCCGGCGGAGGCCATCCTGGGCCTGCCCATCCCGATGGATCTGGCAGAGAACATCATCGACTTCCGGGTCCACATCAAATACTTCGACAGCGTCTATGACCTGATGGACGTCGAAGGCATGACCCCGGAATATTTCGCGGCCCTCAAGCCCATCGTGTCGACCCTGCCGCCGCCGGAAGCCGACGCCTCCCTCGCCCGCCTGGACGCGAGTTACCGGCAGGGGCAGCGGGACCTGGGCCAGGAAGGGGCCAAC
>CBDTUS010000228.1:0-5627 GCA_965363725.1 uncultured bacterium | reverse complement strand
TTGGTCGCTATTTTGGCGAACAGCTGATTAGCGGTGGGCAGGCATCGGAGCGCGGGTCAAGGTGGTGGCCGGCGGGGCGACCCGGATCCGCGAGATCTCCGGGGGCTCCGGCTTTCTGTCGCAGGACGCGATGATGGCATCGTTTGGACTGGAGTCCGCCACGTCGGTCGACCTTGTTGAAGTTCGCTGGCCAAGCCGGCTCGTGCAGGTCGTCAGTCCGCCGCCGGCCATGGATGGAGCGGTCACGGTCATGGAGGTTGGGCCGGCGATTTCCGCTGTCTCCGACATCCCAGGCGATCAGGGAGGCTGGGTCCGGGTAAATCTTGCTCCTCCAGGCAATGATCGGGTCGGGGAAGACCTTCCTATCGCCAACTATTTCCTCTGGCGACGGGTCGAAAGTGCGGCGCTGGCCGGTACGGTCCTGAGGGAAGGGGTGCCTCTGCTATCCTCAGCGACAGGCTTGGCGAAAATCGAAGGACTCGACCTTGGGGAGTTCGATGTCCTCCAGTTTGGGGATCGTTTGTTCGTGAGTTCGGGGCCGTCCGCGTCCGCCGACGCCACGACCCTCCCACCGGGGCTTTGGGAAGTCGTCGGTTCAGCACCGGCTATTCAGCAGCCGAACTACTTGATCGCCTCACCAACTTTGGCCGATTCCACTGAAGCGAACGGATTTTTCTGGTCGACGTTCGTGGTCTCCGCCCATACCCCCATACCCTCCGTCTGGTTCGCAAGCGCCCCGGACAGCGGCTATTCGGTGGACAACATTGCCCCTGGCGTTCCGCAGAACATCATCGCCAACTACGATGCTTCCGCCGCTCATCTCGACTGGGACGACGCGAGGGAAACAGACTTCCAGTTCTATCGGGTCTATCGCGACACGGATCCCGGCTTCGTGCCCTCGGAGTTCAACCTCCATGGGCAAACCGCGGAATCAAGTTTCGAAGACCCCTCGGCAGTACCCTGGCAATATTCCTACAAGGTCTCGAGCATCGATTATTCGGGAAACGAAGGTCCAGCCGGGTCCCCGGGAACGGTGACAGGGGTCAACGGTCCCTCCGCCGCCACCCGCTTCGCACTTCACGAGGCGACACCCAATCCCTTCAATCCCCAAACAGTTCTATCGTTCTCGTTGCCTGCCGGGGGTCACGTGCGTTTGACAATTTACAATGTTGCCGGACGGTACGTCGCAACCCTCCTGGACGAGGCCCGCACCGCGGGCCGTCACGAACTCGTGTGGGCGGGTCGCGACGACCAGAACAGACCGGTCGCCTCGGGGGTCTACCACTATCGGATTGAGGCTGGCACTTTCGTCGAGACTAAGCGGATGCTGCTACTGAAGTAGTCTGCATCTATCTGGGATTCAATCCCAACCGGTTGTCTGGTTCCGGAGGTTTGGCGGTTCTGCCCCGTCACGATGCCGGCCCACGCCGGCGCGGTGACGCCGATCCCCGTCAGTTGTTAGTTCTGGGCTATTGATTCTATTGGGAACCCCTCCCAGGGATTGAGGGCACAAGTCCCATGGGCCCTCAAATGGTTGGAAATTATTGGGTTATCATGACCTGAAAAATGAGCAGCAAAGGTCAAAACATAAATAATATACTCAAAAAAACTTGACCCCTTATACGCAATATGATATATTAAAAGATCAAATTTTGAACGCCAGACGTTAACTAGTTCAGGCATTGACATGAAAAGGGATTTCAATATCATGTGGCCTATGACTATGCGATTCAAAAAATCCTATCCAGGATTCTCTATGGGAGCCCATTTCGCTTCCTTGGCCCTTTTCCTGGGCCTGGTTATGGCCAACCCAGGGCTTGCGGGTCAGGACTATTTCCTACCGATCGATGTGGATTCATCCACCGCGGATCGGATGGATAAACCGGTGGATGTTGCGGTCGATCTATCCGATTTCCTGACCTTGATCGGCGGTTCTCTCGACGTGAGCACCCTGCAGGTCACCGAAGTGGCTTTCGAAGGAGGGGTTCTCGACACGGAAGTCCCGTTCCAGTTCGACCCGGCACCTGGTTTCGATGGGACTACCCAGGCGGCCGGCACTCTCGTGTTCATTATGGGCGGCGACACTCCTGCAGCCACGATCCGCCATTATAAATTGTGGTTCGATTTGGATGGAGGCTGTGTCGATTGTCCCCCTCCTCCTGTCGTGACACATCCCGTATCGGTGGACAGCCTGACCTACGAAAACCAGCTGACCTATTTGATCGATACTCCACGGGCCGACTACTATTACCATCTTGCCGGCGGAGGGTTCGCCAGCATTATCGACAATGACGGGCAGGATTGGATCAGTTTCAAAGACATCCCGGGCAGCAGATCCTCCGGTGAGTATCGTGGTATTCCCAACATGGTCGGCAAGCCTAACGAACCCCAGAATAACTATTTCCATCCTGGATTCACCAATGCACTTAGCCGGATCGTACATGCCGGTCCACTAAAGGTGACGGTTCTTACCGAGTCGGACAATCCGGCCAATTTATGGCAGTTGCTGTGGGAATTCTATCCCACCTATTTCCGCCTTACGGTGCAAACTGTTGGTACTACCAATTCAGGAGACTACTGGTTGCTGTACGAAGGAACCGTGGGCGGTGTCCAGGACGCCAACGACGTCGTGGTCCGGTCCAACGGCGTCCAAACCAGCGCATATGACTATGAGGATAGCTGGGAGGAAACCCTGTCGGACCCCGCGTGGGTGTATTTTCGTGACCTGAGCGCCTCCCGGTTCTTTTACCTGAGCGACGACCAGGGAGATGACGCCCCCGATTCCTTCCGGCCCCAGGGTCAATCAAGCGGTTCCTCACCCGTGATGACGGTATTTGGCTTTGGAAGAGTCCTAAACACATCATCCGGTTCAATGATTCCTCGCCTTTCGGGAGAAGGCCGGACCTTCACCCTCGGATTCGGGGAAGACCACACGATAGCCGACGGGGAAATTGCGAGTGCCACGGATCAATTGATTGTTTCCGTGGGGACACCCGAAAGTGGGGTGAGCTCCGTTGACGAGGTCCCCGTGGTCGCCACGGCAGAACTTCATCAAAATTATCCCAATCCATTTAATCCCAGGACCCAAATCAGTTTCACCCTGCCTGCGGAGGCATGGGTGCGCCTGGATGTCCTCGACCTCCAGGGCCGGCGCGTGAAGAACCTGGTGGATGGAAATCTGGCCTCAGGAACCCATGCTGTCACGTTCGATGGGAAGGATCTATCCAGCGGGATGTATATCTCACGTCTGATCACGGACAACGGATCCATCGAACGGAAAATGATGCTGGTCCGTTGAGCTTGATCGGTCTGCATTGCGTGCAACAGGCATCACCTTCGATTCTCGCCTCCAGATTCCCGTCTGATTTTCGGACGGGTCTCTTGCCCAGGCAAGCCACCATTTCACCCCGGACGAAATCGATGATAAATTGTGTTTTTTTATGTCTTTATCTGTTGAACAATATCCGTCACCATGTTAGGCTTTAATTTATCAATGGTGGAGAAACCGTTTCGTGATAATATTGTGCACACTGAAATAAGGATATTTCGGGTGATGGCTTCGGACGAATTGTCCCCAATGCCCTGATTGATGGACCAATCACGTACTGAAATTCCTGGTCTCAGGGACTCCTGGCCCTCCCCCCTCTGTCCAGATAGGGCATTGCGGGAGAAGTGATTAGTGGGGTTGCCGCCGAACGGGGTGATTTTTTTGTCCCTGGGGCTGCTTGGGATTCGATAGGATCGCGCAAAGGAATGTTTTCCACAGGTAGAAACTCCTGGTGAGGTAAATGTGTCAAACTGGTTCGAAAATGACACATTTCGTCTCCATTTGGTGCTATAGTTTTGGGATACTTTGAGTGAAATTTCATTTCCGGGGGAGGACTTTTCATGTCTGATCAGACAATCACTTCAATCTCATCGTCCCGGCGATCGGTGGTCCGCAGAACTGCTCTGCACGCACTGGTTGCTGTTTCACTTCTGCTGGTGACAGCGGGAACGGCTGCTGCTCAGAATCCTGTTCTAAGTTTCGACCCGTCGACAAGTGAGATTGACTGCGGGGCGCCCGGGACCGTCGATGTCCTGATCTCCGATGTTACCGATCTGCAGGGATTCTCTCTCTATGTCCAGTTGGATCCTGGCGTTTTCGTAGTGGATTCCGTCGCCCTGGGCTCAGCTTACGAGGGCGCTTGTTCCAGTTCGCCATTCCTGGATTACTCATATGACGCAGGGACCGGCCTGCTGGTGGTTGACTCGTCCCTGTTGGGCTGTGCCTGGACCACCTCGACTTCCAGCCCCCTTATCAGCATCACCCTCTCCCCGGGTGCCACCAAAGCTTCGAGCCAGCTGACTCTGGATGGGCTGACTACCCTTCGTGATTCCGTGAATGGCACCATCACACATGACGCCACTGCGGGTAGCGTCGATAACATCTGCAACACCGCTCCGGTCGTCAATCCGGCCACCTTCGGTCTCGACGAGAACAGTGCGAACGGTACTTCTGTTGGAACCGTCCTGGCCAGCGATATCGACACCGGTGACGTCCTCGATTACGCCATCACGGCCGGCAACCTCCTCGGCGGATTCGCCATCGATTCGGTTTCCGGCGACATCACCGTGGCCGATGCCGGAGTCCTGGATTTCGAGACCACCGAGATCTTCTCCCTGACGGTGGTAGTTTTCGACGACGATCCCAACACGGCCAAATCGGGTACGGCCACCATTGAAATCAATCTGAATGATTTGAATGAGGCCCCCGTTCTCGGTTTGATCGACGACCAGAGCACTGCGGAACTGGTGCAACTGGCCTTCACCGCCTCAGCGACGGACGAAGATCTGCCACCCGATGGCCTGACCTTCAGCCTTGATGGCGCGGCCCTGGCCGCGGGCATGTTGATCGATACGAACACCGGGGATTTCACCTGGACGCCCTCCGAGCTGCAGGGGCCCGGCACTTTCCCCGCCACCATCACCGTGACCGACGGTTCGCTGACGGACTTTGAAGACATCAGCATCGAAGTCACCGAAGTGAACGTGGCTCCGGTGCTCAACTTCATCGGCGACCAGAGCATCGCGGAACTTGCAGAGCTGACCTTCACGGCCTCGGCCACTGACGGCGATTTTCCGGCTCAGGGCCTGACCTTCAGTCTTGACCCCGCCTCCGTCACTGCCGGCATGGCCATCAACCCGACCACCGGCGCGTTCACCTGGACGCCTACCGAGGTACAGGGACCCGGAACCTACCCGACCACCGTCTCCGTGACCGACGGCGTCGTGACCACCGACGAACTCATCAGCATCGAAGTCACCGAAGTGAATATCGCTCCCGTTCTGGCTGCCATCGGCGACCAGAGCATCGCGGAACTTGCAGAGCTGACCTTCACGGCCTCGGCCACTGACGGCGATTTTCCGGCTCAGGGCCTGACCTTCAGTCTTGACCCCGCCTCCGTCACTGCCGGCATGGCCATCAACCCGACCACCGGCGCGTTCACCTGGACGCCCACCGAGGACCAGGGGCCCGGGACCTTCCCGACCACCGTCTCGGTGACCGACGGCATCGTGACCACCGACGAGATCATCAGCATCGACGTGACCGAAGGGAACAGCGCTCCGGTGCTGGCCTTGATCGG
>CBDTUS010000227.1:0-5636 GCA_965363725.1 uncultured bacterium | reverse complement strand
TCGAGGCCCTGGGCGAGGCCGGGTATGTGGACGGTCTGGATTTTGACACCTGGCGTGCCGCCGTGGCGGCCGAAGCGGCCGCGATGGATCGGGAATCTCTCCACATTTTGTGGGAGGAGGGCCTGCCGGATCAGATCCGCGCCTCGCTGGAGCCCTATCGTGTCCGGCTGGACGCCACCTATGACCCGATGACCAGCATCCTGGAAATGGGGCTGGTGGAACACGAATAGCCGACTATTTGAGGCACCAGAACGTTCGGACATGATGCGGCCGCCGGGGAAAGACGGGAAAGTCCAACGGCGGCCGCAGGTCCGTGACCTCGCGAAAATTCTCTTCCAGGGCGCGGCGGTAGAAAGCGTGATCCCCGGTGCGGTGGTTGTTGGCGAAAACGGCCACTCCGCCCGTGCCCAGAAGCCTGCCGGTCTGTTTCGCCAACCGGGGCCATTCTTCTTCGAGTGAAAATTTTCCCCCGTCCCTGGTTGAAGCGAACACGGGCGGGTCGCAGATCACCAGGTCCAGCGGCCGGAACTCTTGCGGTTTTTCGTCGAGCCGCCTTTCCTGACGGCTCAGCCATTTGCGCGCGTCTTCCTGGATGAATTTTCCGCGCCCGGATTCCGCCAATCCATTCCTCTGGAAGTTGGACTTGCCGGTGTTCAGCCCAGCTCGGGCGGTGTCCACCGAAAAAACAACCTCGGCCTCCGCCGCAACCGCGGCCACGGAAAACGAACAGGTGTAGGCGAAAAGATTGGCCAGCCGCCTGCCTGCCGCGGTCAGGGCTACACGGCGGCGGGTGTCGCGCTGATCGAGGAAAAGCCCCGTGTGCTGGGTACGGGTCAGGCTGATTTCATATTTCAATCCGTGTTCACTGACGGTGAAAACGTCCGGCGGCTCTCCACCGAGGACCCGCGTATCGGTGACCAGGGTGCGTTGATGCGGGTTGCGCCGGTGGGTGCGGATGACCCCACCCTTCAGGCCGAAGGCGTCGGTGATCTCTTCGAGGACGGGCAGCAGCACCCGGTCCCGTTTTTCCGGGGCGGAGGTTTCGTCGAACCAGATGGCTTTGAACCAGCCGCCATAGATCTCGATCGCTGCGGGCAGGCCGGGAATTTCGTCCCGGTGGACGATGCGGAAGGCGTCGGAGACGGTCTGGGGCCAGGAACCGCGCCGGTCCCGGCACACGGCCAGTCCCGGGTCCAAGCCCGAAGCGAGCGCCTCGAAAGAGGCGGGATTTCCCGCCCGCAGAGGCTCTTCGATTTCCGGCCACCGAACTTCGGCGCAATGCAACATCAGGCGGGCAAAGGGGGCCCCGCCGTATTCCTCGTCTCCGAGGACCGGGACTCCGCTGGCGGCCGCGTGCCGGCGGATCTGGTGCCTTCGGCCGTGGGTGATCTCGGCCCGGTACAGGAAAAGGTCGTCCCGGGGAGTCGCTGCCAGTCGTTGGAAGCTGGTGGCGGCCTGCTTGCCGTCGAGGGGGTCGTTGCGGGTCCAGGATTCGCCCGGGCCGCCACCCTGGGAATCGGAGGCCGAATAGAATTCGTAGACCTTGACGGCCCGGCCCGATTCATGGATCTCCTGAGCCCTGGCGGCGGCCGCCGCATGGCGCGCCAACAGGAGCACCCCGCTGGTGCCGCGGTCGAGCCGGGAGACTACATGGGCCTTCAGACCCAGGTGGAGATCCAGCCATTCGGTCGCGCCCAGTTCGCCCGGCCCTCCGGCGTGGGTGGCCATCCCGCTGGGTTTGGCGACGGCCAGCCAGTCCTTGTCTTCGAATATCTTCATGAGGCGCCGTCCAGGAGGTTGGTGATTACAGCGATCATTTCCTCATCGAGCGCCCGGCCCCGATTGCGCCCGTAGAACAGGTGGAGCCTTTCCAGCTTGGCCGGCTTGTCCAGGCCTTCGGCGACTGCCTGGTCGAAGACCGCCTGGGCCTCGGCGGGCCGCGGGCCCCAGCGGAAGAGTTCGTTTCCCTGGGGATCCAGGGCCACCAGGATGGGAATGCTGCGTTTGCCGCCGGTCAGATAGCGGTCCATGATGTCGAGGTGGTCGTCCCGGGTCAGAATCCTGATGGTCACCAGCGGGTTGCTTTCGGCGAGAATCTCCAGGCAGGGCAGGCACTGCGCCGAGTCGCCGCACCAGGGCTCGGTCAGGACCATCCAGAGCTGCGGATGGTCGAGGCGCCCCATCAAGGAAGCCAGGGCCTCCGAAGGCCGCCAGTGTCTCTGGAGGCGTTCGGTCCGGTGCAGATTGAGCTTGGCGAACGCCACGCGTTCGGCTTCCAGGCCCTCGAAATCGGCCGGATCCCGGGCGGCGGATTTTTCCATGACGATGCGATAGGCTTCCGGTGTCAATCCGGTTTCCAGGACCGCGGCGGCAAATTCGGCTTTCAAGGCGGGACCTCCTGATTTTTCCAGACTATGAGGGCATCTGGGGGTTGTCGCAAACGAAAAGGAATCGTAGAGTTCCACCCATGTTGAAACTTGATCCCATGACCAGGATGGCGGCGATCCCGCTGACGTTCCTTTGCCTGGCACTACTGACCGGCTGCGGTGTGAAAACCGGGTACGCTCCTTCGCAGGTGACCATTCACCGGGGTGCGGCCAACCGGCCTTCCCCCGCGGTCGGTGACAGCGTGCGGGTGGTGTCCTGGAACATCCAGTATGGCGAGAATGTGGAGCAGGCCCTTACCGAAATCAGGGCCAATCCCGACCTGGCCACAGCCGACATCATCCTGGTTCAGGAGATGGATCCACAGGGTGTGCGGTACCTAGCCGAGGAACTCGGGCTGCATCACATCTACGGCGCCGCCGCGGTTCATCCGCACCACAAGAAGCTGTTCGGCAACGGGGTCCTGTCCAGGTGGCCGATCCTCGACGAGAAGGTGCTCATCCTACCCCACGAAACCCTGCTGACGGGTCACCGCCGTATCGCCGTGGCGGCGGACATCGACCTGGGTGGGACACAGGTAAGGGCGGTCAGCATCCACACCGCGACCGTGGTCATGGACCAGTACAAGAGGGTGGAGCAGGCCGAGGCGGCGCGTGACAGCTTGGGGGAATTCGAAGGGCCGGTGATAATCGGCGGGGATTTCAACACCGCCACCGACTACGACGTGACTTTGCTGCGGCAGACCATGCGCCGGCTCCGGCTGGCCACGGTCCGATTGCCCGAGGGCCCGACCATCGCCAACAAGTACAAGAAGGTCCCCGGTTCGGTGCCGGTCCTGGACCATTTCTTCACCAAGGGTTTCGCTCCGGGGTCCCGGGGTATCGCCGACGAAACCCTGGCCAGCGACCACTACCCCATTTGGGCCGTGCTGGCTGTTCCGCGGCCGATGACCGAAAAGGAATGAACAGGTCGCCGGTCTTCCCCTATATTGATCGGGCCAGGGGCACCGGGATCTCAAAATTCAATCGGTCGTGCGGATGAATCAACAGGACAACTTTCCACCTCAGTTTCGTCTGAACCAGTGGCTGGTCCTTCCCGATCTGAACCGGATCACGGGACCGGACGGTGAGGTCCAGATCGAGCCGCGGGTCATGCGCGTATTACTGGTTCTGGCGGAAAAGCCGGGCCAGGTGGTGACCCGGGAGCGCCTGCTCGACGAGGTGTGGGGCGACTCCGTGGTGGGAGAGGAGATCCTGACCCGCGCCGTGTCGGAGCTACGCCGGGTATTCGGGGACAGCGCGCGGAAACCTCAATACATCGAGACCATCCGGCACCACGGCTACCGGCTGATCGTCGAAGTGGGGCCGGTGGTTGTGGAGGTTCCTACTGCGCCCGCGAGTTCGGCTGCCGCTGAACCTCCCCCCGGGGCGACCGGTAGCGGACGGGCCGTGCTGCGCTTCGTGGTCATTGCCGGAGCCCTGATGCTGCTGGCGATGTTCGGGCCCCGTCTTTTGCGCAACGATTCTGCGGACCCGGTCTCCAGCGGCCCGCCTTCCGCCATACCGGTGACCAGTTATCCGGGCCGGGAGCAATATCCCGCGCTGTCGCCCGACGGCACCCGGGTGGCTTTCGCGTGGGCCGGTCCCGAGGCCGGGAACATCGATATCTACATCAAGCAGCGAAATTCCGAATCGACCCTGCGCCTGACCGATGACACAGGCTGGGCCGCCTGGCCCGCCTGGTCGCCCGATGGACAGTCGGTGGCTTTTGTCCAGGGAGGCGAGCCCCGAAATGTGATTTCCATCGTGCCCTCCCTGGGCGGTGCGGCTCGCCCCTTACACGAGGTGTCCGGCTGGGTCGAGGGACTGGATTGGTCGCCCGACGGAAAAACGCTGGTCTTTTCGGCGTGGGATGAAAAATCCAGGAGTCACCGACTGTTCGAACTGGCCCTCGGCGATTTTGCGGTGCGCCCGGTCGATCTGGACCGTCCCGATTCCGCGGGCGATTTCCAGCCCCGCTATTCTCCCTCGGGAAAAACCCTGGCCTGGATCGGGCTGGATCAGACCGGGCGGACGGGATTGTTCACCGCCGCAGCGACCGGGGGACCGACCGAAACCGTACTCATGGGCCTGGCCGCTCTGCAGGGCCTGGCTTGGAGCCCGGACGGCGCTTGGCTGGTTTACGCCGCAGCACCGGCGGGCCGTTTCGATCTGTGGCGGGTGCCCGTTCGGGGCGGCCCGCCCCACTGGGTTCCCACGCCCGGGGATTTTGCCTGGAATCCCACCATTGCCCGCCGGACGGGCGACCTGGTCTACGAAGAGGTGCGGGCCGACCAGGATCTCTGGCGGATCAGGATCACAGGTAGGGATCCCTGGCAGCTGGAAACGGGGCCTTTCATCCGATCGACCCGCTGGGAGTACGAGGCGGATTTCAGCCCGGACGGCGGTCGGGTGGTGTTTGTCTCCGCCCGATCGGGCAGGCCGGAGTTGTGGGTAGCAGACCGGGAGGGGGCCGAACTGCAGCGTTTGACTTTTCTGGAGGCGGCGGCGGTCAGCAACCCCCGATGGTCGCCCCGGGGAGATCGGATCGCCTTCAACGCGATGATGGACGGCCGCAGCGAAATCATGGTGGTCCAGGCCCGCGGGGGGGACCCCCACCGGATCGAGGTGGCTGCCGGTACTGAAGGCCAGCGCCTGTTCACCGCCTGGGGCGCCGACGGCGAACACCTTCTGGTCAGCGCCGACAAGGGAGAGGGTTGGCAGATTTTCCGGGAACCCCTATCCGGGGGGCCGGGGCTTCGGCTGACCGCCAAGGGGGGGCTGACCGCCGAAGAATCCTCATCGGGGGAGGAATTGTTTTTCACCCGACCCGGTCTGCCCGGTCTCTGGCGGCAGCAGGCAGGGGAACCGTCGGCGGAACCGGAACTGATCATTTCCGACCTGGCCCATCAGGACCGCCGGAACTGGCGATATGTCAGGGGAAGCGCCCCGCCGGGGAAGATCGCCTGGGTCATGCGGGTTCAGGACAGCGCTTTTTTGATGTTTCACGACCTGGGGGCGGGGGAGTCGTCATTTCTGGCCGAACTACCAGGGCTGGTCAGCGCGGGGCTGGCCCTTTCGCCCGGCGGTGACGAGGTTGTTTTCGCCCGTACGGAAAACATGGCCGGCGATCTGATGCTCCTGGAAGGTGCCTTCCCCAGATAAATTGGGAACCCAGGATTTTTGCGGAAAATATTGTCGAATTTTAACTCA
>CBDTUS010000226.1:0-5639 GCA_965363725.1 uncultured bacterium | reverse complement strand
TTTCCCAGGGTCCGTACACGTCGCTGGGAAAATCGTCTTCGGGGTAGTTCGTCCCTGACTCCAGCGTGGCGTACCATTTGTCGGACGACATCAGTTCGGGAGAGAAGGCCAAAGCCCGCTGGACGTGATAGTGCGTGGGGACCCAGTCCTTCGACCAGGACCTGGCCGTCGGCAGGACTCCCTTCTCGAGGACGTTTTCGTTGGCGTCCCCCACCACCGTCAAAGCCCAGCTGTTCCACCGGGTGATGGCGTGGGTCGCAAAGCGTTTGAGTGCCCAGGGATCCTTCAGGCCGCCGCTATACCAGTTGTAGAGATCATCCACCTCCACCACGTGGACTTCCAGGTTGCCCCCGGCACGATTTTTTCGGTGCTCGATCCAGCGTTCCAGGGCCGACCGGAATTCGGGATGGGTGATGACGATCATGTCGGGCGAAAGGCCCGACAAATCCGTGGGGTTGATCGGGTTGTCGACCACCGTCGGCAGGAAAGGCGGGAATTCCACCGTACCCACATTGGTGAAGTCGCCCAGGGCGGTGAAGTGACGGGTGCCACCGGTCTGATCAGGCATGACCGACAGGGCCCAGGTCACACTGTCATTCGTCGTGATGTTGGTCCCGGCAAGCTGCACAAACACCGGGTTGCGGGGATCGGTCACCTCGAACAGACCAAGGTCCGCCGAATCGAAGCCCGTCACCTCGAGGGGTCGCGGCGCCAGGACATCGCCGCCATGGAAGGCGAGGCGGTTGTCGGTGGCCTGGTACCGGGCATCGTAGGAGATCTTGACCCAGTTCAGGAAGACATAGACGAAATCGGGAATGCGGGGGTGGAACATCCGGACCTCGGCATACTGGCCGTCGATGACCGAGGCTGGAAGCGTATAGCTCAGAGTTTCCTCGTCCATGGTGGCAAAATCCAGGTCCTCCAGATGCGTGGTCAGGGTCGACTCGGTGACCAGTTCCAGTCGAATCGGGCGAGACACCTGGTTCCACCCGGTCAGGCCGACCTGGAGTTCCACGTCCGACCCCGTCGGCACCGGCGACCACAGCGGATTGATGCCCGCCTTGGCCACGACGGCGCGGTAGCTGTTGTAATAGAGCCGGTCCGCCTCGTCGGTGGGGAGATTTTCCCGGAAAGCGAGCTGTTCCTCGATGTGGTCGCTGCGACGGTAGTCAGGCAAAGGTGTTCCCGAAGCGGGCGGCAGGGTGATGGTTGCCATCCGCGCCCAGGGCTGCCCCGCCTCGGGCTCGCTGGCCGCCAGCCAATAGACGTTGCCGGGATTGTTCATCTCCCAGTTGTCGCCGCATCCGGGGACGGTTTCGAGCCCGCCGCCGAAATCCGCTTCGTACGAAACGTCTTCCCGCAGGCGCAGGCCGTACACGACGAAAAAATCGTCGCCGTCGAAATTATCCCCCTCGCCCACCATGTGGATGGGCACCTCTATCTCGATATAGGGAGGGTTTCCCGAGCCGTCATCCAGGTCGGCGAGATACCGTCGTTGGTACAACCGGACCTGGTCCTCGCGGATCACGACATCGGGCAGCAGATTATAGGTCCGCAGATGATTGTAGGAGACCCGCAGCGGCCCGGTCTTGAGCACCGGGAAACGGGTCTCAGGCCCCAAAAGTGCTCCCGCTTTGCCGGCTTGCTTATCAGCCAGACCGGCTTTGTCCGGATCGGTCAGGGCAGAAAAATCGACACCCTGCCAGGCCGCTTCGGCAGGAAGCTGATTCAGCATTTCACGATTCAGGAAAATTCCGCCGAACCGGTCGTCGCCCCCGGTGGAGGATTTGCGGACGTGTGACCTGGAAATTTCCCGGCCCGCAGCGGCATCGGGCACGAATCGAATTTCCCATGATCCCGACTTCAGGACCTGGTTCGCCCGGCCTGAACCGTCATGCCTCACAGGAACTACTTGGTAGGAGACGATGCGGCGGCCGCGCCACCAGACCACGTCGCCCAGGGTGACCGCGCTGGCTCCGGAGGCCCGGCCACGTGCTTTCAGGGACTCCAGGGCGGCAGGGGGAATATCTGCATCGACGGGCGGTTCCTGGCCTGGCAGAACCAAAATCTCGGAAGCCGAATTTTCCCAGGTTTCGGCGCCCCGAATGATGACAGGTACCGATTCCACCATCAGGGGCCGGCCACCCGCGGCGTCCCAGCTTTCACCTACAGTCTTCAACTGGGGCCGAGTGCCAGGAGGGACCAGAATCCACCCGCCGGTGCGGGGCAGCCGGGGCTGGCCCGGTTCTCCAGAGGGCACGAATCCCGCGAGGCTGACGTCGTAAAGGGTCAGTGCCGGATCGCCCACCGTGCGGGCGGTCCAGACCGGTGCGGGCAGCTCCAGGGAAAAGCTCACCGCATCAGGGGTGCTCGATTCCAGCTTGACGGCCCCCACGGCGGCCGCGGAACAAAGCCCGGACCAAAGAACCAGGCACAGCAGGGCCGCTGTCCTGCGGAAGGGGACCGGCCGCTTGGCTGAAGGAGCCGCGGCCTTGGTGGTTAAACGGTACACAGAACGACCCATTCTGGTCTCCCGGACAGAAGTGGCGGAATTATCGATCAGGGGCAGGCATAGCCCGGTTGGGCGTATCATCAGTATATGATCGAATGGGAACAGGGTCAATGACTTGCCTGTCATTTCCAGGGACTTGACCCTTGGGCACACGAAAGGGGCGGGTATCCCCGCCCCTTTCGATGATCACGACACCGGATCAAATCCGGCTCCGTCAGGCAGTCGGACTACCGGAACAGGGCCTTGACCGAACCGAAGGACGCGTCCTCCACGGCAACGGTTCCACCGTTGAAGGAGAAGACAGGGTCATCGGGAACGTCATTGGCAGCGCTGTACATGACCCGCAATTCTCCGGAGATGGACTGGAAGGCCATCTCACCGGGGATGCCGGGACGCGAAGTCTGCGTCAGATTGATGAGAGTTTCCGCCGGCGTGGTCGCCATGAACTGGAAGGTGATCAGGGTGACGGAGCCGTCGGTCACGGGCACCGAGGTGCCTATACCCACGATGTATTCCAGGAAGCCCTGGTTGATGTCGGTGTTGTCGCCCACGTTGATTCCCGTGGGAGGATACGCGTCACCCAGCTTGAACAGGGCACCGCCGCTGAAGTTCAGCATGCACTCGAAAGCGTTGATATCAGGGTAGGGAGCGTCGCCGTTCATTTCATCAACGGGGCGCAACAGAACCAGGTACACGAACACCGGAACACCGATGTCGTTGGAGTTGGTTCCGCCCGTACCATCAGCAGCCAGGAAGAGACCGACCTGATTGTCATAGTCGTGAATCTGAGCAAAACCGGTGCTGGGGGCCAGCAGGGAAAGCGCGGCGAGAGCCGACACAGCAAAAAGCAACTTTTTCATTTCTCGATTCCCCTTTCTTGGAAAATCCATTTTTCAGCCCTGGGACATTTGGCGATCCTGCAAAATCCGGGAACCGGCCAGAGCAATGATCCTTCAGCCCGGAACCCGACTTGGGCCAGAAACAGGAACCGCTTGCAGCGACAACAAGCAAAAGATACTGAGTCTCACTCAGCCCGACAAGCACTCTTTTCGGCTGCGGACGAATTTTTTCAACCGAAATCTTCAGCCGAATACCATTTTGATGCATTTTAATGCATTTTGATGCATTTTGATGCATTTTGATGCTTAGTCGGCTCCCTGAGTGGAACCCATGTGAATATCCGGGGATCTGGGATACCTGTCAAGGGTTATCCCATATGGGTATCTGGCGTCGATGGGGCCTGAAAGAGGGTCTGATTTGAGGGATTGTCCTGCCAGTCCATCTTCCCCGCGCTGGCAGGCAAAAAAAACCCGGGTGGAATACCACCCGGGGATTTGGACCTAAGTTGGACCTAAGCCCTGCGGCCGAAACCGCAAATTGTACCGGTATCTACCGGAACAGGCTCTTCACGCTACCAAAGCTGACATCTTCCGTACCCACGACACATTCGTCATTGACGGTGGCAACCGGAATATCCGGGCCGCCGGTCGACAGACCGGTCTGCATCAGGATGGAACCCTCGGCGTTCTGGACGACGGGGTAGTCACCTTCGATGGAAGGAACCGAAGAGGAGCCAATGTACATCTGCACCGGGAACACAGCCAGAACCATGTACTGCCACGAGTGCAGCACGATGGCTTCGGAAGCCGGCAACGGAGCAGCCAGACCGACGATGTAATCGCCGCCCAGAGCATCATTGACACCAACATCGACGCCGCTGACAACGCCATTGGCGATGGAGGAGGCCAGACGGAAAACCATCGCCTCCATACCAGCCGGGACCTCGACCGTCATGCCCAACTCGTAGGCATTGATGGCCGGGGCAGTGGTGTTAGCCAGAATCAGATAGGTGAAGAACGGGATACTGGCGCCAGTGGTCATGCAATTGTTTTCGGCATCCGTATCGAAGTAGATCCCCAAGCTGTTGGGATCGGGGTCGACTACGGCGAAAGCCGAGCTTGCTACCAGACTGGCCAGCAACAGAACTACCAACTTCTTCATGTTGTATCTCCTGTTAAGTTGAGCAGGTATTCCTGAAGTTCGCCGTAACAAATGGGCGAGAATATTGTGGCCCTGCCACCTGCATCAGCAGGGCCACCAATGTTGTTACACCTTTAAAAATTCCTTTCACACCAGGTCAGACCAGGCATGAAGCGGAATTCCTAGGGGCAAGCAGCTCCAATGGTCGCAGCCAACAGGGGCAGATCGGACAGGTTCACGACGTTGTCGAAGAACAGGTCAGACCGGAACATGTAGCTCACATCGAAGAAATCGCCGGCAAAAAGCTGGACGTCGGTCAGGTTGACCGCGCCGCTACCATCCAGATCGCTACTGTTGTAGCTGATCGGAAGGGTGTTGGCCATGGCATTGTTGTTGATGATGATACGGGTGTCAGCCAAGCTGGCACCGCCCGCCCGCAGCGGATTCTGGAACTCAGTCATGCCGTCGACATCGGTGCTAGCATTAGATGTGGCACCACCAGTGCAAGCAACCATGCCGCCATCGACGGACTCGATCCACGTATCTTCGAACGGGAAGTTCACAACAGGAACACCAGCGCCATCACGAACGATGACAGTGATCGTGGCATCAGCCACGCCGCCGCCAACCTTCACGGCTTCGGTGAACGCATTACCATTGCCGTCAGGAACATTGAACAGGACCGTACGCTCGGGACCGCTATAGGCCCGAGAGGCCGAGCACTGCGTCACGTCCGGAACACCCGCCATAGCGAGCGAAGCGGCACCAACAATCAGGGTAATTGCAAAAATACCCATGAGTTTCCTAAGAACCATTAGGACACCTCCAAAAAAGGCACATTCTAGCGAGGGTGGCTAACCCAAGCGGACACATTGACAACTGCGTTGAGCTCTCCTTCCCACTCACATGTCCATCACTTGACATGATTACAGTACCATATGCATATACCCAATGCAACCCATTATTTTTGTTCTTCTGCGGAAAATTTGGATAAAAAAGGGGAATCTTCAAATTCGGTGCGAAAAATGGTGCCATGTCCCCCATATCAACGGAAAACAGGTTTTTTTAACAAAAAGCACCTAATCATGGAGAAATGGTGGGCGAAACAGGACTCGAACCTGTGACTTCCTGCGTGTAAAGCAGGCGC
>CBDTUS010000225.1:0-5706 GCA_965363725.1 uncultured bacterium | reverse complement strand
AAAGATTGCCGACAATTCTTTATCCGTATTATAATGGCGCTTACAAAGTTCCTGGATTAAAATGCATCTGCAAAGTGGGTCTTTGGGGAACTAGGGCAGGTGTAAATAGCGCTTGGGTGGGAGATTGGCGACTGTTTAGAAGAAATCCAGGGGCGATTCCTTCTGAACCGGGGCAGTGTGCCCAATTAACTTGTAAATTGACCCCGCCCAAACAGCCAAAAAATCGCCTCGCATTGGGTCGAAAGGATCAATAATGGCCAAGAACCCCGTCGTCGCCATCCTCGCCGGTGGCATGGGCACCCGCCTCGCCGAAGAGACGGAGGTCCGGCCCAAACCGATGGTCGAGATCGGCGACCGCCCGATCCTCTGGCACATCATGAAGCTCTACGCGCATTACGGTTTCAACGAATTCGTGATCGCCCTGGGCTACAAGGGCGAATACATCAAGCGCTGGATGCGGGATTACGGAAGCCTCGAGGGGCACATGACCGTCAAGACCAATACCGGCGACGTATTGACCTACGAGGACCATCGGCCCGACTGGACCGTCCACCTGGTGGAGACCGGCATGCAGACCGGCACCGGGGGTCGGATCAAACGGCTCGCACCCTGGCTGGGGGATGGCACCTTCATGCTGACCTGGGGCGACGGGCTCAGTGACGTGAACATCCGGGATCTTTACGATTTCCACAAGGGTCACGGCAAGCTGGCCACTCTGACTGCCGCTCGCCCGCCGGCCAGGTACGGCCACATCGAGTTCGAGGGCGATCAGGTCAAGTGCTTCACCGAAAAACCCCAGACCGCCGAGGGCTGGATCAACGGGGCCTTTTTCGTGCTGGAGCCCAAGGTACTCGACTACATCGAGGGTGACCCGGTGATGTTCGAACAGGCCCCCATGGAGGGCCTGGCCAACGACGGCCAGCTCATGGCCTACAAGCACCAATCCTTCTGGCAGTGCATGGACACGCTGAGGGAAAAACATATTCTGCAGAGTTTGTGGGAGGGCGGCCACGCCCCCTGGAAGTGCTGGGACTGAAACGGCGGCGGGCCCTGGCCCAAAAACTAAGGTGAATGGAAATGAAAGTACTGGTAACCGGCCACAAGGGATATATCGGGAGTGTTCTGGTGCCTCTGCTGTTGGCCAGGGATCATGAGGTCTCGGGCCTGGACAGCGATCTGTTCCGCGCCTGCACCTTCGACGGTGAAGTGGTCGACATTCCCGAACTGATCGGCGACGTGCGGGACGTGGAGATCGAGAACGTCAGGGGTTTCGACGCCATCATTCACCTGGCCGGCCTGTCCAACGATCCGTTGGGTGACTACAACCCCAGCCTGACCGAGGACATCAATCACCAGGGTTCGGTGCGCATCGCCCGCCTGGCCAAGGAAGCCGGCGTGTCGCGCTTCCTGTTCGCCAGCAGCTGCAGCACCTACGGGGGGGGCGGCCAGGACTTCCTCGACGAAACCGCCAAGTTCAATCCCGTCACGCCCTACGGAGTTTCCAAGGTGGAGGTGGAAAGGGACGTGGCGCCCATGGCGGACGACGACTTCAGCCCGACCTTCCTGCGTGCCTCGACGGCCTTCGGCATGTCGCCACGCATCCGCTTCGACCTGGTGGTCAACAACCTCACGGCATGGGCCTTCACCACCGGCGAGGTCCACCTCAAGAGCGACGGCTCGCCGTGGCGGCCGCTGGTTCACGTGGAGGACATCGCGCGGGCCTATCAGTCCATCCTCGAGGCCGACCGTGAGATCGTCCACAACATGGCCTTCAACATCGGGACCACCAGCGAGAACTACCAGATCCGCGAAGTGGCCGAGATCGTGCACGACGTGGTGCCCAACTGCGAGATCGGTTTCGCCGAAGACGCCGAACCCGACAAGCGCTGCTACCGAGTGGACTGCAACCTCCTGTCGCGAACCGTGCACGGATTCAAGCCCCAGTGGACCGTTCGCCGGGGCGTGGAGCAGCTGCTCGAGGCCTACCAGAGGGTGGGCTTGACCCTGGAGGATTTCGAAGGCCCACGTTTCAAGCGCATCGGCCACGTGAAGCAGTTGCTGGACAATGGCCGGCTCGACGCCACCTTGCGTTGGACCAAAACCCCGGCGGAGAAATAGACCCATGGTGCACCCTGCCAACACCTGCCGCTCGTGCGGCCACGATCACCTCGAGACGGTGCTCGACCTGGGCACCACCGCCCTGGCGGACCGCATGCTTTACGAGGCCCAGCTCAAGGAACACGAACCCACCTTCCCGCTGGAAGTGGTGTTCTGCCCCGAGTGTTCGCTGATGCAGATCCTCGAGACGGTGGATCCGGAGGTCCTGTTCGACGAGGACTACCCGTATTTTTCTTCCTTCTCGAACTACCTTCTCGACCATTCGAAAAAGAACGTCAAGGAACTCATCAAACGGCGGAACCTGGGGCCCGATTCCTTCGTGATCGAGCTGGCCAGCAACGACGGCTACCTGCTGAAGAACTACGTCGACCACGGGATTCCCGTGCTGGGCATCGACCCGGTGCCGGCGCTTTGCGAAGCCGCCGAGAAGATCGGTGTGCCGAGCCTGGCCGAGTTCTTCGGCCTCACCGTGGCGGAAAAACTGGCCGCCGAAGGCAAGCAGGCCGACATCATCCACGGCAACAACGTGCTGGCCCACGTGGCCGACACCAACGGTTTCGTGGCCGGGATCGCGGCGCTGCTCAAGCCCGCAGGGATGGCGGTCATCGAGTTTCCCTACGTCAGGGACCTGATCGACCACTGCGAGTTCGACACCATCTACCACGAACACCTGTGCTACTTCTCGGTGACGGCGGTCGACCATCTGCTGCGCCGGCACGGCCTTTTCCTGAACGACGTGTGGCGCCTGCCCATCCATGGTGGTTCGCTGCGCCTGTTCATCGAAAAGACCGAGCAGCCGCTGGAAAGCGTGACCCGGCTACTAGCCGAGGAGAAGGAACTGGGGCTGGACCGCATCGACTTCTACCGACAGTTCTCGCAGAGGGTGGAGAACCTCAAGGAGAACCTTATCACCATGCTGCGTGACCTCAAAGGTCAGGGCAAACACATCGCCGCCTACGGCGCGGCGGCCAAGGGCAGCACGATGATCAACTACGTGGGCATCGGCCCCGACCTGCTGGACTTCGTGGCCGATAAAAATATACACAAGCAGGGGCGCTACATGCCCGGGGTGCACGTGCCCATCGTGGCGGCGGAGAAGATCGCCGCCGATCACCCCGACTACGTGCTGCTGCTGCCCTGGAACCTGGAAACCGAGATCCTCGCGCAGGAACAGGAGTACCGCGACAAGGGCGGCAAGTTCATCATCCCGGTGCCGGAACCACGCATCGTTTGACCAGAAGGAAGAATTTCGTGAGTGAAAACAAAGGCGCCATCGTCTGCCCCAACTGTCACGAGGGCACGATGGAGATTTTTCATACCGCCCAGGGCGTGCCCACCAACAGCTGCATCCTGCTCGCGTCGCGCGAAGAAGCCATGGAGTATCCCACCGGCGATATCGCTCTGGGGTTCTGCGACGTCTGCGGTTTCGTGGGCAACACCGCCTTCGACCCCGTCCTGACGGAATATTCCGGTCGCTACGAGGAGACCCAGGGTTTCTCTCCGACCTTCCAGAGATTCCATCAGGACCTCGCGGACCGCCTCATTGCCCAGTTCGGCCTGGAGGATCGTGAGATCCTGGAGATCGGCTGCGGCAAGGGGGAGTTCCTGCTGATGCTCTGCGCCCAGGGGAAGAATCGGGGGGTGGGTTATGATCCCGGTTACCGCGCCGACCGCCACGCGCCGGCCCCGGGGGAGAACGTGCGCTTCGTGGCCGATTTCTACACCGAGAAGTGCACCGACACGGACGCGGATTTCGTCTGCTGC
Source organism: uncultured bacterium (assembly GCA_965363725.1). GTDB lineage: Bacteria > Krumholzibacteriota > Krumholzibacteriia > LZORAL124-64-63 > LZORAL124-64-63 > JAGLCY01. Next base: position 1,824 of record CBDTUS010000225.1, on the reverse strand, counting down.
AAGATGACGCTGGAGCATATTCCCGAGACCCGCGAATTCGTGACGATGGTCCGCTTGGCCCAGGGCGACCGCCCCGCCGAGATCTTCTTCATGATCCCGGACGCAACGCGCATCCTCGAGGACTGCTCCTTCGAGGACGTCTACTATGAACACTGTTCCTACTTCAGTCCTCATTCTTTGGACAGCCTGTTCCGGGCGGCGGGCTTTTTCCCCACCGCCGTGGGCAGCGAGTACGACGGCCAGTACCTGACCATCGCCGCCGGCACCGCAGACACGGGCCAGAGCGAGCTGGTCGGGCCCGGGCAGCTGGAAGATCTGTCGCGATGGGTGAAGGGTTTTCCCGCCCTGTTCGCGAATCAGCTGGATTTCTGGCGCAGCCGGCTTGACACCTGGAAGGCCGACGGCAAGACGGCGGTGATCTGGGGCTCGGGCTCCAAGGGCGTGTCGTTTTTGACCACCCTGGGCCTGGATGAGGGGATCGCCGGTGCGGTGGACATCAACCCCCATCGCCAGGGTTATTTCATGCCCGGCACCGGCCACCGGATCTTCGGTCCCGACGACCTGGTCGAATTGAAGCCGGACGTGGTGATCGTGATGAACCCCATTTACCGCCAGGAGATCGCCGCGGATATCGCCCAGCGGGGGCTCAATCCCGAAATCCTCGCGGTCGACGACGGGGTGAAAAACTGATGGGTGCCCACGGAAACACACCGGCGTGCCTGGCCTGCGGGTCCGACGCCGTCGAACGATTTCTGCACCTGCCCCAGGTGCCGGTATTCTGCAACGTGCTGCTGCCCACCCCCGAAGAGGCAGTGGCCGCGCCGCGCGGCGACCTGGACTTGGGCATTTGCCGCACCTGCGGCCACGTATTTAACCTCGCCTTTGACCCGGAGCTGGTGCGCTACGCCGAGGGGTACGAGAACTCCCTACATTTTTCCCCCCGCTTCCAGGCCTACGCCGAGGAACTGGCCGCGGATCTGCGGGGCCGTCACCAGCTCGCCGAGGCCCACGTGGTGGAAATCGCCTGCGGCCAGGGGGACTTTCTCAAGCTGGTCTGCGACCAACCCGGCTGCACGGGCACCGGCTTCGATCCCAGTTTCCGGGGCGAGCAGATCGGCAGCGGGATCACCATCGAACCCGAGTATTTCGGGGCGCGGCCCCTGGGGCGGGCGGTCGACCTGGTCTGCTGTCGCCACGCCCTCGAACACATCGACGAGCCCGTGGCGTTCCTGGAAATGGTCCGCCGCGCTGTTCCGGCCGGCTCGGTCCCGGCAGTCTTCTTCGAGGTGCCCAATTCCCTGTACAGCCTGCGCGACGGCGGGGTCTGGGATTTCATCTACGAGCACGTCAGCTATTTCTGCGGGACCAGCCTGAGCGCCTGCTTCCAGCGGGCGGGATACTCCGTGAGCCGCACCTGGGAAACCTTCTCCGGGCAGTTTCTCTGTCTCGAGGCGAAACCGGGCAGGACGGGTTCGGCGGTCCCGGATATTTCTCCCGTGCCCGCTGCGGCGGAGCTCGCCGGCATGGCCGCGGGTCTGGGCGACCAGATGGCCGGGCTGCTCGACCAGTGGCGCGGTCGGTTCGCGGACATCGCGGCCGAAGGCGGCCGGGTGGCTGTCTGGGGCGTGGGCTCCAAGGGCGTGACCTTCCTCAACCTGATGGGCGATGCGGGCGCCATTGGCGTGCCGGTGGACATCAATCCCCAGAAGCACGGGCAGTACGTGCCCGGGACCGGCCAGCAGGTCGTCGCGCCGGAAAATCTGGCCGACCTCGGTATCCGCTTGGTATTGGTCATGAATCCGGTCTACACTGCAGAGATCGAAG
>CBDTUS010000224.1:0-5714 GCA_965363725.1 uncultured bacterium | reverse complement strand
ATGGACCCGAAACCGACACCTCCCAGGGGTCTGTTTCATGCCACTTCCCAAACGCGGCCGTGCTGTAGCCGTTCTGGCGCAGGGTCTCGGCCACGTACTTGGCGTTGTCCGGTCTTTCGCCCGCATTTCCCGGAAAGCCGGTAGCTACTTCCATCACAGAGCCCACGTTCACCGCATGGTGGTTCCTGCCTGAAAGCAGCGAGGCTCGCGTCGGGGAACATAGTGCGGTCGTATGAAACTGATTGAACCGTAACCCGGCGTCAGCGAGCCGATCAAAGGTTGGGGTCGCAATGGCGCCTCCAAATGGTTCAGTGGCACCGAATCCGATGTCATCGATGAGCACCACCACAATATTGGGCGCGCCTTCGGGTGCTTTCACCTCAAAGCGTTCGGGAGCTTTTACATTGCGTGCGTCCAGCTCTGTGATGGCCTCATGTTTTGGAGGCTGAATGGGTAGAATCGTACGATCGATGTCCTGTTCTGCCCACACCTGGACACATGCAATCGAAGATATGACCAAACTGATCATCAAGAATAACGATGTCTTCTTCATCGGCTTTCTCCCTCGCGGATTAGTTGGTTGACCTATTCGAGGTGGTTCCATCGACAGGTCTTGTTCAGGGCCGGTTGATGAATGTGGTAGTGCGGCAGGAGGGTGAATCTTCCCTCGTCGTGCTTATTCGTGATCCAATTTTTCAAACACACAATACGAAATTTCGGAAATATGACAATTATCTACTGGGAACTTGCCAGCCATTTTCCGACATCTCGAATGTGAAAGAGGAGTCCCTGTGCCTACCGTTTAATTCAACCGGGGAATCGAACATGTTTTCGAACAAATTTAAATTTGACCGATCAGTCAAATAACAAAAGAGGAGTGCAAAAAACGCAATTCGGAAGAATCAATCTGATCGTCGTCGGCGTGGGCATCGTGCTGGCCAGCATGGGAGGGATCATGCTGGGCGCGACCTTCAACGACCTTTACAAAGAGGGCTTCTACCAGATCGAGTTGGCACGATCGTTCCTGAAGGCTGGGCACACCCACGGCCAGCCGTTCGCCATGTACAACTTGATTTTTGCACTGCTGATCGGCAAGGTCATGCTCTCGGACCGCTCGCGAAAGATCGCGTCCTGGTCGCCTGCCTTGAGTATGCTGATCCCTGTCGGCATGCTGCTTCGCGGTTTGACCGGCGGTGCGATGACCTTTTCGCCCGTGGCGATGTTAGGCGGTATCTGCCTCAGGGTTTCAGCCGGATTCTTGGTGGCCGGCAGCCGTGGATTGGGAGAAAAATCAAAGTAGGGCAATGAAATGGACAGGGAGGGAAGTCATTCATGATATCAGAACCCGAGCGTTGCCAGTGGTGTGGCACGGACCCACTCTATGTCTCCTATCACGACGAGGAGTGGGGAGTCCCCGTCCGGGATGACAGAACCCAGTTCGAGTTCCTCATCCTGGAGGGAGCGCAGGCCGGCCTGAGTTGGTCGACGATCCTGAAAAAGCGTGAGGGATATCGCCGCAACTTTGCCGACTTCGACCCGGAGAAAGTGGCGCGATTCACGGAGAAACGGCTGGCGAAAATCCTGCTGGATCCGGGCATCGTTCGCAACCGGCTTAAGGTCCAGGCGGCGGTGACCAACGCCCGAGCCTTTTTGCAGGTGCAGGAAGAATTCGACGGCTTCGGCAACTACATCTGGCGTTTCGTGGACGGACGGTCCAAGCAGAATCGTTGGCGGACCATGGCCGATCTGCCGGCCACCACTGCGGAATCGGATGCCTTGAGCAAGGATCTGAAATCACGCGGGTTCAAGTTCGTTGGCAGCACCATCATTTACGCCCACATGCAGGCGACGGGCCTGGTCAACGACCATGTCGTATCCTGCTTCCGTCACCGGGAGTGCGGGAAGCTGGCTGTTTGACCAAGTAGACATGTCCGCCAATACCGTTACCGGCCTTGGCTGTTTCCCCCGAAATTTCGAATGGTGGGTTGCCTGTCCAATGGAGGGGCAATGGCTCCGCGCTTCAGCTACCAATTCTTGCAAATGGGATGAGCCTCCCTTGGCCTCGGTCGATCAGCGCGTTTGGAGATGGCGGATAAAGGCGTCGGCGAGCCGGGCCGAGAGCAACGACACGTTTTCGGCACCAGACACGTTGGTCGCCACCGCAATGGCGATACGGTGCTCGGGAACGGTCAACAGTGACGTGGTCCCACCGAATGCGTGCCCGCCTCCGTTCACCGCCGACAGGGGGCCCCGCCGTACGGCGTCTCCGAGGCCATGGCCCACGATCCGCGTGGCGGCTCCATCAGCGCCCATCGGTACGCTGCTCACGGCCCAGCCAAGCGCCTGCTCGGTGAATTCTCCCGATGGCAGCCGCACTGGTGTTTGCAGTTCCTCTATGGTCGACGGATCGAGCAACGCGTCACCCATCATGGCGGAGCCGAAGCGCACGAGATCCGATGGAGTGGACAGGAAACCGGCGGCCGGAAGGATACAGGACATATCCACTGACGCCGCGTCGTGTACTCCGTAGCGTGGGTTGAGTGCCAAGCGGGGATAGTAGAAGTGGGCACTGCCGGCTTTGATGTGCCCGCCGATGTCGGGCACGGTGCTATCCATGCCCAACGGCGCGAGAATCTCGCGCTGCACAAAATCGAGATAGGACTCGTTTGCCGCCGCGGCAACCACGGCACCCACCAGCACCCAGCCGTAGGTCGAGTAGAGAACTTCCGTGCCGGGACGGAATCGCAACGGATCGTCAGCGAAGACGGCCAGGCGCTCGGCGTCGTTCGCGCAGCTAGTACCCCGCAGACCCGCCCCCTCGCCGGGGTGGCGGCGGATGCCGGCAGTGTTGGCCATGAGCTGGCGCGTGCTGATGGGCCATTCCTTCTCGGGGAAGCTCGGCACGTAGCGCTGGACGGGTGCGTCGAGGTCGAGGAGGGCGCGTTCGGACAGCAGTCCGACGGCGGCAGCGGTGAGAGTCTTGGAGACGCCGCCGATGCGGAACAGCGTCGCGGGCGTCACCGGCGTTTGGCTCTCCAGGTCCGCCCAACGGAACCCTTCCGCCCAGACGATCTCTCCATTTACCGCCACGGCCAGCGACAGGCCCGGGAGCTTCTCCTCCGCGACGAGCGCACGGGCGATGGAGCGCCCCTCCTCGACCGCGTCCAGGTAGGCGGCCGACGGCGGGTCGAGCACTTGCGACGGCAACGCATCCGGATCGGGGGTGGGGGGGATCGTCACCCATACATAGATGGCCACCGCGGCGAGGAGTAGCGTCACAGCACCAACTATGAAAACCAGCAACGGCGGGGCTTTTCTCATGTGCGCATCAATCCCACGATGTCCTTCCTCCGGTTCACAAAACACTACTTAGATAATAATTACGCCTAATGGAGTTGTCGATGGGCATCACGGTGGATTGGAAATTGTCGGCCATCAGGCCAGTGGAATCGGGACCGAGGTCGGGGAATGGATCGAGGCAAAATTGAGGGAAACCACTCCTTGACCGTACTATGTGATATAATGATAAAAAGTGCGCCAGGAAATCCACCGAAAGGATAGACCATGAAGCGTTGTTATCTGATCAGCCTGATAGCCGTCCTGGCTATCCCACAGCTGGTCGCCGCCGACCCCGTGCAGTGGGAAGGCAACGGCCATTGGTACGAATACCTGCCCGAACTGGTCACCTGGGAAGAGGCCCACATCGTGGCTGAAAACCTCCTTTGGCAAAATGAACCCGGGTATCTCGTGACCCTGACCACCCCGGGAGAAAACGACTTCGTCTACTACGAGATTCTGGGCGGCGACGCTCCTGCTCCCGAGGGCGACCCCTGGATCGGCGGCTACCAGAACAGCTCCGAAAGCGATCCCCTGGAAAACTGGCACTGGGTCACCGAGGAACCCTGGGAATGGACCAACTGGGCTCCCGGAGAACCCAACGACTACGATGAGTTGTGGGGCGAGATGTACCTGCAGTTCAGTCAACTGGGCGCCGGGATGTGGAACGACCACCACAGCCTGAATCCCAAGCCCATGATCGTGGAATATTCCGGAGATGTGGTGGGCACCGAAACGGTCAGCTGGGGCAGCGTGAAGTCCCTTTACCGCCGCTGATCATCGGCGATTCCAAAAATTCGGCCCCGGGAGAGCGACTCCCGGGGCCGTTTTTATTGGGATTAGTCGGGATGCCTGATGACAAAAGTCGAAATCCTGGTCTTCATCCCCAAAATAATTCGTAATTCCCGCCTTTACTTAACATAATTCTGCCCCCCGGGGGGCATTCTGCCTAACCCTTCCTAAATCCCCAATTGTTCTGCCCAGGTCGGAAGCGCAATTCCCATGGCGTGTCTATTGTTGGGAATGTTTTCCTTTTTCCCCCGGCGCGTTGTTCGCCTCCTCGCGAAAGGATTTGTCCATGTCGACCAGAATCCTGACCCTCGCCATGATTACCCTGGGTGCCCTGACCGCCCACCCCGGCTTCGGTCAGGACCTGGCCGGCTCCACGGAGAGCCAGGTGGTCGCCCTGGACACCCAGAGCGGGACCCGGCCCCTGGTCTATCTGGTCGGCCGACTGAGCGAAGAGGAACAGGCGGCTCTGGCCGAGGCCGCCCCCAACGTAGAATTCCTGGTGGACTTGAGCGAAGAAGAGGCCCTGGCCCAGGCCGGTCGGATCCAGGGGGCGGATGCCCACCTGTTGACCGACGCCTTCCTGGCCGCCGCCCATGACCTGCGCTGGGTCCAGTCCTGGAGCGCGGGGGTGACCAGATACCTGGAGCGGGAGGGGCTGAGGGACAACGATCGCATCGTCCTGACCAACATGAAGGGTGTGCACGGGCCGGCCATCGCCGAGCATGTCTTTGCCATGTTGCTGTCGATGACCCGTGACCTCGCTGCGTTCCGAAAGGCCCAGGACAAGGCCGAGTGGGACCGCAGGGCCGGTACGGGCATGAATACACTTTCGGGCCGCACCATGCTGGTAGTGGGTATGGGCGGAATCGGCAGCCAGATTGCCCGCCGTGCCAAGGGATTCGACATGAAGGTCCTGGCCACCGTGCGCACCGCTCGTCCCGCGCCGGACTATTGCGATGAACTGGGCACGGCCGCGGACCTGGATCGCTTTCTGCCTCAAGCCGACGTGGTGGCCGTGGCCCTGCCCTTGACCGAAGAGACCACCGATCTGTTCGACGCCGGAAAATTCGCCCTGATGAAGTCCGGCGCCTATTTCCTCAATGTTGGGCGTGGCCGAATCGTGGTCACCGACGACCTGCTGGCCGCGTTGGACTCCGGACAACTGGCCGGGGCCGGCCTGGACGTGACCGAACCGGAGCCCCTGCCCTCGGACCACCCCCTGTGGAAATGCGACAAGGTGCTGATCACCCCCCACGTGTCCAGTCATGCCGAACTGACCGAGGAACGACGTTGGGTTGTTTTCCAGGAGAACATCCGCCGGTTCGGCGTCGGGGAGCCACTCCTCAACGTGGTGGACAAGCAGTTGGGGTATTGAGGACTGCTACTCGAGCCAGGCCAGGCCGCAGTTTTTCGACACGCTAAATGGGCAGACCGAAAATCCCCCAGGTAAGGCCCCCTTGCGCCACAGGTTCGGCGTGCCAATCGCCCATGGCATGGGAATCAACCCCAAGGCAACCTTCAGGCCCAATCCACGTATTCAATCAAATTCCAATCAACCACGTAACGCCTTGAAATTTTGTGACCTG
>CBDTUS010000223.1:0-5820 GCA_965363725.1 uncultured bacterium | reverse complement strand
ACCAGTGGGTTTGCCGGGTGACGGTAGCGGTCATCAGCCTGGTGACGTTCGCCCTGGCGCTGACGGTGACGGGGATCCTGAAGATGCTGCTGGTGGCCCTGACGCTGACCACCAGCTATACCCTGATCGTTTTGATGACCATGCTGGCGCCGCAGTGGTGTCGTCGAGGGTCGGCTGTTTGGACCCTGGGGATGACGAAGCTGGCGCTTGTGGTGTGGTTGGTTGCGCCGGCGGATTGGAGGATGGTGCCGCATCCCGTGTATTTTTTGTGGGGGGTCAGCCTGGCGACGTTTTTCCTGGTGGCGGTGCTGGATCGGCGGGGGATCGGGCCAATTCCGGGTTAACCTGGGTTGTGTCTCTGAAGTTGTGTCCGGCAAGATCGACGTGCTGTGCGACGGTTCCAGACCCGCTGGGATATTGGATATCAATGCAGGAAAACCCGCCGGCGGATTTGTACGCATCGATATAAAACTTCACTGCGCAAAACGCCCCCCGGGGGGCGTTTTTTGCGCCGGGATTGACAGGATTTCATTGGCCCGATAGTTTTGATGAATGAGGGAAATCAAAAAATTCAGTATCAACCCCCGAATCCAGATCGCTCTGGCAACAGGGTTAAGCATCATAGTGTTGGCCTATTTTTCCAAACGGGTTTTGCCCGAGCCCCTTAGCTATCTGGAGCTTGCCCTGCCACCATTTGTCGCCTTGTTTTTTTCTTCGCCTCCGACAAATAAAAAGAAGGCGGCCTGGTACGGCCGCCCTCGGTACGGAATTCTGGCCATTCTGCTGGCCACGATCCTGGTCATTGGGTTGAACGCGTAAATTTAGGGTACCTCAAGGCACCAAAACTCCCCGCCGTTTCAGGGTTCCCGCGTGGGCCGCGTCCAGCACCGAGTTGATGTCTCCCAAGGCAAACTTCTCCACGAACGGCGAAACCTGGATCCGTCCGTCCCCGATCCACTCCAAAACTTCAGGATACAAGGCCGCGTCACACCCCCAGTTTCCCTGGGCGGTGGCGTCGAACGCCATCAGGTTGCTCAGCCGCAGCTCCGACTTGGCCAATGTGAAACCCACGATCGCCAGGTGCGCCCCGTGGTTCAACAGGCCGTAGGCGGTTTCCTGCCCCGGCTTGGTGCCTGAAGTCTCGAAGATGCGCCACCTCACCCGCGGCGCGCCCAATTCTTTGGCCGCTGCCTTGACCTGCCCCTTGATCTCCTTGAATCCCAGTTCCCTGGTGTTGATCACCGCGTCGGCTCCGTATTCGCGGGCCACGGCCAGCTTGTCGTCATCGATGTCCAGGGCGATGACCTTGGCGCCGACCGCCGCGGCGATCTGAACCCCGTGGATTCCTATGCCGCCGGCCCCGATGCACACGGCCAGGTCGCCGCGTCCCAGTCCCGAACTGCGAACGGCCTGGAAGGGGGTGGTAATGGCGTCGGCCACCACCGACAGTTCCCACAATTCGTGTTTGGCCAGCACCCCTGCGGGCACCGGACACACGTACCGGGCGGGAACGGTCACGTGCGAGGCAAACCCGCCGTGACGGTCGTTGCCGGGCATGACCTGGGCGCGGCAGATGCGCCGGTGACCGCTCTGGCACAGTTCGCATTGGCCGCAGGGCATGACCGCGGGAACGAGCACGGCCCGGCCGAGAAGGGATTCGTCCACGCGGTCACCCATTTTCACGACCTTGCCGCTGATCTCGTGACCCAGAGCCAAAGGCAGGGGCGCTCGGGTGGGAACACCCATATGCAGGAAGGAGATATCGGTGTGACAGACGCCGCAGCCAGCGACTTCGACGATCACTTCACCGGAAGGTGGGGTGTCCAGGGGTTCAATCCGGGATTCACAGGGGAGACCTTGGGCGGTCATGACCCAACGTGTGACTTCATGGTTACTCATCAGTTCTCTCCTTGCTGGCACAGGGGAATGCTTTTTTCCTGGAAAACCCAGAGTGCGGCTCCCAGGGCCCCGGTCAGGATGGGCTGAGGGATGGCTTCGACGTGATTGCCGGTCTTGGTCGCGATGGCCGACAACACCCCGGGGAAGTATTCGGCCACGCCGCCGGTCACAAAAATCGGCCCGTCAAAGCGGCCGATCTCGACAACACGGTCAGCGATTGAGTTGATGCAGCCGAGGGCCACCGATTCTCGCGACACACCCTCGCGCAGTTTTTCCAGGATGTCCTGGCCCGAGAACATGCTGCAATAGCTGCCCACGTCACATGGTTCATTGGTGCGGGTGGCCATCTCCTGCAGGTGACTCGGGTGCACATCGAGGTGGCGGGCGGCGAAGATCAAAAAAGTGCCGATGCCCGCGGCGCAACGCCGCAAGGTCTGGATGCCGGTGGGCCGGCCCTGTTCGTTGACCTCGATAGCCTTGGGGTCGCGTCCGCCGATATCGATGACGCATATGGCCTGTTTTTGGTAATGAAATGCGCCCAAGGCGTGACAGGCGGAATCACCCAGAAAGGTCGTCGCCATGGGCACGCAGTTTTCGGCAAATCCCGTGGCGCAAATGCCCGTCAAGTCTTCGGCGGCGACCTGGGCATCTTCCAGGGCAATGGGAAATGCTTCGATCACCCGATCCTGGAAGTAGCCCCGCCGGGCCACGATGGAATTGCCGAGCATGACACCCTGGTCGTTGATTACCACCACTTTTATGCACTCGGTGCCCACGTCGATGCCTGCGCTGAATTTCGGCTCTGCCATGGGTTCTCCTATCCGTTCGCTTTCGATTCCTCGGCACCGGCGGCCAATTCCTGGATTTCGATGAAGTCGCGCAGCTTGTGCATCACCTGGTTCATGGAGAACAGACGCAGGTCATGGGTATCACCTTCGATGACCAGAGCTTTCAGTCCCGTGCGCCGGCCCAGGCGGACTTCCAGCCCGTAGCGCACATTGCTTTGCGATGGGGTGGTGCGCCCTTCGTGGTAGATCACGCCGTCCACCCCAAAATCCGCGAACGTGTTCACCAGATGGTCTTCCTTCCAGGCGTCGGAGCGATTGTGGAAGATGCCGGTGTAGACCCCGGCCATGCTCTCGATGGGATTCTTCGGGTCGATGCCCGGCAAGGCAGCGATACTGCAGTAGGTCGACCCCACGACGGCCACCTGGTGATTCAAGAAAAGGTCAGCCAAGGGGCGCAGCGCGGGCCAGATTGGCGGGCCTTCCCAATAAAAACGGAATCGTTCACCCGGCACTGCGGCCACCCCGTTGGCCACCCGGTCCTGCACTTCGGCCTTCAGCAGGGTGTAGTATTCCACCGCTTCGGGAGTGCCGCGCATGACGATGGCCGGTGCCAGGTGGATCAGGGTGTCAAAAAAGGTCAGAGGCGAGGGAACCTGGCGGCACAGGGAAAGGATTTCTCCCCATAAGCGGTTGCACTTGTTGGACAGTTTGACCACCTCGGCCAGTTTGTCGTAGTCCAGTTTGCGGTCGAATTTCTTCTCCAGTTTTTCCACCATCCGCAGGATCTGCAGGGTGGCCGAGCCCACTTCCAGCTCGCCCACTTCGTCCAGCGAGGCAAAGGGATGCAAACCCAGCACCTCCTTGTCGAAATGTCGGCCGTAGTACTCGAACCACCGGATCAGTTCATTCCCGTAGTTGGTGTTGTAGGTCAGCACGTCCGGCGGCGGCGGCCCTGCGATGCCGTGCACCGACACCAGGGGGCTGTCCCCCTCGAGCATGGCGCCGATATCGCTGGCCATGGCGCTGTTGGCGAATTGTGAAAATCCTTCCTGCAGGGCCCTGGGGATGTACTGCCCCGTTTGACGGCTGGCGCCTATCAGGGCGGCGTGGTTTTCGGGGAAATATACGGACAGGCCCATGGCGCGCAGGATCTCCACCGGTCCGGTTCCCGAACACCAGGCCACGTGACGGGCGGGGTCGTCACTGGCGGCCTGCAGGTCGCGATAGTAGCCGGTGATGAGTTTCTTCAGTTTGGGGGCCGTCTCCAGTGGCACCCGGCTTTGGGGCATGCCTCCCCCGGGAGCGGGTCGGATGGGGCGAAGGGCCTTGGCCGACCGTTTTTGGGGCGCTGGTTCCGGGGAGCCGTTTTCATCGGTGCCCTGGGCGGTGGCGCGCAGGGTCGCCGCCACTTCCTGCTTGCGCAGGAAACTCACGTTCTCCCGCGAGTGGATGAAGTTGACCAGCCCGCGGTTGTGGGGCGCGTCCAGGCCGAGCTTTTCGGCTTCCCGTACCACTGCGCCGTTGATCGCGTCGACCTCAGTTCGATAAGATCGGGCCAGGTCCTGCCACATGGAGGGCCGGTTCTTGCCCAGGGCCTTCTGCGAGTTCACCACCGGGGCGTAGGGGTCGTCCTCCTGGACGATGGGCACGCCGCGGGCCTTCATCACCGCGATGATCTCCATGCACAGATCCCGCATGAAGTCCTGGAGATGCGGGTCGTCCAGCAGCTCGCGGCAGGTCAGCCCCGTCAGGGCGGAGACGGGATTGACCACGGCATTGTGCAGCAGTTTCTGCCAGATCACGTCGTCGATCTGCTCGGCGACTTCGGTGTTCAGGCCGGCGCCGCGGAATACTTCGCCCACCGCGAGGATTTCCGGAGTGATCCCGCCGTGGTAGGGGGCGATCTGGATCGGCTTGATGCCTGGTCGGTACCGGATCCGGTTCGGACCCACGTGCTGGATGCTGTGATAGGTGATGCCGCTCAGCACCTGGCTCGGCTCGATGATCTTCGCCATGATGTCGGTATTGCCGATGCCGTTCTGCATGGACAGGACGAAGGTGTCCGGCCCGACGACCGACAGACAGGCACGCAGGGCGAGTTCGGTCTGGTAGGTCTTGACCGAGACGAAGACCAGGTCGGCGACGGGCAGCCCCTCGACGCTCGTGGCCACCTTCACCCGCACGCAGGTTTCACCCTTGTTGCCTTCGGCCACGAACAGGCCGGTTTCGTTCAGTAGCTGGGTGCGGGCCTCGTTGATCTCGATGAAGGTGACGTCTTCACCGGCAGCGGTCAGCTGGGCGCCGACCAATCCGCCGAGGGCTCCGGCGCCGACGATGACGATCTTCATACATTTCTCCATTCGGGAGCGCGCTTGCCGTAGAAGGCCTCGATGCCCTCGACCGGTTCGCTCGAGGTCATCAACTCCTCCAGAAAGACCCTTTCCGCCTGGTCGAGCCGCGTGGCGAAGGATCCGGCCTGGCCGGCCTTCAGCGTGCGGGTGTTCAGACGCAGGACCAGGGGGCTGGCGGCGCGGAAATCGTTCAGGGAGTTCTCCAGGGCGTCGTTCAACTCTTCGGCGGGAACCACCCGGCTGACCAGGCCCATGCCGGCCATCTCGGCGGCGGAGTAGGTCCTGCCCGAGCAGGTGATCTCCATGGCCCTGGCACGGCCCACCAGGTCCGGCAGCACGACTACGCCCACCGGCGCGAAGAAACCGAGGCGGATTTCCGGCTGGCCGAACTTGGCCTTTTCCGAAGCCAGGAGCACATCGGCCATCAGGACGAGTTCGAAACCCGCACCCATGGCCGCACCCCCGGCGGCCATCACCACGGGGATTTCCAGGGCGTCCAGTTTGCGGAACAGGCGGCCGAACGACGCGATCATCCCGGCCGCGTGCTCGGGACGGTGCTCGCCGACGTCGGCGCCGGCGCAGAAGGCCTTGCCTTCGGCGGTGATGGCCACGGCCTTCAGGCTACGGTCGCCCGCCACGGTTTCCAGCAGCCCGCTCATTTGGTCCATCAGGGCGGCGGACATGATGTTCACCGGGGGGTTGTTCAGGCGGAGATAAGCGACATCGGTTTCCATGTGATAATCGACCAGGGTGGGGTTGGACATGTTCTCTCTCCTCAGTCG
>CBDTUS010000222.1:0-5832 GCA_965363725.1 uncultured bacterium | reverse complement strand
CCCGGGGGGCGATGGTCTGCCCGCGGTTGTTCTTGTAGATGTCCTTGATCCGGTCGACGATCTCCAGGTGATCGCCCGCGGTCGTGCGGAAGAGGTCCCCCGTGGCCAGCCAATGGTCGTCCGAGTCCTCGTCGGCGACGGCCAGGCATCCGGCGGGGGCCTCCTCGGGCAGGTACCGGGCAATGTAGCACCCGGCGATCTGCAGTTCGCCCTTGTCCGCAAAGCGGACCTTGACCCCCGGCAGGGGGATGCCCACCGAATTTTCCACGTAGTCGCCGGGCGGAGTCATGGTCAGGCCGCCCGTGCCTTCGGTCATGCCGAAGCCGCTGCACAGGCTCACTCCGTGCCGGTGGAAGAAGCGGAACACCTTGGGGTCGAGGTAGCCCGCGGCCGAGAGTCCCCAGGCCAGCCGGTCACCGACCACGTCGCGGAAGATCTCATCCTGGGGCCGTTCGATCTCCTCGCCCTGGGCCAGTTCCATGACGCGATCGCGGATCTGGACCCAGCGCACGGGCACGCTGATCAGCGCGGTGGGCCGGACCTGCTGGAACTGGGCCAGCAGGGTGGCCGCCGAGGGGTTGCCCGCGAAGATGTAGGTGCCGCCCCAGAAGATGGTCCCCAGCATCTCGAGGTACCGACCGAAGGTATGGAAAAGGGGCAGGTAGCAGAGCATGAGCTCGTCGCGGCCGACCTCGGGCAGGGCGGCGGCCCGGGCGAACCGTTTGGTCACCAGGTTGTACTGGCTGAAGACCACGCCCTTGGGACGGCCGGTGCTGCCGGAGGTGAACATGACGGTGGCCGGTTCGCGCATGGTGCGCCGGGGACGGTCGGCCAACACGGCATCTATCTGGGCGGTGTCCAGCTGGGCCCGCCGCTCGTCCAGCAGGAAAATGCCTTCTTCGCCGACCCGCGCACAATGGTTCAAGGTGTAGATGACGAAGGGCTGCTGCGTGCGGGCGCGGACCGCCAGCAGGGTCTCGAGCCGGTCCGGATGGTCGCAGACCGCCACGGTCACGCGCAGTCGGTCGAAGATCCACACCAGATCCTCGGGGCCGAAATGAATATTGAGTGGCGTGACGAAAAGGTCATTGGTCAGGCAGGCCAGGTCGCAGCACGCCGAACCCAGGCTGTTCTGGCAGTACAGGGCGATGCGGGGACCGTCATGCTCGCGTGAACTCCCGGATTGAAGATCGGGCCGGGGGCCTTCGTTCAGGAACATGGCCGCGATGGAGCGGACCCTTCGCCGGATCTGGTCGTAGTTCCAGCTCCCGCTGCCCGGTTCGGCCAGTTCCTGGAACAGGATGTGCTCGGGCTGTTCGGCCGCCCTTTGGTCCAGCAGGTCGCCCAGGGTGAAACCGATGTTCTCGCAGATGGTGAAGGTGGTCTCCGCCCAGCGCAGGCGAACCCCGGCATCGGGCAGGGCGGTCAGGAAATCGGGGTGCCGGGTTACGGCGAGGTAGTCGCGCCACAGATCCTGGTCCTGCGACCGTCCGGTTCCGGACGCCAACAGCACCTCGGCGCAGCCGAGAATTTCGTCCGCGGTCTCCGGGGACAGGGCATCGGGTCGGCGCCCCTGCAGGGGACACAACGGATCCAGCAGGGCCCGCAGGCGGGTGGCTGCGGCTTCCATCAGTCGGCCTGACCGTTGCCGTCGGGGTCGGTGATCAGCCGGTAGCCCACTCCGTGCACCGTCAGGATATGACGGGGTTTGCGCGGGTCGGTCTCGATGATCTTGCGCAAGGACAGGATGAAATTGTCCACCGTCCGCGTGGTCGGGTAGGCGCCGAATCCCCAGACGCGGTCCAGGATGGTTTCCCGGTCCACGGGTTCGCCCTCATGTTCGCTGAGCAGGCGCAGGATCATGACCTCTTTTTCCTTGAGGTCGACGGTGCCTTCGGCGGTGACCGCCTGATAGGCCCGCAGGTTGACCTCGGCCCGGCCGATCTTCAGCAGGTTCGAGGTCTCCTGGCCGCGGAACCAGTCCTGGCGGCGGAACAGGGACTTGATGCGCGCCAGCAGCTCGGCCAGGTCGAAGGGTTTGGTGATGTAGTCGTCCCCGCCTTCATCCAGGCCCCGGATCCGGTCCTGGCCGGCACTGCGTGCGGTCAAGAACAGGACGGGCACGCGATCGCCCTCGTTCCGCACCTGTCGGCAGAAGGCGAAACCATCCATGCCGGGCAGCATCACGTCCAGCAGGATCAGGTCGATGCCGCCGGCCCGCCAGATTTCGAGACCCTCTTCGGCGCTGGCGGCCGAAAGGGGTTCGTACCCTTCGAGCTCCAGATTGATTTTCAGTCCGTCGGCGAGGTGGGCGTCGTCCTCGACGACCAGGATGCGCCGTTTCATGGGTCTCCTTCCGCAGGGGCCATGGGGTCCCCCGGGTTCATCCGCCGGATGTCTGGGCGGGCAGCACGAGGGTGAACGTGCTGCCGGTGCCTTCTTCGCTTTCCAGTTCGGTTCGGCCGCCGAGGGTCTCGATATTGCGCCGAACCAGGTGCAGGCCGACGCCCGCGCCGGGACGACGGCTGTCCGTGTGCCCGCTATAGAAACACTCGAAGACCTTTTCGTGCAAGCGGCGGGGGATTCCGGGCCCGTCGTCCTTGACCCGGACCCGGTGCCACTTGGCGCCCGGTTCGATCGAAACGTCCACCCGGACCGGTTCCTGGCTGTGCCTTACGGCGTTGACCACCAGGTTGCGCAACGCCAGGTGAAAGGTCAGCCGGCGGCCCAGGATGAAGGCGTCAACCGGCGCGGCGAGCCGGACGTCCGCCCCATGATCCCCGGTGAAATCCCGCAGGTCGTCCAGGACGGCACGGCATTCGGCGGCCAGGTCCAGACGGATCTGGGGCCCATGGTCGAAGGTGTCGTCCGCGCTCATGGACAGCACGCCGTCAACAAGGGTTTCCAGCCGCGTGATGTCCTCGACCATGCGGACCTGGATCCGCCGCCGGTCCTGTTCGGCGAGACCAGTCCGCCCAAGGGTCTCGGTGTAGAGCCTCAGGCTGGCCAGGGGGGTTTTGAACTCGTGGGTCGCTCCGGACAGGAAGAGTTCCCGGGTCTCCTTGTACTTGACCTCGCTGCGCCAGGACAGGAACAGGATGGTCGATCCGGCCACCAAAAGGATGATGAAGAAGAACCCTTCGTAAAGAAACATGTTGCGCGTGGCGCGGGCGTCTTCTCGGATTTTCAGCAATATTTCGGGGGCCACCATGACCTCGACCCCGGTTTCGGTTTTCACGAAGACGAGGTGGGGGAAGGAGGGCCCCAGCCATCCGCGGGGGTCTTCCCGTACCTGCGGATCCGACTGGATCAGGAAGGTGGAGTGCAGCTTGTCGGTGGCCAGTTTCTGCAGCTCGTATTCCGCGCGGTCGTTGCCGACCTGGGTCAGGAAATAGATCCACCAGGCTCCCATCACCAGCAGCAACAGGACCAGGACGATGTAGAAGATTCCCAGGCGACTGCTCATGTTCCGCGGTGACCCCTACTGGTATTCCTTGCCCAGGATGACACTGACGATGATGGCGCCCACGGCCAGGGGCGCGACGAAGCGGATCAGAAACCGCCACCAGCCGTAGCCGGCCATGGGGCCGTGACCCTCTTCGAGCTCCTCACGGGTGGTCTTGGCGTTCAAGATCCAGCCGCAGAACAGGGCGATCAGGAATCCACCCACCGGCAGGAACCAGTTGCTGGCCAGATAGTCCATGGTGCCGAACATGCCCTGCGTCGAATCGCGCCCGATCAGATTGACCGAGGAAAGCGTGGCGTTCCCGCCGAGGCTCAACGCGTTCAGCACGCCGAACACGGTGATCACCGCGCCCATGGTCAGGGTGGCCCGATGCCGTTTCCAGCCCAGTTCGTCGATGGCGAAACTGCTGACGACTTCCAGCAGGCTGATGGTGCTGGTCAGGGCGGCAAACCCGATCAGGACGTAGAACAGGCCGTTGAGCAGACCGCCGCCGGGCAGCTTGACCAGCACCGTCGGAATGGTGGTAAAGAGAATGGTGGCGCTCTTGGCGACCTCGATGTCGGAGGTGTTGATGATCGAAAACATGATGACGCAGGCCATCAAGGCGATCAGCGTGTCGAGGAAGGAGATCTGCAAGGCCGCCTTGGGGATGGAAAAATCCCGCCCGATGTAGCTGCCGTAGGTCAGCATGGCGCCCATGCCCAGACTTAGCGTGAAGAAGGCGTGTCCCAGCGCTTCGAGCACGGCCCCCTTGGTCAATGTGGAAAAATCGGGCTGGAACAGGAAGCGCAGGGCTTCGCCGAAGCCGGAAGTCGTCGAGCTCCAGACCACCATGACCAGCAGGATCGCAAACAGCAGGGGCATCAGGATTTTGGCGACCCGTTCGATGCCGCCCTTGACGCCGAAGTAGACTGCGCCGGTGGTCAGTCCCATGAACAGGACATGGTAGAGGACCTGGTCCGTGCCGCTGGCCAGGAATTCATTGCCGAAGTAGTGGCTCAGCGCAGCGGGATCGGCGGCCAGTTCGGTCAGGTGGCCGGTCACCGCGAGCCAGGTGAAGTGGATGGTCCAGCCGGCGACCACGCTGTAGTAGGAAAGGATGGTGAAACCCGCCACAACCCCCAGCCAGCCCACACCCTGCCAGGCATTGCCGCCCGGGCGTCCGACGGCCATGGTCTTGAAGGCGCCCACGGGACTCTGCTGGGTGCGCCGGCCCATCAGGATCTCGGCAATCATGATCGGCACGCCCACCAGGGCGACCATGGCGATATAGACCAGGACAAAGGCCCCGCCATTGTTCTCGTGGGTGATGTAGGGGAATTTCCAGAGATTGCCCAGCCCGATGGCGCTGCCGGTTGCCGCCAGGATGAAGCCGAGCCGCCCGCTCCACTGTCCGCGGGGTTCCGTCATAGGGATACCTTTCCTGACACGGGTGAAAACCGGCGTTCGGTTCGGAACGCCGATGGCATCATACGGGAAGGGCCACAGCTTGAAAAGGGACAGATCCGGGCCGAAAAAAAAAGGACCCGGAAATCCGGATCCTTTTCAAATTTGGTAGCGGGGACAGGATTTGAACCTGTGACCTTTGGGTTATGAGCCCAACGAGCTACCAGACTGCTCCACCCCGCATCCAATTCAAATTTCAGTTCCCACCGTCCGTGGGGCAGGGAATATAGAACCCGCCCCTGGGGCTGTCAAGAAACGCCGGCCACAATCCATCTGGGGTTCCGCAAGGAGTTGTTGTTATTTGTCTTGGGGAGTCAGGACCATCAGGACTTCCTCCTCGGGACGGCGCATGTTCTGTTCTTCGCGGGCGATTTTTTCCAGGGCGGCGGGATCATTGCTGAGGGCTTCGAGACGCTCGGCCTGATCCTGGTTCCGGGTTTGGAGTTCGGCGGTTTCCCTGCGCAGGTTCTTTTCCCGGCCGACCAGGTTGAACCAGGACACGATTCCGTTTTCGCTGAGCTGGGAAAGCACGAGCATCATCAGGAGGCCGCTGCCGACCAGGATGGCCAGGGAGTGGCGGGCCAGAACGCTGCCGGCAGGGTGGCCGCGTAAAAAACCGTCCCGTGCGTTGGGGGCAGTGCGGTGGGTCATGCTCCATCATCTCCTGACGCCGGGAATCCGTTCCCGGCGATGTGCGAAAGCCCGGTGGCCGGGCCGGCGCCGCGCGCCGACCCGAGGAACCGATCAGCTCAGATTATAGAAGCAGGACGGCCCGGGGTAAACCGAAAGATCGTCCAGTTCTTCTTCGATGCGCAGCAGCTGATTGTATTTGGCGACCCGGTCGCTGCGGCACAGGGAGCCGGTCTTGATCTGACCGGCGTTGGTGGCCACGGCCAGGTCGGCGATGGTGTTGTCGGCGG
>CBDTUS010000221.1:0-6085 GCA_965363725.1 uncultured bacterium | reverse complement strand
AAGCCTGTAGATATACCAGACCTTCCCGGACTGTCCATGCTATCATATGCGAGCTAACCTGGGAGGTAATGGTGCTGATTTCAGGGTGGCAAAGCCTGCATGGATTCCTGGATTTTCTGCTTTTGCCCGGGCTGTGCGAGTGGCTGGAAAATACGGATCAATTGGATGCGCTGTTGCCGCCGCCGGGTGGTTTTACACGTGGCCTGGCCGGGTTGATGAAGTTGACACTTTAGCCCAAGAGATATATCGTCGCGACCAATTTACATCGCCATGAAAGAGAAATTGCCCTAAGGAGCAGTCATGACCGGAAACATGAGAATCTTGATCAACGGGACTATTCTTGCATTACTGGTCGCTTTGGCGCCCGCCACTCACGCCCAACCCGAGCCTCTGGCCTGTGGTTGCGAATTCAGCCAAATACCCGGCGCGATCTGGTGGGGTTCGGATAATAATATGACCGTGGCTGATTTGGCCGCTTACGCCGCGCCGGTATTCTGGTTCTCTCCGGACGAGCCGTCCCTTCTCGACGCCCATGGTTCTGAAATCATGACACCCGAGCCCTTCCCCTTCGAGCAGTCCGTCCGCCCCGTGGTGTATTACCAGTTGAAGGAAGTAGTTAGGGATGCACGAACCGATGCCCCCGCTATCACCAGGGCGGGGGAGGACAAAGGCGCGGCCGTGCTCGACCTGGAACACACAGCCTTGTTGTCCCTTGAATTCTACGCCTACTTCGCCAGTGAAGCAGGTTTCGGCGCGCACCACCACGACGTGGAACCAGCCGAATTCCGTATCGCCGTGCCCCGCAGTGATGGCAAATATCTGGAGGAATATAACCTTCCCCAGTGTGGCCAGAGCCACTACATCATCCAGGTGACGCGGGTCACCGGCAAGGCCCACGGGATCGAGTGGTACTGGAATGTCCTCAATGTGGAAGCGGGGACCAGGTTTCCCATGGTCCTGATGGTCGAAGAGGGCAAGCATGCCCTCGCCACAGACCGGAACGCTGACGGTTATTTCACCCCCAGCTACGACGTCAACGTGCGGATCAACGACGCCTGGGGCGTGCGAGACATCATCCGATCGGGCGGTCTACTATCGGGTGGCTACCAGGCCTGGATGACCAAGGTGCGCCATCCCCAGGACCGTGTCCTGCCGCCGCTTCCTGCCGATAGCCCGCTGGTGGACCAGCTGGCGAACCGGCAGCCCGAGTACACGCGGGGAAATGTTGTCTACGACCTGCGTCCCCTGCCCCTGGTCTCCACGGCTGCGGCCTACGATGTCGAGCAGGGCGAGGGCTCCCACCTGCAGAACTTCCTGGTTGACAAGGAGGTGCCGGACGGCCCCCACGTGAAGGACATCACCACTATGAAACAGGCGTTCAGTTGGATGGATGCGGGCGCCCTCAAAAGGTCCTTCTCCGCCTCAGCCTACACTGACGGCAGGTGGGGTTTCAGCTGGTCGTTTCCGTTTTTCGTAGTCAAGAACCTGCAGATTCCCATGAGCGGCGGTTACCTGATGCACCGCATGTACGTCAAAGGGCACGGCTTCAGAGACTTCGGCTGGACGGCGATGTACGCGAACTCGGCCTCGCGCTGGGTCGACAATTATATCGCTGTAGGCGTGGAAGACCGCGACGTCGGCACCAATGGTGTGGTGGACATGCGCTCAGACTTCGTCCTCGACCTGGGGCTCAAGTTCAGGGCTAATATCGGCCATTCACCCGTCGGATTCCTCTCGTTCCTGACTGATTTCTGGGGCGTGCGCCTGGGCGTCAAGAACTATGGCATGACTGACATCGAACACCTGACCTACATCATGGAAATTGGCGCGGGTTCATTCTAGGAAGTGTTCTACTTGGCGATCAAGAGACCATATGAAGAGCGGATCGAAAATTCTGGCCATGGCGATTTGTTTGATCGTGATGGCCGAAACGACCGGCGTTTTTGCGGCAGAACCGACCCGGACTCTCAACGGACATGCCTTTATACCTTCGGAGGTTGTCCGGTCGCCATTTGCCCTGAGCTATTTCTCCACCCGAACTGGTGGCGGAGTCGCCTTTAATCTGAAAACCCCATTTATCGACCTGGACGGACAGTACCTTTCCAGGCTTGTGTGATGCCCGATGTCTCGGTCCCAACATTGTCGGATGTCGCAGTGCCGGCGGAATTCTCGATAGGTTTATCTTCCGCACAGCCAAGTACGGCGACCAATAGAACAGCTGCAATGGCAATGAATTCTCTCACGAAGACACTCCTTCAATTTGTCTGATCCAATGCGTAGTGACCGGTACCAATTTCAGTATTCCACAGTATTGGAACTTGGACAGAAAAATTCCCGGGGGCGCATCAGAAGATCCAGGGCAGGTTCAAACAAGCGAAGGCAGTTCGAATTCCATGGTCATGCCACCTTCAGGATTCGGCACGGCCCGCATCGTTCCCCCGTGGGCCTCGATGATTGTCCGGCAGATGGGCAGCCCCATGCCCAGCCCGTCATCCTTCGTCGTGAAGAAGGGATCGAAGAAGTTGGCGAGGGTTTCGGCCGGGACCGGGGGACCGGAATCCTGGATCTGAACCAGGACCATGTCTGCCGCCGAATTGCTGGTGGAGATGAGAATTTCCCCCTCTTGACCTTCCATGGCCACCAGTGCGTTCTGCACCAGGTTTATCAGGACCTGCTGAAGCTGAATGGGATCACATTCGATCGACGGCAGTTGGGGGGCCAGGTTTTCCCTCAGCGGTATTGCCTGCAGACGCGTGGCGGGGTCAATGAACCGGATCCCGGAACGAATGACGTCATTGACGTTGCAGACCTCCCGGTGGACCTTCCCTTTTCTCATCATTTCCCGCAGACGGTCGATGATTTCCCGGGCCCTTTCGGCATCCTCCCGGATGTAGCTGAGGATGGTATCGGTTTCGTCGGTTTCGTCGGTTTTGGACGCCGGTTGTCCGCGCAGGTTCCGGAGAGTCCTGACGCTGATCTTGATGGCTGCCAGGGGTTGACGGAGTTCGTGGGCGAAGGCGGCGGTCAGTTCGCCCATGGTGGCCACCCTCGAGACGTGGGCCAGCTCCTCCCGGGCTGCCTCCTCGAGCTCGGCGTGGGCCAGGTGCAGGGCCTCGTTTTTTTCGCTGATCGACCGGTGGGCCTTCTTTTGGAATCGGTACCGACTCCAGAGCAGGATCATAATCAGGAACGAGGCCACCGCCCCGACAAACATGATGTTCCGTCGGAAGAG
The DNA here is from genome assembly GCA_965363725.1 of uncultured bacterium. Taxonomy (GTDB): domain Bacteria; phylum Krumholzibacteriota; class Krumholzibacteriia; order LZORAL124-64-63; family LZORAL124-64-63; genus JAGLCY01. The sequence goes on along the minus strand of CBDTUS010000221.1, from coordinate 2,853 downwards.
CTCGAACTCCGCTTCCCGTTTCAGGCTCTGGATTTCCCTGTCCTTGAGGTCCACCTCGAACCGAGCCTCCACCATCGCCACCTGCCGGGCCCGCTCCTCGTCGAAAAGGACGTCATGGGCTTTTTTGTATTCCCAGAAGTAGTCAATGGCCAGGTCGTTGCGGCCGACCGATTGCCAGGCCTCCGCCAGGGCCAGGAGATCGTCCCGGATCAGTTCCTGCACCTCGAGCTCCCGGGCGATGGCCAGGGCCTCTTCCATCAGGGATATGCCGCCCGCGAAGTCACCGGCGTCGACGCGGGCTGCGCCGAGGCCCCGGAGGCTGACCGATTCCCCTCGCCGATCCTCGATCTCCCGCCGGATTGCAAGGGCCGCAGCGTATGATTCGGCCGCCTCGGCGGCTTGCCCCCGCCTGGCCTGGACGAGGCCCATATTGTTGAGGGACAGGGCTTCGCCATGTCGGTCGCCCTGGGCTCTCTCGATGACCAGGGCTTGTTCGAAGTGGTCGACCGCCGACTGGAACATCTCCTGTTCGATGAGGGCGAGACCCATGTTGTTCAGGGTGCCGGCCTCGGTTTCACGGTTCCCTATCCTGCGGTAGAGGTCGAGGGCCAGGGCGTAATGTTCCAGCGCCGAAGGAAAGCGCCCGGCCGACTGGTGCACCGCCGCGATATTGTTGTACGAACGGGCGGCACCTTCCTCGTCCCCGGTCTCCAACTGGATCGGGAGCACCTGAAGGTAGTACTCGAGGGCCAGGTCGTGTTCTCCCCAGACGAAATACAGGGTCCCAATATTGTTCAGGGCCCTGAGCATCAGGGTTTCCTCCCCGCCGGAAGTCGCCAGTTCCAGAGCCCGTTCGTAGCGGCGCAGGGCTTCCTGGTATTCCCCCAGGTAGTAGTGGGCCACGCCCATATCTATCAAGGCCGAAGGCACTGAGCTTTGGTCGTCGAGTTCTTCGGCGGTGGCCAGCAGCAGCATGGCGAGATCCAGAGCGTGGCTGGGATCGTTCCTCAGGTTCTTGCTGACTTCGGCCTGGAGATATTCGAACCGTTCCGGGGGGTCCATCCGACCCAGGGTGGCCTCGACCGTCATGGAATCGGGAGGAACGTCGGCCTGGGCGGCGAAGGCTGCCAGGACGAGGATAAAAAGGAGAAGTCGCCGCACGGTTCGACCTTGGCTGGGGGCAGGAATCACATTGGTAGCGATTCTACCACACAGAGCGGTGACTTTCAGCCGACAAACGGTGGTCGCCTATGATACAATGGCCACCGGAGTAACGAAGGGGAATCCCGATCCCCGCTGGAACCGAAACGTAACGGGCAGCAAACCATGGCCGAACCGCGAACCACCATCTACATCGTGGACGACAACCCTTCAGTCCGCAGGGCCCTGTCGTCCATGTTCCGTTCGCTCGACCACGACGTGGAGATTTTCCCTTCGGCAATCGCCTTTCTCAAGTCTGACTTCGATGCTCATCCCGCCTGCATCGTACTGGACGTCCGCATGCCCAGTATGAGCGGGATCGACCTCCAGAAAGAGCTCAAGGCCGCCGGATCCGATCTGCCGATTGTCTTCATCACCGCTCATGGCGACATCGACATGGCTGTCCAGGCCATGAAAGAAGGGGCGGTTGACTTTCTGCCCAAGCCTTTTGACGAGCAGGACCTCATCGATTCGGTGGACCAGGCCCTGCGATACCACCGGGACACCTACGAATCGAGCGAGGAACTGGACGCCATCCGTCTCCGGCTCGACCGCCTTTCGCCCAGGGAACGCGAGGTGTTCGATAGGGTGGTTCAGGGTCTCCTCAACAAGGAGATCGCCTGGGAGCTCGGCACTGTGGAGCAGACCATCAAGGTCCACCGGAGCCGGGTCATGAAAAAGATGGAGACCGAGATACTTGCCGACCTCGTTCGAATGGCCGAGCGGCTCGGTATCCGGGGACCCGAGCGGTCAGAGTGATATTTATCTTATTTGTTTTCAATATCTTAAAGCCTAGTTAAACCATGGTTCAATTGCGTTGGTATTTCGGCACGGTGATAATTGCGTCCATCACCGGCATTGCGCAATGCCAAATCAAGGAGACCTTCATGAGAATGCTAACGATCCTCCTCGTGCTCATCACCGTCGCTACCGGCGCTTTCGCTCAAGGAGTCCTCGTTGCTGACTTCGAGGGCGGCACGAACAACGGCGATTGGACTTGGGGCAACGGCGCCGACCTCGTCAACGCCACCGGGGGCAACCCTGACGGTTGGTTCGGAAATGACTACATCAACAGCTTCGCTCCGCGCTTGCGCTGCGACTGGGACACCCCCGGTTGGACCGGCGACTACGTGATGATGGGCGTCAATCGCATCCAGGGCGACTTCCAGACCCTTACCGCCTCGACCGAGTACATGGCCTACTACCCGTTCTGCTTCATGCTGACCAACCACATGGGCACCCCGGGAGATGTGAGCGACGACGTCTACGTCTATGTCGATCCCAACATGCAGTACGCTCCGGACGTGGCCCAGGGCTGGGTCCACTACGATTTCGAGATTCCCTCTGACTTCGTGGGTGGCCCCGGTGAGCTTCCTGCCGGTTGGAAGGGCGGCTCGGCTGCCACCTGCGGCGCATGTTTCCCCGCGGACATCACCTGGCAGGATGTCCTGTCGGACGTCGGCCGGGTCGAGGTCTGGTTCTGGGATCCCGACATGTTCGGTGTCTACGAATGGTTCAGCATCGGCGCCGACAACATCATGCTCGAGTGGAACGGCGGACCGATCGCCACCGAGGAGAGCTCCTTTGGAAGCCTGAAGGCTCTCTATCGCTAAATTCTTGCCCCCTAGTTGGAGCAGGTATTGCGGGGCCCGG
>CBDTUS010000220.1:0-6133 GCA_965363725.1 uncultured bacterium | reverse complement strand
TCCCGAAGCGCCGATCACACCCACGGCGCGGGGCCTGAACAATCCGTCGAGCATGCCTGGTTCCTCTCTGCTAGGCGATGGCCAGTTTACGGGCGGTCAGGGCGGCGCCAAGTGCGCCGGTGAACTGGGGGGCTTCAGGTACGACCACCTCCCGGCCCAAACGTCCTGCCAGGATCTCCACGATGACCGGGTTGTGGGCCACCACGCCACCGGTGGCCATGACCATTCCGTCCAGGGGATCCATTTCGAGGATGCGGTCCACCACGGAGATAAAGGCCCCGCGTACGATTCCTTCCACCGGTGCGCCCTGCCTGAGATGGGAAAGGATCTCGGTCTTGGTGAACACGGTGCAGAAACTGCCCAGCCGCACGGGCTCTTCTGTGCTGCCGGCCAATTCGTCGAGGGCCGCCACTTCCAGATTCAGACGCAGGGCGATCTCCTCGATAAAGGCGCCGGTGCCGGCGGCGCACTTGCGGTTCATTTTGAATTCAAGGCGTTTGCCCTCATCGTCCAGGTGGATGACCTTGTTGTCCTGGCCCCCGATGTCGATGATGGAAATCGCCTGTTGAGCGTGATGGTAGCAACCGGCACCATGGCAGTGGATCTCGGTGCGGGTCTCGCCCGCGAAATCGGCGTTGGTGCGGCCGTAGCCGGTGGATACACTCCCCGAGGGGTCTCCCGCCAGGCCGGATGCGCTCAAGGCTTCATCAAGACATTGCCGCGCCGTGCCGCGGTAGTCGACGCCGGAATGACGTAGGGCCCTGGACAGCACCTTTCCATCTGCATCCAGCAGGACCAGTTTGGTCGCCGACGCCCCGATGTCCACGCCGCAATAAAAGTTTCCCGCCGGATTGTTCATGTGCCTCATCGACTCTCATCGATCTGCTCGACCAGGGCTTCGAACTGGGTGCGGGCCTGCTCTTCCGAGTACATCCGCAGGTCATTGAGATCGCCGTTGATCGTCACATGGGGCAGGCCAGTGGAGCGGGTCATGCGCTGGGGCATGCCGTAACGACAATTGGAATTATTGGGGCAGGTCTTGGCGTCGTGGTAGATGATTCCGTCAATGCCGTAGTCGGTGAACATGGTCTTGAGATAGGCCTCCTTGAAATCTTCGCTGCGCACGATGAATAGTTCGGTGTAACTGCGCGCCATGGCTTCGAAGGGATCGTCAAGCTTCATGGGCTCGAAGATCCAGCTGTTGCAGTACGTCGAAGCCACCACGCAGGCCCCTTGGCCGGCGAACTGCTCGGCGTGATCGCGTAACTTGCCCCAGACAGGCATGCCTTCCCAGTACAAGCGCAGTTTTTCGCCCTCGACGGCGGCCACCGAGTCGGCGATGCGCTGCTCGAGTTCGGCGATCAGCACCGGATAATATTCCTCGGCTGCGGGCGTGCCGCGCAGCACTACTGCCGGCCCCATGTGGATCGTGCAGTCGAAGAACGAAATAGGACTGGGCTGGTGGGCCGCCAGTTCCAACACCCTTTTCCACAACTGGGTGCAACGATACGACGAGGCCACCACTTCCTTCAGCCGGCCGAGGTCGAACTTGCGTCCGGAGACCTCCTCCAGGATCGGGATCAGGGCCTTGTGCTGGGCGATCAGTCCGTCCAGGTGGTCCCGCGTGATCTTTCCCAGACCCCGCTGGGTGTCGATACCGGCCATGGGTACCCCCCACTCCCGCTGGTAGAAGGCGAACCACTCCTGCACGTCCCGACATTGGTTGGTGTTGTAGACCAGTATGTCAGCCTTGGGCACACCTTTCATGCCGAAAGCTTTCATCAGGGGGGTCTGCTTCTTGAGGTACGAACCCACGTCGCTGGTCAGATACGAGCAAATGTCCGGCGAATACCCCTGGGCATTGGCCGCCGGTATCAGATCAGCCGCCACTCGCGACGAGCCCAGCACCGCGCCGTGATTCTCGGGGAAATAGACCAGAAAACCGAAGGATCGCAGCAGCTCCGCCGGCCCCACACTGGTGCACCAGGCGATCTTCGGGCGGTCCGGATCGGTGGAATTCGCAGCCGCGTCGAGTTCCAGAAAGTGGTCAGCCATGAGTTGACGCATCAAGCCGGTGGCCTGGATTTTCTTGATGAGGGGGTCACTCATGGCCTGGGATCTCCTTGGCTGGATTGAAGAAGAGGTTTTCAGGGTTACCTGATTTTGGCAAAATAGTCAAGATTGGTGGGCATTTCGGGCCTCCTGGTGCTTTCCAGGTTGAAATCCCCCCTCCGAAATGGGAGAATGATTTTTCGAAATCAGACCCCCGCCTGTTCAGCCCCACCACACCCAAGGAGGACCCCCATGATCGTCGGCGTCATCGGTTCCGGCTCCATCGGCCCGGACCTTGCCTATGGTTTCGTTTCCGCCCTTGCCGGCGACGCGGACAGCCGGGTTATCCTCCACGACATCAAACCCGAAGCCCTTGAAGCCGGTCTGGCCCGTATCCAGGGTTATGTCAAAAAGGGTGTGGATCGCGGCAAACTCAGCCCCAAGGTGGCCGCGGCCATCGGCGAAAGACTTGTCACCACCGGCGAGCTGTCCGACCTGGCCGGATGCGATTACGTGCTTGAGGCGGCCACCGAGGATCTGGCCATCAAGAAGATCATCCTGGGCAACCTGGAGAAGGTGGTGCGGCCCGATTGCCTGATCGGGTTTGCGACCAGTGGACTGCCCCGGGCGGAGATCGCCGCGGAAACGGTCCACCCCGAACGCTGCTTCGTGAACCATCCCTTTTTTCCCGCCTGGCGCGCCATGCCCATCGAGGTCGTGCTGTCGGACCACGCCGAGTTCAGCGAGCGCATGCTGGCGACCCTGAAACGTCTCGGCAAGGTGCCAGTGATCACGGCCGACGTTCCCTGCTTTGCCGCTGACGACATCTTCTGCAACTACTGCGCCGAGGCGGCGCGCATCCAGGTCGAAGGCCTGGCCTCGGTGTGGCAGGTGGACAAGATCGTCAACGATGCCATCGGGGGCGGCGGGCCGTTCAACGTCATGGACCTGACGCGGGGCAATCTGCTGAACGTCAAGTGCCTGAAACTGATGCAGGAGGCCGCAACCGGCAGCGAATGGTTCGCCCCTCCGGAGGTTTTTTCCACGCAGGCCAACACTCCCTGGCTGGACCACAAGAATCCCGGCGACCCCTCGTACAGCGCCGAGCTGGGCAAACAAGTGCTGGATCGAATTCTGGCCGTCCTGCTGGGCCGCACATATTTCGTTGCCGACAACGACATCTGCGACCCCGCTGATCTGAATTGGCTGACGAGCAACGCCCTCGGTTTCAGCCAGGGCCTGCTGGATCTGGCGGCCGAGTTGGGTGTAGACCGCGTGCACGAGATCTGCACCACATATGCCGCGTCCAATCCCGGCTTTATCGTGCCCAAGAGCATCGGTGATCGAGTTCTGGTGGACTTCAAACGCAACCTGCAGGTGGAACAGGACGGCAACCTCGCCACGGTGACCATCAAACGGCCCGAAGTGCTGAACGCCCTGAACGATCAGACCATGAATGAACTGAGCGCGACCTTCGACGAATTGGGCGCCGACGATTCGGTCGCCGGAATCGTGGTCACCAGTTATGGCGGTTCCTTGGCCGGAGCGGACATCAACGAACTGGCCGCCCTGGCCACACCCGAAGAGGCGGCCGACAAATGCCGTCGCGGGCATGAGGTCCTGCGCAAGATTGAAAACTTCCCCAAACCGGTGGTCATCGCCGTGAATGGGCCGGTGCTCGGCGGCGGCGCCGAGCTCTCCATGGCCTGCCACGCGCGGGTCGTGGGCCCGAATCTGATGCTGGGACAGCCCGAAGTGAACCTGGGCATCATCCCAGGTTATGGCGGCACCCAGCGGTTGCCACGCCTGATCGGGCTGGAAAAGGCCGCCGGGATGCTGCGCACCGCGAGCACTATCGGAGCGGCGGAAGCTTCCGAACTCGGCTGGGCCGTCGGTGAGCCGGCGGCCGATCCGGTGGCCGCAGCCAAGGCCGCGGTCACCGCCCACCTGGAGGGGTCAGCGCCCCTCAAGCCTCTGGACCCCGGCCCCATCGAAGTACCTTCCACCTTGCCCGACGTCGACATCGGCCACCGTTCCCTGGCCATCGACCGCATCCTGACCGACTCCCTTTTTGCCGGCCTGAAGACCGATCTGGACAGCGGTCTGGAGATCGAGGCGCAGGCCTTCGCCCGCTGCAAGGAAACCGTCGATTACGGTATCGGCATGATCAACTTCATTCAGAACGGACCCCGGGTGCCCGCGGTCTTCATGCACGAATAGACGGGAGACGAGCATGACCAGCAACAGCCGATCCATCGTCATCCTCGACGGCGCACGCCGCACCCCGCGGGCCGATATCCTGATCAAGAACCGCGAACCTGGTTTGTTCTCGCGTTTTGCGACCACCGCCCTGGGTGGTCTGGCCATCGAGGCCACCCTGGATCACACCCCGGTGGACAAGGAACTGATCGGGCACGTGATCATGGGGATGGCCTCGCACAGCCATCGCGACAGCATCTACGCCGCCCAGGGCATGGCCTGGCGGGGCGGTTTGGCCGACGACGTGCCCGCCCTGACGGTGGCCCGCATCTGTGGCAGCGGCGCCGAAGCGGTGGCCGTGGGCATGGAGCACATCCTGGCCGGCATTCGCCATGACCGGGAGCGCCCCTTCCTGGTGGTGGGCGGGGCCGAGAGCATGCAGTACCCCTTCAGCGCCTACGATATGCGGGGCCGAAAGGTGGGCACGGCGATCCAGAAGTACGGTCCTCTCGATCCGCGCGGCCTGCCCCGCGGCGCCATGCTGCAGGATTCATTATTGCTGGGCCTGTATGATCCAGGCGCCGGCCTGGCCATGGCCAACACGGCCGAAGAACTGGGGCGGAGGTATGACATTTCCCGCGAAGAGGCGGACACCTTCGGCCATCGCTCCCACATGAACGCCAAGGCCGCCCGTGATCAAGGAATGTTCGCCGAGGAAATCGAGCCGGTCACCCTTCCCGGAAGCGGCGGGCAGGACGACGTCGTAGTCGAGCACGACACCCACATCATGGACAATATCAGCCTGGCCAAGATGAGCCGACTTTACCCGGCATTCGAGGCCGGAGGGATCATCACCGCCGGCAACGCCAGCGCCGTGGTGGATGGCGCCGCCGGCATGGTCCTGGGGCTTGAGGACGATGCCAAATCACACGGCCTGAAACCTCTGGCACGGGTGGTAGCCGTCGGCACGGCCGCCTGCGACCCCCGGATCATGGGCTGGGGCCCGGTGCCCGCGACACGGCAGGCTCTGGAACGGGCCGGCCTGTCCGGAAGCGACATCGACCACGTCGAGTTGAATGAAGCCTTCGCGCCCCAGGCCCTGGCCTGCCTGCGGGACTTCGCCGACATGGGCATCGACCCGGAGAAGGTCAACCCGCAGGGCAATGCCATCGCGTTGGGTCATCCGCTGGGCGCGACCGGCGCCATCCTGACCTTGACCTGCGCCTATGCTCTGCGGCGCAAAGGCCAGCGATACGGATTGGTCACCATGTGCATCGGCGGCGGGCAGGGTAATTCGCTGATCCTCGAGTCCTTGTAGTCAGTAAACCTCAACCTTTGAAGGTCGGTCACCATGTCATTGTCCTACCATTGCCCCAAATGCGATTGTCTTCTGAACCCCAATGTGCGCGTGGTGCTGATCGCCCGTTTCGGAGAAAAGCAGGGCATCGTCCTGATGAGTTCGCAGCCCGGAGACTACCAGGTCATCTGTGACAAGGGCATATGTCACGATGTATCCAAGGGGGATATCATCGATTTCGCCTGTCCGGTATGCCACGATTCCCTGACCTCCGAGTCCCATGAGAACTTTGCGGAGCTCAAGGTCGTGAACACGGTAAAGGCTGGACAGGGGCCCTGTATGCTGCGCTTCAGCCGGGTCAGTGAAGAACACGCCACGTTCCTTTACGATGGGAAATCAGTGAAGGAATTTGGGGATGAAGCCGCAGTTTTTAGAAAGGATATGGCGATTGAGGGGGACTGGGGGTGGTAGATGATACCGAAGGGGTGCCACAGGGCCCCCCGGGGGACCTTTTGCGACCATAACTGATTGAAACCGAACAGATTGAATTTTTTACTCCTGTTTCAAAACTCCATGTGCCGAGAT
>CBDTUS010000219.1:0-6142 GCA_965363725.1 uncultured bacterium | reverse complement strand
ACCATGTCCAGCCCACCGCAAAAGATGGGCCGGACACAATCTCAAAGGCACAACCTATTGTTTGGGATCGGCCCCGCCGCTGGTGTATATTCCCGGGGTGAAATATCCGGAATGCGGCCCGTTTCCCGGTGGCCAAGGTGCGCCGGCATGACAAGGAGTTATCCATGAGGTTTCTAGCGCGAAATTCAGCCAAAATCGTCATCCTCGCCGCTTTGGTGGCCCTGCTGCTGTCCGGGGCCGTCCAGGCCGCCGACAAGATCAAGATCAACAGCCTGGATGAGCTGCCGGTCCACACCTACCCCCTGAAGGGGACGGTCGCGGAGCTGATGGAATCGACGAAACAGATGAACGCCCTCAGGAAACAGTACCGGGCCGACCTCGATTCCGATCTGGCCACCTACGAAATCACCGACACCGCCACCCTCAAGGGGTTCTACCAGAGCCTGGTCATGCTCGATCTGGCCGAGCTGAAATTCAAGTCCGCACTGACCGGTCTGGACCGGATCCAGGCCATGGAGGACAAGGAAGCTGCCCGGGTGATGGGCGGGCTAGTCAGCCGGTCCTACATCGCCGCCAAGGAAAAAGTGACCGGTTCGGCCACGCAGGAAAAATTCCTGGCGGCCTTCCGTAGGGAGCTGGAAAAGGGTCTCAACGAAATGCCGTACCGGGTGGTCCAGGACAAGGTCAAGTCCGACAAGGCCCGTGCGGAATTCATGAGTGAAAACCTGCTACGCGGGGTGATCGAGTCGCAGATCGAACCCGCGGCCAAGGCCATGGGAGAACTGAGCAGCGACCTGGCCGGCACGGTGATCGGCCTGCGTTACGCCATCGACCACCGTCTGGTCCTGAACCCCGTCATCGCCGAGATCTATACCAAGTACCTCGACGCCAACAAGGTCGAAAAGGCCGACATCTGGCCGCAGCGGGAATTGATCCTCAACCCGGAAGAGAACCTCGACCCCGTGATGGTCGGAATCTGGGATTCCGGCGTCGATGTGAAGGTATTCGGGGACCGGATGTTCGTCAATGACCGCGAGAAGCTGGACGGCACCGACACCGACGGCAACGGTTTCATCGATGACGTCCACGGCATCGCCTACGACATGGACGGGGTGGGCAACACCTTCATGCTGCATCCCTTGGGGGACCAGGACGGCAAGCTGGGCTCGGTCTACCAGTACGTGCAGGGCTTCTCGGACATGAACGCGAACGTGGACAGTCCCCAGGCCTCGGCCGTTCGTGACAAGCTGAAGAACATCCCCTCCGACCAGGTCGGCGACTTTTTGACCTCCCTCAGTTTCGGCGGCCTCTACATGCACGGAACCCATGTGGCGGGCATTGCGGCCGACGAAAATCCCTTCGCCCGTCTCCTGGTGGCCCGCATCGCCTTCGATTACCATCCCACACCCCAGGCCATGACGGTCGAGTCGGCCAAGCGCCACGCGGCCAGCTACGCGGCCACGGCCAAGTACTTCCGGGACCACGGGGTCCGGGTGGTCAACATGAGCTGGGGCTGGACCTTCAAGGAGATCGAGGGCAGCCTCGAAGCCAACGGGGTGGGTGCGGACGCCGAGGAGCGGGCCGCCATGGCCCGGGAGATGATCGGCATCCTGAGTGACGGCCTGCGCCAGGCGATGGTGGATTCTCCCGACATCCTGTTTGTTACGGCCGCCGGCAACAGCGACAACGACGTCGATTTCGACGTGGTGATTCCCTCGAATTTCAAACTGCCCAACATCATGGTGGTCGGCGCGCTGGACCAGGCGGGCGATCCCACCAGCTTCACCAGTGGCGGCGAAAACGTTCGGGTCTACGCCAACGGTTTCCAGGTGGAGAGCTACGTGCCCGGCGGGGAGACCATGAAGATGTCGGGCACCTCCATGGCTTCGCCCAACGTCTGCAACCTGGCGGGCAAGCTCATCGCCCGTCAACCGAACCTCAAGCCGGCCGAGGTCGTTATCCTGATCGAGCAGGGGGCGGATCAGCACCCGGAATATCCTGCCATCCTGCGGATGAACGCCAAGCGGACGGGCCTGAAGCTTCGCCAGAACCAGAACTGATCCCCGGGTTCGAAGGCCGGGCCGCCCACGGGCTGCCCGGTTTTTTTGTGTAGGCTATCGGCTGGTGACAAGGCGGACTACGACGATCAGCATGAGAACCGCGAAGATCCTCCGGAACAGGACCGACCCGGTGCGTTTGTTGGTCCAGGCCCCCAGCTGGGCGGCCGGGATGGCGGTGACGGCCAGCAGGCCGGCCACCGGCAGACAGGAATAGCCGTGGAAACCCTCGCCGAGGAATGATGGCGGGGTGGCCGTCAGGTAACCCAGGGCGGCGGCGAAGGCGCTGAACACGATCACCGCCGAGGACGTGCCGGCCAGCCAACCGGTGGGCACACCCAGGATCAGGGCCAGGGCGGGCACCAGGACGACGCCTCCGGCCAGCCCGCTCATGCCCGCGACCATTCCCACGCCGATTCCCACCAGCAGACCGTGCCACCAACGGAACCGGGTGATTCCTCGTTCGTGGTTGTCCTTTTCGGTGAGCATGCGGAAGGCGGCCAGGGTCATCAGGCCGGCCAGGACCATCTGCAGCACGGTGCCGGGCAGCACCACGGCAAGCCGGGCGGCCAACCAGCCGCCCATCATGCTGCCGGGCGCCAGGTAGGGTACCAGGGGCCACAGGATCCGTTTCTGTCGGGCGTGTCTGACGATCGAGGAACCCACACTGAACACCGCCACGGTCAGCGAGGTGCCCATGGCGGCCTGCACCGCGCTGTCGGCGGGCACGCCCCAGCGACGGAACAGCTCCAGGAGGATGGGCACCATGACGATGCCGCCCCCGACACCCACGAAGCCCGCCGTGAAACCGGCGGCCAAGCCCAGCCCCAGCACGAGCAGCAGGGTGGCCAGGGTGAACTCCATCAGGGTCCTTTCGGTGACGGGCCCTCGGCCCGGGATCGCCACAGCCCCACCCGGTGGATGTACACGGCGGCTCCGATGATGAGGACTCCGCCGGCGATGCTGGCGGAGTCGAGGCGTTCGTTCCAGATCAGGTAGCCCACGACCACCGCGAACAGGACATGCAGGTAGGTGAACACCGAAATCCGCGAGGCCCGCGCGTGGTGATAGGCGAAGGTCAGGCCGAATTGCCCGCCGGCGGCAAATACTCCCGTGCCCAGCAGGGCCAGCCACTGGCCGGAGGTGGGGTGCACGGGGTTGGCGATCAAAAACGGCAGGGTGGCCACCGTTGAAAACAGGGAAAAGGTGAAGATGATCCGGTTGGGGCTTTCCCGCCCCTTCATCGCCCGGACCAGCGTGTAGGCCATCCCAGCGAACATGCCCGAAAAGAAACCGCCGACGGCCGGCAGCAGTTCGTAGTCGAAGCTGGGCTTGATCACCAGCATGGCCCCGATAAAGGCCGCGATCAGGGCCGGGACGAGGGCCCGCTCGAACGTTTCCTTCAGGAAGACGACGGCAAAGATCATCACGAAGAAGGGGGAGGTCTTGTTCAACAGCGAGGCGTCGGCCAGCGTCAACCGGCTCAAGGCCACGAAGTAGAGCAGCACTCCGGCCAGGCCGCACAGCGACCGCAGAATGAGCAGTTTGGCAAAGGGGGTCCTGGCGAAGGGGTTTTCGCGCATGTTGATCGCGACCAGGCCGGTGATGCCGAAGGTCACCAGGTTCCGAAAGAACACCTTCATGGCCACCGGCACGTCGCCCGAGAGTTTCACGGTGGCGCCCATCATGGCAAAACTCAATCCCGACAGCACCATCCAGGCCATGGCCCGGGGCATGTTGTCGGTGGCGGTCCGGTGGTCGGGGGCGCTCAAGACGGAGTTTCCTTTTCGCGATCCGGGGGCTATGCTGATGGCGCACGCTTCGCTGCAAGGTAAACCCGGGGCCCAACGGCGTAAAGGAATCCCGCAAGCACCATGTCCGACCGGCCGGAAGATCGACGCATCACCCTGGACCACCTCGACGAACCACTCGCCGAGGTGCTGATGCGGGTTTGCCGGGCGATCGCCGCGGCCGGCGGTCGGGCCTGGCTGGTGGGCGGGGTCGTGCGCGACACCTACCTGAACCTGCCGGTCGGCGATCTCGACCTGGAGGTTTTCGGTCTGCCCGCGGCCGACCTGCGAGCGACCCTGGAACGGGAGTTCGACCTCGATCTGGTGGGGCAGTCCTTCGGGATCCTGAAACTGCGGGGCTGGCCCATCGACATCGGCCTGCCCCGCCGGGAAGCCAAGATCGGTCTGGGTCACAAGGGCTTCGAGGTCCATTCGGATCCCGACATGTCCCTGACCGAAGCGGCGGCCCGGCGCGACTTCACCCTGAACGCCGTCTACTGCGATCCCTTGACCGGAGAAGTCGAGGATCCTTTCGGCGGATTGGACGACCTGGGCCACGGCCTTCTGCGCCACACCTCGTCGGCCTTCGGTGAGGATCCCCTGCGGGTGCTGCGCGCCATGCAGCTGGCGGCGCGTTTTGATCTGCAGGTCGTTCCCGAAACCGTGGCGACCTGCCGGGGAATCGAACCCGAGGGTTTGACGAGTGAACGCATCTTCGGCGAGTGGAGCAAACTCGTCACCCTGGGCGCGGTGCCGTCACGCGGCCTGGCCTTTCTGCGGGACTGCGGCTGGATACAATACTACCCCGAGCTGGCGGCGCTGATCGGCGTGCCCCAGGATCCCCGCTGGCATCCCGAAGGCGATGTCTGGATCCACACCCTGCACTGCCTGGACGCCTTTGCCGCCGAGAAGGTAGGCCATCCCTGGGAGGACCTGGTGGTGGGCTTGGCGGTGCTCTGCCACGATCTGGGCAAACCGGGGACCACGGTCAGGGATGCCGACGGTGTGATCCGGTCGATCGGACACGAGCAGCGGGGTGTGGTGGTGACCGGGGAATTTCTTGGCCGAATGACCCAACAGCGCAAGCTGCTGGCCGAGGTGGAACCGCTGGTCGCGGAGCACATGCGGCCGACCAGCTTGTACCAGGCCCAGGCATCTGATGCGGCGGTCCGGCGCCTGGCCGCACGGGTGGGGCGCATCGACCGGCTGGTCCGTGTGGCGCGAGCTGACGTCTTCGGCCGTCCACCCCTGGAATCGACCGAATACCCCGCCGGAGACTGGCTCCTGGCCACGGCCCGGCGTCTGGACATCGAATTCCGTCCGCCGGAGCCCTTGGTGCTCGGACGCCACCTGATGGCGCTCGGCCAGCAACCCGGACCCGCTTTCGGGACCATCCTGGCCAAATGCTACGAGGCTCAACTGGAGGGGAAATTCGCCTCCGTGGAGGCGGGTGTCCACTACGCGGAAAAACTTCTCGGGAAACGCTGACCGGCGTTCATCTGCCGGGCCCCGCCGGGATCGCCCCTATCAGGTTCCGATATATTCCACCAGAAAATCGACGTTGATCATGTCCTTGTGCAGAATGCTGGTGACCTCGGCGGTGCCGTTCCGCCAGACGGTCCGGTAGCGGGAGTGTTCCAGGGGCTCCCCGAGGACCCCGTTGCAGGCGTTCTGGAATCTCTCCAGGAAATTGGCCGCGGCATAGTGGCCTTCGATCACCTGGAATTCCAGTTTCCGGACCCGTCCGTCCACCAGGTATACCCGGGCGTGCGTTTCCCATTGCCGGTCCTCGTTGAGGTAACCATGGGTGCAGGGGTAGAGGGTGAACCCGTCGTTGAAACAGTCCACCTGGCAATTGTGGGCGCGAAAAAGGGTCTGGCCCAGGGGAAGCTGCTTGAAGAGCCGCCGCAAGGGGCCGGGTTTCTGGAAATGGGCCCCTTCCAGAGCTTTGATGTCTGCGGGTTTCCCCAGTTCGAGGGGAACCGAATTTACCTTGATCCCAAGCTGCATACGCAAATTACCTCCCACCCGACTTTACCACAGGTACCCAAAATTGCTCAGCTAGATTTGGGCGGGAATCAGGCGCGGTCCCAGGTTGTCAGACTTCCAGGGGCGGTTTGGGCAGATGCCGCGCCGCCTCCGCGGAAAACCGCTCGATGTGCCCGCGCCAGAAGTGCACCGCCTCTTCCCGCAGGTCCTTGCGCAAAAGTTCGTAGAGTTCGGCGTGGGACTGCAGATAGTCGGTGGGGCGGAAACCCATGGCGGCCGCTTCGTACCAGTAGCGGCGGGCCAGGG
>CBDTUS010000218.1:0-6184 GCA_965363725.1 uncultured bacterium | reverse complement strand
CCGGATAAGAAACGAACCATCAAATGCTGGGTTGACGCATCCCTATAAGGGGCCCTTTGGTTTTCAGCGGAACAGGGATTTCACCCCGCCCCAGCTGGTGTTCTGGACTGTGACCGGTTGGTGGCCCGTATTGACTTCGGCCACGGGTATGTTCGCATCGCCGGAAGAAATCCCCACGCTCATGATGACATTGTCTTCGTTCATGATGACCGGCAGGCCATCAGGCAGAGATGGAACCGAAGACGGGCCCAGAAAAAAATCGATGGTCATGGGCGCCACAATTAGGAACAACCATTCCACCAGAACGGTGGCCTCGCTGGTTGGATAAGGCGACCCCAGGCCGACAATGTAGTCCCCTCCCAAAGTATCATGCCACTCGATATCAAGTGAGTTCGGAGGCAGCGTGGTGGCAAGGCGAAAAATGAATCCCTCCATTCCTGGAGGCACTACCAATTCATAGCCGAACTCGAAGGCCATAATATTGTCCCAAGTGGGATTGGTCAGAGAGAAATACACGGGAAACACCGTGCCGGGATCGACGTCGAGGTAATTGGCATCCGCCGCCAGGTCGAAATAAACACCGAGGGAATTGGGATCAGGATCTACGACGGCAAAGGCCGGGTTAAGAACCAATACCAAAAGGAATACGGCAAGACAGGATTTCATAACGGGCCCCCTTGCTCCATTCAAATCCAGATCATAGTTCCTTGTTTTTTCATCATACCAAAAAACACCGACCTCATCCACCGGCCCGCTCCCGCGGCCGCGCCAGGAAAAGCGCCCCGACGATTACCATCAACCCGATCATCACCCTCCCGTAGGCCGCCTCTTCGCCAAACACCAGCCAGGAGACCAGCACCGCCAGGGGCACCTTCAGATTGTTGGCCGCCGCCAGCATCCCCGCCCCCACCCGCGCCGCTCCCTTGTTCCACAGATAGAATCCCAACGCCGTCGGCAGCAGGCCGAGATACAGCAGCACCCACCAGGCCCCTTCATGCCAGCCTGTCCAGGGTTGGGTGCCCCCGACCATCCGGACCAGAATCACGACCATCGTCAGCAACCCCGCGCCCAGGTACATCCAGCCCATGAGGGCGGCCTCGCGGCCATCGGCCAGCCCCTTCAGGCGCACGAACATCACCTGCCCGACTGCGAAACACAGGTTGGCTCCCTGCAGCAGGACGATGCCCCGCCAGTCGGCCCCTTCGGGCATGGCGGTCGTCACGACCACGCCCGCGCCGGCCACGGCCAGCGCCGCGCACAGCAGATGACTCGCGCGAAAACGGCGGTCCAGAAGGTCCGAAAACAAAACCACGTACAAGGGGGTGAAGATCGTGAACAGGGCCACCATCCAGGCGGGCAACCACCGGTAGGAGGCGATGTACAGCATGTACATCAGACCGAACTGGACCATGCCCAGAGCCATGGCCTGCCCCACCAGGCGGCGCCGCAGCGAAGACCGCATGACCAGGGGTGCAAACGCCCAGGCCGCCAGGATCAACCGGCCGAAAGAAACGGCCACGGGGTCCAGACCGGCCAGCTGTCCCTTGATCAGGCCGAAGGAAAAGGCCCACAGGACAGAAGCGGCCAGAAGATAGATCATGACGTCTTTCCAACCGGCAGTAACCGGTTATCGAACGAGGGCCATGGGCCGGACCTCGGACAATCCGGCGCCGGTCAACCTGGCGAAATAGGTGCCCGCGGCCACGCTGCGGCCGGTGCGGTCGGTTCCGTTCCAACGGACGGCATTGTCCCCGGCGGGACGCAATTCGTCGACCAGCGTCTTGACCAGCCGGCCGGAAACATCATAGACGGCCAGCCGCACCGCCTGATCGTCCGGCAGGACAAAACGGATCTCGGTGGCCGGATTGAAGGGGTTGGGCACGTTGCCCACGAGCCGGGCAGCGCCAGGCAGTTCACCCTCGGCGCCTGAAGGCCGCCGATCCCAGGCCTCCCGCAGCACCCAGTGGTCGGGATCCAGGAGAATCGCCGTCACGGGATCGTCCACCTGGAAATGGTAATACTGTATCTGTTCGCTG
The DNA here is from genome assembly GCA_965363725.1 of uncultured bacterium. Lineage (GTDB taxonomy): Bacteria > Krumholzibacteriota > Krumholzibacteriia > LZORAL124-64-63 > LZORAL124-64-63 > JAGLCY01. The sequence goes on along the minus strand of CBDTUS010000218.1, from coordinate 4,148 downwards.
TTCTCGATCACGAAGTCCACCGGCCCAACGGAAGTCTGGATCCGGACGTCGAGCGGCATGGTGAACAAACCCGTCTGGGACTGGGACTGCTCCACCCGCAGGGAAACCCGGTACCCGCCGCCGTCGGACCACCAGTCCCACGAATAGTCGTAGATGGGATAGAACTCCCCGTAGATCCATTGCTGGAAAAACGCCGTCAGGTCACGACCCGAGACATCCTCCAAGACGGCCTGCAACTGTTCGGTGGTGGCGCTGTCGTGTCCGTACAGATCCAGATACTGCCTCACGGCGAAAAAGAAATCCGTGTCGCCCAGAATGTGCCGCAGCATGTGAGGCACCCAGGACGCCTTCCGGTAGGTCAGGTCGTAATCGAAAATGACCGAGGAATTGGAAGGATTCTCGACGAAAATCGAGCCGGGGCCCAGGTACCGCGCGAGGGCCATCTCGTCGTGATAGGCCGACTCGCCCTCGCTGACTTCGCGCCAGTAGGCCTCGGTCCAGGTGGCAAAGCCCTCGTTGAGCCAGATGTGGCGGAAATCCGCGCAGGTCACCAGATCGCCAAACCACTGGTGGCCCAGTTCGTGGGCGATGATGCCGTGGTTGTAGATCCAGTAGCCGAGGCTGGTCATCGTCTGATGCTCCATGCCTCCGCCCCAGGGGAAGTGGACGTGACCGTATTTTTCGTTCACGAACGGATACTCGGAGAAAGCCGCGGCGAAGGCCCCTATCATGTTCGGCACGATGTCGAAGGCCACCGCCTCATCGACCCATTCGGGAATGATGTAATAGTCCAGAGGCATCGGACCGCCCAGGAGCGACTGGTACTGGTCGTGAAGCACCATGAAGGGGTGGGCGGTGACGGCCACCAGGTACGGGACGATCGGATACCGCTCCCGCCAGTGGTAGGTGTGTTGGCCCGGCGCCGGGACGGTCACTTCATCCAGCAAGCCGTTGCTCACCGGAATGAGGTTGTCGGGCACGGTCACGTTGATGTCCATCGAGTCGGCCTTGTCTGTGTTGAGATCCTTGCACGGCCACCATTTCCGCGCCCCGTAGGGCTCGCTCAGGGTCCAGATCAAGGGCTCGCCACCGTAGGTATCCCAACCGAAATCTTCGCTTTCCGGGTTCCCGGCGTAGTCGACCGCGACGGACACCTGCTCCCCTGGCAGGTATTGGCGGTCCAGGTTGATGGTCAGGATGTGGGCGCTGCGACTGAACCCCGTGGCCAGGCCGCCGGCGCGAACTTCAAGCACCGCCATATTGTCCTGCAGATTCAGATCAAGGCTGATGATAGGACTGCCCACGACGGCGGCATCAACCTGGACGGTTCCCTGCAGGATCTGAGTGGAAGGATTGAGCTCGAGATCAAGGCCGTAGAAATGGACATCGTAAAAATCCATATTGGCGGTGGCTTTATCTTGACCGGTCAGATCCGCGGCCATCCGCTTGCCGGCCAGTCGCGACTTGGTCTGGGCCTCCATCATCCGGAACTGACGGGCCTGGTACTGCCCTGTCCAGGGACCGCGGTCCGGAACGGGCGCCAGCGGCGCCACCAGGTCGTTGCCGCCGGCCGCGGGAACCGAAAAAATCAGGGCCAGCAGCCCGGCCGCCATCAGGGCCATCACTCCGCGGGGACACCCCCACCCTCTGGTCCGTGTTGTTGGGAACAATTCCAAATGCCTCCGACCCGGGGTTACCCCCGCCATCCTATCCACCAATTTTCAAAGGACATATCCAAGCGAGATGAATATAGCGATAAGGGTATTGTACTCCAACCGAGGCCTCCGAACAACCCGCCCGCAGCGGGCTCGCCGTATCGGTTGCTGCCAAGCCGGAACTGGCATCAGGGGACGTTTGGTCCCATATTTCGCCGATCCCGGACCGACCGGACGACAAATAGCCCAGTTCAAGGATTGCGATATGCCGACCTACGAATACGAATGTACGAAATGCGGCCTCGTCACCGAGGAGTTCAAATCCATGTCCGCCCCCAAGCGGCAGCGCTGCCCCGAGTGCCGCGGCAAGGTCGTGCGTCTGATCTCCGGTGGCATGGGCGTCCATTTCAAGGGGTCGGGCTTTTACATCAACGATTCCCGGAGTAAGATGAGCTCCGGCGACAGTAGCAAAAGCACCCCCGCTCCCAAAAGCGAGACCAAGGCGGACAAGAAATCCGACTAGCCTGATTCCGGAGGTGACCATGGCGCCCGAAAACGTCTTTGTCGAAGTCGACGGACTCAAGGTGGGCATCAAGCCCGGCCTGACCGCCATGCAGTTCCTGGAGCAGAGGGGCAGCCTCGATCCCTCCGCAGCCGACCCCATCGTCATCGCTTCCATCAACGGCCGCCGCACCAGCCTCGCCGAGCCCCTGTTCGGCGACGAGCGCATCCGCTTCATTCGGATGACCGACAAGGAAACCAAGACCACCATCCAGCGCACCGTCCAGTTCCTGGCCCTCGCCGCGGCGGAGGATCTGTTTCCCGAACACACCTTGTACGCCCATTTCAGCTGCGGCAAAGGCATGTACTGCGAACTGGACCGGGCCGAGCCGATGACCGACGCCGAAGTCACCGCCCTCGAATCACGCATGAAGCAACTGGTGGACCGCAATCTGGACCTGACTCCCCAGCGCTTCGGCCTCAGAGCCCTGCAAAAGATCTATCAGCGCCGGGGCGATCTGCGCAACCTTACCACCGCCAAGTACCTGCGCCGCGAGTCCCTCGTGTTCTACGGCATGGAAGGGTCCCAGCTGCTCTATTTCGGCCGCCAGCTTCCCTCGACGGGATACGTGCGCGGCTTTCGCCTGGTGCCCGAAGCCCCAGGTTTCGTCCTGATCGTCGGCACCCCCGACGACCCGGACCGGGTTCCCGAATACATCCCCCAGCCCAAGCTCCTGGCCACGCTCCGGGACTACACCACCTGGGCCGAGAAGATCGGGATGCAGGACACCGGCGCCCTCAACGAATTCATCGTCAACGGACGCACCAGCGACCTGATCCAGATCTCCGAGGCACGCCACAACAAGTTCTTCGTCGAAGCCGCCCAACAGGTGGCCGACCTGCCGGAAGAGGGACGTCTGGTCCTGCTGGCGGGACCCTCCAGTTCCGGGAAGACCAGCAGCGCCAAACGGCTCATGGTACAGCTGCGGGTCCTGGGCCTGCAGCCGTTAGCCCTGTCGCTCGACAACTATTTCGTGGATCGGGAACAAACCCCGCGCGACGAGGACGGGGACTTCGATTTTGAATCGCTGGGCGCCTTGAACATCGACCTGTTCAACAAGCACCTCCAGGCCCTGATGGCGGGCGAGGATGTTTTCCTGCCCCGCTTCGACTTCCGCAGCGGACGCGCTGAAACCTCCGAGACTCCCACCCGTATCCAGCGCGGCCAGCCGCTGCTGGTCGAAGGCATCCACGGCCTGAATCCCCGGCTCACGCCGGCCATCCCCGACGCGGACAAGCTGAAGATTTACGTGTCGGCCCTGTGTCATCTGAACATCAACAACATCAGCTACATCAAGACCACCCACAGCCGTCTGTTCCGGCGCATCGTGCGCGACGCCCAGTTCCGCGGCTACACCGCCAGCGAAACCCTGGCGCGTTGGCCCAAGGTCAGGCGGGGTGAGGACAAGCACATCTTCCCCTATCAGAGCCAAGCCGACCTGTTCTTCAACTCGGGATTGACCTATGAACTGGCGGTCCTGAAGCTGTGGGCCGAACCCCGATTGGCGGCGGTGGAGTCGGACGATCCCCACTACGGACTGGCCCGCACGCTGATCGAACTGCTGTCCCTGCTGCTGCCCATCGACGCCAGCCAGGTTCCGCCGACATCGATCCTGCGAGAGTTCATCGGGGGCAGCGGGTTCAACTACTGAGTTGTGCCTTTGAAATTGTGTTTTTCCTAAACTGGGATGTTGACGGGACACGAATGGAGGTTAGTAGGCCATCTTCAATTCGTGCCCCAAGTTCTTCGAAAATGCCCTGGTGGAAACCACTCTGTCATAGTACATCGACCACCGGGGAGGGAGCTCGCATCGGGTCCGAAATATCCTTTTCCCTAACAAATCCACGATCCTGATGGGACGATCCGTCATGCCCCTCTCCATCGCCGGCGTTGGACTTCCCCGAACCTTTTCCCGCCGACCTTTCATGTAA
>CBDTUS010000217.1:0-6231 GCA_965363725.1 uncultured bacterium | reverse complement strand
ACGGTCCCCAGCACCTGGAAGTGGCGACGACCGCCTACAACATGGGCGCAGCCTGCGCCAGCCTTGGGGATTTTTCGGCTGCTCTGCTCTATTTCCAGCGCAGTCTGGATATTCGCGAGGAGTTGCTGCCCGAAGACCACCTCCTGGTGGCGAAAAGCCTGCAGGGAATGGGTGTCACGTTCCTGATTATCTACGATTTACCGGCGGCCCGGCCTCCCCTGGAGCGCACCCTGGAGATCCGAGAAAAGGCCCTGGGCAATCAACATCCTGATTACGCCACCACGGTGGGCGACCTGGCACTGCTGGCCTATTACGAGGGAAAGCTCGACCAGGCGAATTCACTATTCGAACAGGCGGTGGCCATCCAGGAAAAAACCCTGCCCCCCGACAACCTCTTGCTGCTGAACAACTACATCAACCTGGCCTGCCTGTCGGCGGTCACCGGCCAATCCGAGGCCGCCTTGGGTTACCTGGAAATTGCCGCCGACCGCGGGCACCAGTACCCGGCCATCATGGAAGATCCCGATCTCGAATCCTTGCACGGCAATGAGCGATTCAAGGTGCTGGCCGCCCGATTGAGTGGCCAGTGATCAAGAGTTAAGGCATCGCACTATTCAGGGCAGCATTTTCTGGTTCTTTGAGAGGACGGGCCCGTCATACTTGTTGGAAAGCCCCCAAGTCGAGGGATCATTCAACTGATCGTAAACGCTCATATTTGCGACACCGTATACTATGGCAACCCCTGCAACAATTACCCCAGGACAATGAGGCCGGTTCTATCGGAGGAGTCCTCCTCTTCGAAGATTTCGACCTTTTCAAGATCCCCATAGGAGAATTCTCCAACCTCTCCCTCACCTTCTTTTTCATTGTTCCAAACGTAGGAGTTCTCGACCCTGATGGTCAGAAACTCTGGTCCGACATCCAGGACCTCAACCTTGACCTTTGTGCCGGAGAGCGGGGTCAGCCGAACCGTTTCGCCAGATCTGAGATCCTGGCATCGGTCCCCCAGGTCCCCCGGATCACCAAGACCATCCAGGCCACTGTTGCTTCCTACGGTCCTCGTTGTCCCTCCCAAATAATCCGTCCGCCTTGTCCTGTCTATTCTATTTATTCGTCCACCCTTCGGGATGGCTCCCGCTCGATCAATGAGATCGGCGGGTACTGACTGGACCAATACGCAAGGATTGTCCCCTCAATAGCCGAATACTCGCTGGCAATCAAAATTGATATCGATTATCATCTGGCCTTCATAAGAATGACCCATCCGCCGTGATCCGAGGGGGCATCATGATCGGCAAATCCCTGCTGCACTGCGGAATCCAGGCCAAGATCGGCGCTGGGGGCATGGGCGAGGTCGGTGGCGAACCGGTGCTGTTGATCGAGGGTGGCGCGCGGCTCCCTTGAATTAGGTGGGGCAGTAGAAGTACCGCCGTGTAAGCTGTTGGCTGGGCCTGTCTGTATTGACAGGCCATTCTCAATCATTCTATACTGATCAGTGCGATGGATTAGTGAGAAGGTTCGGAAGAATTGGTAAAAGCGAATTCTGACTGTCGCCTGGAATATGCGAAGTTTGAGCGGAGATATTTTTGAATCACTATCGGCTGCTTTCTCTGGTGTTCGTTCTTCTGGTTTTTTGTTCCTGCAGCGATGATCCGGCCAATCCGGCTCCGAAGGTGGAACTGGACTTGGGGCACGGAGTCATTGCGATCAACTGCGAGCCGGACAGTTGTGCCGGCCCCTGGAGTCTGGTTGGCCCCGACTCGACATTGTCCGGCATTTCAGATGTGACGCTGACGGAAATGAAACCAGGGCTGTATGAGATCACGTGGGGCGATGTTCCTGGCTGGCATAACCCTAACCCTGCGACATTCAGTCTGGAGGTGGTCGCGGACTCCACCACGACTTTTGTGAGTACCTACAGTGTCGTCCAGGTCGTGAATGAAGTGGCGGCTTTTCCCCGCTTGAAAACGACTGCTTCCGGTGAACAGACTCAGTTCAACACCTTCATCACTGATCAGTTAGGCAACGAAATGGTCGATGTGCCGACGGCGTGGCACTCCAGCGACACCCAAGTGGCGACCATTGATTCATCGGGTACGGTAACCGGTGTGGCTCCGGGGCGGGTTGAGATCATGGCTTCCGTAGGCGAGATCAGCAGCGAATCGGTGGATCTCGTTGTAGCCGAAAACTGGTTTGGGGCCGGACTGTGCGACGAAACGGGCCTGCCGTGCACCACGTTCAACCCGCGCATCAGCCTCGGTGAAGAATTCAGCGAATATTGGTCTGTAGCGGTGGATGTGGATGCTGATGGCACCACCGACTGTTTTGTGGCCGGCAGCTACATCTACGGAAACAACATTGACGCGCATACTTCGGTCACCCCTGTGGGCGGTGCCTGGATTGCCGTGAATACGGCCTACAGCGCGATTGCGGATTCTATCCGGGCCACTGTGAATCCGCCTTTTGATTGGGAAAATTTCTCAACCTGGGCTGAACGTATTGTCCTGGGGACAACGATCGACGAAAATCTCGAGTGGGTGCAAGAGAGAGCGACTGTGGATTATCATTTAAAGACCAACGATGATGGTATAGGACTTGTCTCGTACGGCGTGCCGGTTGAGACCCGGCCCTATTTTGTGGCTATTCGCCTTGGCGAACCGCCGGCGGTCACTTTCGGTTGGATAGAGCTTTGGGGGGGGAGTGTCTATGGATGTTCAGGGGTTGGAATGCCCCGTCAGTGACCTCAAAATGTTCACCAGCGGAAAACAGGTTCTCCCGGCTGCCCGCAGGCGGTGGGAGGCGTTCAATTCAGGAATCTGTAGGTAAACGCCATCAGTGACGATTTCTCCGCTAACCCGCAGAAAACCATTGACCACACCCCACCCCAGTCGTTTTGTTTGGGAAAACTCGAAACCCGGAGGAATCCCATGTCCAAGACCTTCGCGCGCCTGACTGTCTATGCGCTGACCCTGCTCGCCCTGACGACCCCGGTCCTGGCCGACAGCCTGCCCGACTACACTCCCGATGCCAATGCCACCCGCAGTGAGGTGCCCGACGCCTACAAATGGAACCTGGACGCCCTCTATGCTTCACCGGACGCCTGGGAAGCCGAAATCGTCACCCTGCGCGGGCGCCTGCCCGAATTGGTCGCCTACAAAGGCAAGCTCGGCAACCCCGCCGACCTCAAGGCCAGCCTCGACCTGTATTTCGCGCTGCACGACCGCGCCAGCCGCATCACCCAGTACGCCAATCTGGCCCTGGACTCGGAATTGACCAACGAAGTGGCCCAGGCCCGCAGCCAGCGCGGCCTCGTGGTGATGGACGAAGTGATGGCCGCCAGCGGCTTCATCCGCGGCGAGATCCTGGCCCTGGACGACCGGGCCATGGAAGTGGCCTACGACTCGGACGGCGGTCCGGCCAAGTACCGCACCTACATCGACAACCTGCGCCGGCGCCGCACCCGCGTGCTGGGCGAAGAAGCCGAAAAAGTGCTGCAACTGGCGGGCGACAACCTGTGGGCGGAAATCGACCTGAATGAAATCCCCAGCCCCCTGGAAGACACCTTCGGCGCCATCCTCTCGGACATCACCCTGCCCATGGTGCACGACGCCGACGGCAACGAAGTGCAGCTCACGTTCTCGAACCTGGGCCGTTTCCGCGCTTCGCCCGACCGGGCAGTGCGCGCCGAAACGATGACGGCCTTCTTCGCCACCCTGCGCCAGTACCAGCACGCCCTGGCGGCAACTCTGGGCGGTCAGTTCAAACTCGACGTGATGTACGCCCGCGCCCGCGGTTACGACACCGCCCTGCACGCCTACATGGACAAGGACAACATCGACACTGCGGTGCACGACAACCTGATAGCCGCGGTGAATGCCAACGTGAAGCCCCTGCATCGCTATGTCGAACTGCGGCGGCAGGTCATGGGCCTGGACGATGTTCATATCTACGACTTGTACGTGCCCCTGACCGAAGCTGCGGAGATGGACGTCACCTACAAGCAGGCCATGGAGATTTTGCCCAAGGCCCTCGCACCACTGGGTGATGACTACGTCAGCCGCCTGAAGCACGGCCTGGACCCGAAAAACGGCTGGATCGACGTCTACCCCAGCGACGACAAGGACAGCGGCGCGTTTTCGGCCAGTGTCTACGGCGCCCATCCGTACGTGAAGATGAACTACCAGGACAGCCTGGATGATTTGTCCACCTTGGCGCACGAGTACGGCCACGCGCTGCACAGTGAGCTGGCCATGGAAAACCAGTCTTACCAAGACTTCCGCTACGTGCCTTTCCTGGCCGAAATCGCCTCGACCTGCAACGAGGCGCTGCTTTCGGATTACCTGGCGACCCAGGCCAAGACCAAAGAGCAGAAGGCGGGCATTCTGGCCGCCGAGTTGGAAAGCATCCGGACGACGATCTATCGGCAGACGCTGTTCTCGGAGTTCGAGCGGTTGGTGCATGGTTTTGCCGAAACCGGCACGCCGATTACTGCCAACCTGCTGGCCGAGACGTACGCCGGCCTGATCCGGACCTACTATGGACCGAGCTTCACTGTCGATGCGAACGACGGCATGGAGTGGGCTTACATTCCCCACTTCTACTACAAGTACTACGTGTACAGTTATGCCACCGGGCTGAGCAGCGGCTTGGCCATTGCCGAGCGCGTCAAGGAGATGGGTCAGCCCGCGGTTGATGGGTACCTGGCCATGCTCAAGGGAGGCTGCAGTGCGGCGCCCATTGAGTTGTTGAAAGGCGCGGGTGTGGACCTGACCGAACCCACGGCAGTGACCGCGGCCCTCGAAAGGTTTGACCGGACGATTACGGAACTGGCGGAAATCCTGGAAGTCGAGGTTCCGTAGCCTCTTGGTTGTGCCTCTGAAATTGTGTCCGGCGTCGAAGTTGCTGACCCTGACCAGGGAGCGAGTTAGCATGCGGCCCGGCGTAGGCAGGATCGTGTGGTGTGAACCTGCCATCCTCAGCCGGTTTAGCGGATCAATGACGCAGCCCAAGCAACGTCGACGAGGCCGGTGGCGTAAGGACACCTGTTGTCGAGGTGTATCCTTCGCTCACCTCCCGATGATTGCACGTCACGACTGGTTAACGTGCCCGGCAGGCCTGGCGGGGCTTTTTCTACCAGACCGAGCCGAAAGACCGGCCAAATGGGACTGTCTTCAACACCTGAATTCACGATAGCTATTTAGAATGAATGAGTTACGGAGATTAGAAAAAACACAATCTCCGAGGCACAACCTAACGATAGAGGGTTTTGACCGCTCCCCAGGTCATGCCCACCGATGGCGTCGATGGGTCTTGAAGCGAAAAATGGTCGATCCCCATGGAAAGCGTTCCGGTACCGGTAGCCTTGATCCCAACGGTGTAGACATCTGTCATTGTCGTGGCGAAATCCGGCGAGGTAGCCTCCTGCACCCAGCCCGCCGCTTCGGCCTGCTGGTCGGTCCATGCGGGGTCGAAATCGAAGAAGAGCAGTTGCCAGTCCGGATCTTCGAAATCGGCGTTCAAGGGCAGCTGCCAGCCATTGTGACCACCGTCCATGTACCGCGCCTGGAAGTAGGACGACTGGAAACTGCCGATGAGGAATTTCACCGCCACCTGAATGCGTACGAAGCCGCGGGCATTGAAATCACCGGTGTAGTCAGGTCCGTAGTTGATTGCACCGACGATTCCGTGGGTGAAGACCTGTTCGGTGGAATTCAGGTATCCTCCGCTGAACCCGCCGGTCAGGGGGGCTTCGAGTGTGGCCACGCCGGTGGCGGGCAACCAACCGTCGACGGTGCCGGCATCCCAGCCGTCGAAGACGAAATCGGCTCGGGCGGCCGGAGCGATGATGATCAGGATGGCGAAAACACTGGCCAGGTAGGTCCGCTTGTTCATGACATCTGCCTCCCATAATGTTCTGTCGCTAAAACCGTTTCCAGGGTGAGTTCGAGTCCCCTGAATCTCCATTTTGCACAGATACAATCATTATCAAAGACAAATAATCTGGGGCAGGTTTCTTGTGCTTACCGAATATTCCATACGGGTCCTAATTGGCTGTTAGCGCCAGATTTGCGGTCATCAGGCCTGAGACCCTGAGTTCCCTTTCCGGTCTCACCCGGGGACCCGAGATTTCGGACAGGGAAAATCCGGGGCGGTTCAGTCACCTAGTTGACTTGGTAGACGGGAGACATGAAATACGGGACGCTACAAGTCGGAAAACGGAAAAAATAAGTC
>CBDTUS010000216.1:0-6242 GCA_965363725.1 uncultured bacterium | reverse complement strand
ATCTGGGCGGCAGCTTCGTCGGGAGTCAAATCGATGCGAATGCCCAGGGCTTCCAGGACATCGGCGCTGCCGCTGCGCGAAGACACGGCCCGGTTGCCGTGCTTGGCCACCGCGATGCCCATCGCCGCGGCCAGCAGGGCGGTCGCCGTGGAAATATTGAAAGTGCCGCTGCCATCCCCGCCGGTGCCGCAGGTGTCGATTAGATCGCTTCGCCTGGGCGAGACCCGGACTGCGTTTTCCCGCATGGCCTCGGCAAATCCCGTGATCTCCGGGACCGTCTCTCCCTTGACCCGCAGGGCCGTCAGGATGCCGGCCAACCGGACCGCCTGGACCTGACCGGACATGACCAGGTTCATGAACTTGCGCGCCTCGTCGCGCGACAGGTCACGGCCTTCCATCAATCCCGTCAATACCTGGAGAGAACGATCCGGCGCGGGAGTCATGAGCGCGCTCCCTCCTGCTTGGCGGTCTGCAGGAAATTCGCCAGCAGCTTGCTGCCCTCGGGCGTCAGGATGGACTCGGGATGGAACTGGAAACCCTCGATACGATCCTCGCTGGCACGAACTCCCATGATTTCCCCGCCGGAGGTGTAGGCCGCGATCCGCAACCCGTCCGGCAGGTCTTCCTCTCGGACCAGCAGGGAGTGGTAACGCGTCGCGGTGAAGGGGTTGGACAGACCGTGGTAGATGGTCGCACCGTCATGGTAGACCCCGCTGGTCTTGCCGTGCATCACCTGGTCGGCCCGGGTGATCTTGCCCCCGAAGGCCTCCACGATACACTGGTGTCCCAGGCACACGCCCAGGATGGGAATTTTTCCGGTGAAGGCCTTGATCAATTCCACGCTGACCCCGGCATCCTTGGGATAGCCCGGTCCCGGCGAGATGATCAGCGACTCGGGCTTGAGGGCCTCCGCCTCGGACACCGTGACGGCGTCGTTGCGTCTGACCTCCACCGTGGCCCCCAGTTCGCCCAGGGCCTGCACGATGTTGTAGGTGAACGAATCGTAGTTGTCGATGAGCAGATGCATGTCTACAGCCCTTCTTCGGCGATGCGCACGGCCCGGGTCAGGGCGCGGATCTTGTCCAAGGTTTCCTGATATTCGCGGCCGGGATCACTGTCGGCGACGATGCCGGCGCCGGCCTGGATGGAAAATTTTCCCTCCCGCAGAAGCAGGGTGCGGATGGTGATGCAGAGATCCATGTCGCCGTTCTGGCCGAAATAACCCACCGCGCCGGCGTAGGGACCGCGGCGCAAACCTTCCAGGTCCGAGAGGATTTCCATGGCCCGGATCTTGGGCGCTCCCGATACGGTGCCGGCGGGGAAGGTGGCCTGAAGGGCGTCGAACATGTCCAGTCCGGGAGCCAACCGACCCGACACCCGCGAGACCATATGCATGACGTGGCTGTAGCGTTCGACGGTCATGAAATCATCGACCTGGACGGTTCCCATCTCGCAGACGCGGCCCAGGTCATTCCGACCCAGATCCACCAGCATCACGTGTTCGGCCCGTTCCTTCTCGTCTGCCAACAGGTCTTCGGCCAGTTCGTTGTCTTCGGTCACCCCCGCGCCGCGCGGCCGGGTGCCGGCGATGGGATTGACCTGCAGGACACCGTCGGTCAACCGCACCAGCATCTCCGGCGAGGAACCCACCAGCTGGAAATCGTCGAAATCGAGGAAGAACAGGTAGGGGCTGGGATTGAGGATGCGCAGGGCCCGGTAGATCTGGAAAGGCGGCACGTCCGTCTCGCCGGACAGGCGCTGGGACAGGACGATCTGGAAGGCGTCGCCGTCCAGGATGTGCTCCTGGGCCTGTTCGACGATGCCCATGAACGTCGCCTGTTCCATGTTCGAGGCCAATTCATCGTCCCGGTGGGCCGAAATCTCGCGCCCCCCTCGGTCCAGTGTTCGTTCGCGCCGCACCGAGGCGGGCAGTGGTTCGTTCAGTGCCGCCAGAATGGATTCGATCTCCGCGCAGGCCGCCTCGTGGCCGGCCTCGGCGTCGCCGGACGGCGGCATGGTCAGGATCTCGATCTCGCTTTTCACGTGGTCGAAGACCACCAGCGACCGGGGGAACATGAAGCGATAGTCGGGCAGATCGTCCGGGCTGCCCGCGGGAGTGGCAATATTTTCGAAATACTGAACGATGTCGAACCCGATATAACCGACCGCCCCCGCGAAGGGCGGGGGCAGGGCGAGTTCGGGATCCTGAACCAGCGGTGAAAGCTTGAGTTCTTCGCGGATCGGGCCGAGAGGGTCGGCGGGATTGACCGGAGCAGTCGACATTTCGCTCCCGTGCCGGGTGCTGACCACGCCGTCCTTCAAGCTGATTTCCCTTCCCGTGGAAAACCCGATGAAGGAATGACGTCCCATCTGCACCCCGCGCTCGACGCTTTCGAACAGGAACGCTGCGCCCTTGGGCTTCAGCTTGATGAACACCGATACCGGGGTTTCCAGATCGGCGGGAATGACGGCCCGCACCGGGACGGTCTTCCCCTTCTCGATCTGCTTCAGGTATTCGGCTCTCGTCGGAGCAATCATCTTTTCCTCCGGACCGGCGGCGCCGATCATGGTTGTAGTGAACCCGCGATCCGAGACAGGGGGATAAAAAAATCCCACCATCTATCGGATGGCGGGTTCGGAGACGGTCGGTTCAGGAATCTACTGGGTCAGTATCCTCATCCTTCCGTGCACGCGAACGCGTCCACCCGGGCGCTTTGCCAGCGCCAGGAGGACCATCGCCACCACTGGGGGGTGGTCGATGCAACGATGCACGAATTGCTGAAAGATGTGAGGATCATGTCTCCGCAATCTATTCAAGACCTTGTTTGTTCGACAGATATGATTGTATACCCATTTGGTCTGAGTGTCAAGATGCCCTGGGTCCGCTTTATTTTTTGACCAGATTCCCAAGCCCGATTGGTGGTCTGTTAGGGCGGGATCAGGATTCGTCGAACATGTCGAAGGCTGGATGGTATTCCACCCTGCCTTTTTTGTTTTCCAGGGCGTCCGGCTGAAGTTCCAGGGCCATGAAAACTTCCGGGGGGATCTCATATTTGGAATCGATGCCGAAGGCGGTCGACGGCCGGAACCCGAAACGCGGGTAGTATTCGGGGTGCCCCAGGACCACGGCGGCGACAAATCCATCCTGCCGGCACCGGGTCAAACCCTCTTCGACCAGGGATGACCCGATGCCTTGGCGCTGGCGGGCGGGCGTCACGGCCATGGGCGCCAGGCCGATCACCCTCATATCGGGATGATCCTGATGGGTGACCGGGGAGAACATGATGTGGCCGAGGATCGCCCCGTCATCCTCGGCGACAAGAGATATCACCGGACTGGCCAGCTCCCGCAGTGCATCGACGAGCTTCGCTTCGAGCGGGGATTCGAAGGCCGACTCGTTGAGAGCCCGGACGGCATCCCGGTCACCTGGTTTTTCTGCCCGGATAATCATGAGGGATCCTTTCCGGTGGTCGCCCCTACCAGCCACCATACCTACCGAAATCCACCCTGTCATCTTTTCGCGGGCACAAAGTCAGGTTGATCAATCGCGCCTCTTGAAAGTAGTCTGCAAGCGGCGACCACCACGACCAGAAAGGGGCACCGCGCCTTGGACCGCAAACTCGGCACATTCTATGGAGTCTTCACTCCCACGCTGCTGACCATTCTCGGCGTGATCATGTACCTGCGCTTCGGCTGGCTGGTGGGCAACCTGGGGCTGGTCAAGGTCATCCCCATCGTCCTGCTGGCGAACATGATCACCCTGATCACCACCCTGTCGTTCTCCGCCGTCGCCTCCAACACCCAGATAGGGGCCGGCGGGGCCTACTACGTCATCTCGCGCAGCCTGGGCATCGAGATCGGCGGAGCCATCGGCCTGCCGCTGTTTCTTGCGCAGGCCCTTTCGGTCACCCTTTACGCCTACGGTCTCGCGGAATCGCTCCGGTTCGTGTGGGCCGACCTGCCCCTGCAGACGGTAACCCTCGGGGTCATTCTCGCCGTGGCCATTCTGGCCTACCTCGGGGCCGAAAAGGCGTTGAAGGCCCAGTTGCCCCTGTTGCTGCTGGTGTTCCTTTCGATCGCGGCTCTGGGCGTGGGCGCCCTGCTGAGTTCCAAGGTCGACGCCATTCCCTTGACCGGAGGCACCAGTGACATCGGGTTCTGGAAGGGTTTCGCGGTATTCTTCCCGGCGGTCACCGGCGTCATGGCCGGCCTCGGACTTTCGGGCGACCTCAAGAACCCTATGCATTCCCTGCCCCGCGGAGCCTTTGCCGCGGTTCTGGTCGGTCTGGTGGTCTACCTCATCGTTCCTGTCCTGTTGGTCATCGGCGCTTCCGGCAAAGATCTCCGGAACGACCCCCTGGTCTGGACCCGCATTGCCCCTCTCGGCCCGATTCTAATCCTGCCGGGATTGTGGGCGGCCATCTTCTCGTCCGCGCTGGGGTCCATCCTCGGCGCTCCCCGCACCCTGGGCGCCATGGCCCGCGACGGACTAGCGCCGCGTTTCCTGGCCCGGATCAAGGATGGGCAGCCCGACCTTTTTCCGGCCCTGATTTTTTCCGTGATGCTGGCCCTGGCCGCGGTGTTCCTCGGCGACCTGAACAACGTGGCGGCCGTGGTGACCATGTTCTTCTTGACGGTCTACGGCACGGTGAATTTCGTGGCCGCCTTCGAGTCGCTCAGCGGCGACCCTTCGTGGCGTCCCAGCCTGTCCTCGCCCTGGCTGGTCAACCTCCTGGGCGGCGTGGCCTGCCTCGCGGTCATGGTGCTGATCAACCCGCTGGTGGGATTCCTCGCCGTGATCCTGGAGTTGATCCTGTGGCTGGCCCTCTCCAGGAGTGAGCGGAAATCCGGCTGGGGCGACGCCCGGCGCGGCCTCTACGAATCATTGATCCGCTGGGCTCTCGTGAGACTGGCGCGGCACCCCATGACCCCGCGCAACTGGCGCCCGCACGTGCTGGTGTTCGTCGAGGACATCCGCACCGAACTGGACCTGGTGCGCTTCGGCGACTGGTTCAGTCAGGGCCGCGGCGTGGTCACCGTCTGCAAGCTTCTGGTCGGCGATCTCATGAACGATCCGCCGGAATCGGACATCACACGGGAAGAAATGCGCGACATCCTCGCCGCCGAAGGCGTGGTCGCCTTTCCCGAAGTGGACACGGTGAAGGGCCTGGTCGACGGGATCGTCGCCGTGTCCCAGGCCAACGGTATTGCCGGGATCTCCAGCAACACCATTCTGCTGGGCTGGCCCTCCCACGCCCACCGGCAGGTCAATTTTCTGCGCGTCATGCGTCGCCTGGAAATCCTCAAGAAATCCCTGATTTTTGCCCGCATCCGGCCCCAGTTGCTGTACCCCCGGTCCAACGCCGAGCGCCGAATCCTCATCTGGTGGGGTGGCCTGCAGCGTAACGGCGACCTGATGCTGCTCTTGACCTTCCTGCTGACCCGTAACTCATCCTGGCGCCGGGCCAAGGTGCACATCATGAGCCTGGCCACCACCGAACTGATGCAGCAGAGGAACGAAAAATTCCTGCGGGAGCTGGTGAATGAGATCCGGATCGACGCCAAGATCCACGTGCTGCTCAAGGATCCCGACGAAAAAGTGGCCGAGGTGATCCGGCGCGAAAGCGCGGACGCCGAGGTGGTCATGCTGGGGTTGGCCACCCCCGAGAAGGGAAAGGAAGCCGAACAGGCCGAACGGATGGAAGCCCTGTCAGAGGGCTTGCCGAACGTGTTTTTCGTGAAGAACGCCAGCCTGTTCGTCGGCGACCTGGTCACGCCCGAGATCGAGGAGGAGCCGGAGGTCGAAAAAGAACCCCGGGATGATAAAGAGGATTGAGATGGAAGGTCATTCCTCGAGCATTTCTTTCACGCGGTTCTCCAGCCCCTGTGCCCATTTTTCCGAGTAGCCATACCCGTTGCGGGCGTCGACCACCAAACCGTCCCGCCCGATCAGGATCTCGACGGGCAGGCCTTCGACATCGACCACCATCGGCAAGGCGGTCGAGAAATCCCCGGTCGTACCTCCGTCCAGCACCAGGTAATTGATATCGTGTTCGGAAGTGAACCCAAGAAGTTGATTTCGGCGGACCGTGGGGTCGGGCTCTTTTTCGAAGGCGATGGCGACAATTTCCAGGCCCTCGTCCCCAAATCTATCCTGCAGGTCGTTGAACGTGGGAATCTCACTAACACAGGGCGGGCACCAGGTGCCCCAGAGGGTAACCAGGACGACTTTGCCGCGGAAT
>CBDTUS010000215.1:0-6267 GCA_965363725.1 uncultured bacterium | reverse complement strand
ATAATCAAAAATACCCTCCTTGCGGCGGCCGGTATCGGCAACAGAAGCCAAGGACGGCGATGAAACAACTTTTCCACTACGGAGTCTTGACGGTTTTCCTCCTAGCCGGCGCCGCAGGGCCTGTGATCGGCGCGACGGCGGTTCCCGACACCCTCGTAAAAGCCCCCCGCGTTCCCTGGATCAAGGATCAGGCCTGGACGGAAATCGTCGAACTGGCGAGCACGAACAAACAGCCGGTGCTCATCGATTTCACCGCCCACTGGTGCGGCCCCTGCCGGTTGTTGGACGTGATGGTCTTCAACGAACGGGAAGTCATCAACGAGCTGGCCGAGGTGGTGACCTTCCAGGTAGACGTGGACAAGCCCGAGTTCGCCTCGGTCAAACGGGACTTCGCGGTGAAGGTCATGCCGACGGTGATCTGGTGCGATTCCGCGGGCCGGGAGATCGACCGTTTCACCGGCTACCGCTCCTCCGATGAGTTCCTGGAGATTGTCCGCTCCTGGCGGAAAAACCGCACCATCGACCGGATGCTGGCTGACCGCAAGGCGCAGTCTCCGGAGGATCCCACCATGCTGCTGGACCTGGCCCGGCGGCACGTGGAGCGCGGCGAGGACCGGCAGGCGGACATCCAGTACCGGCGCCTGATGAATCTCCGTTACAAGGCCGATACCCGGACCGTCGCCCGCGGGATGCTGGGGCTGGCGGAGCTCGAAGACAAGGAGGGGCGGACGACCCGGTCCAGCCTTCTGGTCGCCCAGGCGACTGAACTTTATGCGGTCACCGAACCAACTCCCGAAATGCTGGCCTACCGCACCGAAGGATTGATGGAGATCGCCCTGTTCCAGGAGGATCGGGGTGACACCCTGGGGGTCCTGGAAACCTACCGCACCATGATCGAACTGGACGAAAGGGACGTTCTGGGTCTGGACGGATTCGCCCGGACGGCGGTCGCCGCGGGGGTGGAGCTGGAAGAAGCGACGAAGTGCGCCCTGCGCGCGATGGTCTACAGCGACAAGGATGCCCGGGTCATCGGCACCCTGGCCGAAACCTACTACCGGCGCCGTTTGTACGACAAGGCGATCCGTTGGATCAATCTCTCCATTGAACGCGATCCCGACGACGGCCACTATCGCGACCGCCTGGCCGTTTTCGAAGCCGCCCGGGAGACTGGCGCGAACCGATATCGCCGATCTTCATATTGAATCAAGATGATCGGGTGAAGAACCTGCCCCAAAAAAGAGGACCGACCCCGTATAACGAGGTCGGTCCAACGGCATGCCGGTGGGGGATTGGAGGGAGATACCGACAAGCCGAGAATTTGTGATGTCCGACCCTATTTGCGGCCCCTCATCTACCAATAGAATAGAGTAATTTACAGGCAAGGGCAATGAAAAATTTCAGGAAACACCTGAAAAACAAGGTGTTTATATAGATAAGGCATTTTTATTTGGCGTTTGGTGCCTGAAAAGTATCCCAATAGAGGGATAATTGGAAAAGGGCGGATTTTGGGCTCCGCCGCGTCCTGCCTCCGGGTAATCCGGTGGGAGTTCCGGGGAGGGAAGGTCCCCTCCCCGGGGAATTCAGGCCTGGGGTCCGGAACTGATCAGGCTCCATCACCGGCCCGCAGCTTGTAGAGGTAGTAGGCCAGCGGAATCACGACCACCGTCAGTACGGTCGAGAGCAGCGAACCCATCATCAGCGAGATGGCCAGGCCCTGGAAGATGGGATCGAAGACCATCACGAACGAACCGGTCACCACGGTTCCGGCCGTCAACGCGATGGGCAGGAATCTGACCGCGCCCGCTTCGATGACCGCTTCCTTGAGTTCCAGCCCGTCCTTCAATCGCGTCTCGATGAAATCGATCAGGAGCACGCTGTTGCGCACCATGATGCCGGCCAGGGCGATCACCCCGATCATCGAGGTCGCGGTGAAGAAGGCGCCGAACATCAGGTGGCCGGGAATGATGCCCACCAGGGTCAGCGGGATGGGGATCATCATCAGGATCGGCACGGTGAAGTTCTGGAACATGCCGACGATCAGCAGATAGATGATCACCAGCACCACCGCGAAGCTGATGCCCAGGTCGCGGAACACCTCGTAGGTGATGTGCCACTCGCCGTCCCACTTCATGGCATAACCCTCTTCGGTCAACGGCTGCACGGTGGAGAACTGTTCGATCTGCGTGCCGTCGGGCATGGTCAGCTCGGCAATCTTCTTCTTCATGTCGAGGATCGCGTACACCGGCGACTCGAGTTCACCCGCCACGTCGGCGGTGACGTAGACCACCGATTTGAGATTGCGGCGGTGGCGGCTCTTGTGGTTGACCGACTCCTTGACCTTCGTCACGTCCGACAGCGGGATGAGCGCGCCGGCCTGGCTGTAGATGTAGAGGTCGCCCAGGGCCTCGGTGCTGGAGCGGTCCTCGATCGGCAGCCGCACGTTGATGGGCACCGGCTCGGCGGAATCGTCCATGTGCACCAGGCCGCCGTCGTGGCCGGTCAGCGCCACGCCCAGGGTCATGCTGACCTGCTGGGTGCTGACGCCCCGGACGGCGGCGCGGTCGGTGTCGACCCCCACTTCGTAGCGGACCTGGTCGTCCTCAACGTACCAGTCGATGTCCACCACGCCGGGGGTGTTCTCGAAGATCTCCTTGATCTGGCGGGCGGCCTCGACGCGGCCCTCGAAGGTGGGCCCGTAGACCTCGGCCACCAGGGTCGACAGCACCGGCGGTCCGGGGGGCACTTCGACCACCTTGACCGCGGCGCCGTAGGGAGCGGCCAGTTCCATGATCGGTCCGCGGACCCGCTTGGCCATGGCATGGCTCTGGTCGCTGCGTTGCGACTTGTCCACCAGGTTGACCTGGATGTCGGCCACGTTGGGGCCCTGGCGCATCATGTAGTGACGGACCAACCCGCTGAAGTTAACCGGCGCGGCGATGCCGCTGTAGATCTCGTAGTCCATCACCTCGGGCACGGTGGACAGGTAGTCGCCGATCTCCCGGGCCAGCTGGGTGGTGGTCTCCAGAGTGGTGCCTTCGGGCGTATCGATGATGACCTGGAACTCGCTCTTGTTGTCGAAGGGCAGCATCTTGACCTGCACCGTGCGGGTCACGAACAGGAGCGTGGAGGCCGCCGTCAGGGCGAACACGATCAGCAGGGCCATGACCCCCTTGCGGGGTGATTCGATCAGGGGCCGGACGACCTTGTTGTAGGTCCGGTAGATGGGCGTTTTGTGAAGGCTGTAGCTGTCGGTTTTTTCACCGCCGAGGGTGCCTTCGCCGTCCATGTCCTCGGGCCAGTGCTCCTTCGGTTTCAAGAGGCGCACCGCCAGCCAGGGCGAGATGGTCAAGGCCACCAGCAGGCTGAAGACCATGGCCAGCGAGGCGCCGATGGGCATGGGCCGCATATACGGGCCCATCAGTCCCCGCACGAACGCCATGGGCATCATGGAGGCGATCACCGTCAAGGTCGCCAGGATGGTGGGGTTGCCGACCTCGAGAATCGCCTCGAGCGCGGTCTTCAGCGAATTGTTGCCCTTCATCTGGAAATGCCGGTGCATGTTCTCGACCACGATGATGGTGGCGTCGATCACGATACCGGTCACCAAAATGAGCGCGAACAGGGTCACCCGGTTCAGGGTGTAGCCCATGATGTAGTAGATGAACAGGGTCATGCTGAAGGTGGTCGGGATCGACAGGAAAATGATGGTCGCTCCGCGCCAGCCCATGGCCAGGAACACCACGACCACGGCCAGGAAAATGGCCAAGCCCAGGTTCGAGATCAGGTTGGAGGCCTTGTCCTTGGCGCTGGCGCCGTAGTTGCGGGTCACGGTGATCTTGACGTCATCGGGGATCAGCGTGCCCTTGAGCCGGTCGACCTTGGCCAGCACCGAGTCGGCCACGCGGGTGGCGTCGCTGCCGATGCGCTTGGCGATCGAGATGGTGACCGCGGGGTTCTCGGTGCCCACGGGAAATTCGTCGGCAATCCCCGTCTGGTTGCCCGAGGGACCCACCCCCAGGAAGGTGTAGCTGTCGACCTCCGCGGGGCCGTCGGTAACGGTGGCGATGTCCATCAACCGCACCGGCCGCTCCCCGAAGCTGCCTACCACCAGGTTGGCCACGTCCTGGGCCGACCGCAGGAAGGTCCCGGTCTCGACCACGAATTGGCTGTTGCCGGCGGCGAAACTGCCCGACGGCAGGCTCTTGTTCTGCATCTCCAGGGCCGGCAGGATCGACAGGGTGGTGATGTTGAAGGCGGCCATACGCTGCGGATCGAGCTCGACCTGCACGCTGCGCTTGCGTCCGCCGATGATCTCGGTCACCGAAACGTCCGTGATCGAGGAGATTTCGTTCTTCACCTCGGCGGCCAGCTGGCGCAGGTCGAAACCCTCGTACTGGTCGCTCCACAGGGTCAGCGTCATCATCGGCACGTCGTCGATGCTGCGCACCTTGATCAGCGGCGGCGTGATGGTCTGCGGCCACAGGTCGGCGTTCCCGAACATCTTGTTGTTCATCCGGGTGATGGCCTTTTCCATGTCGGTGCCGACGAGGAAGCGGGCGGTCGCCATGCTGAAGCTGGGGAAGCTGGAGGAGTAGACGTATTCGACGTCCTCGATCTCCCAGATCTTCTGTTCCATGGGGCGGGTGACCAGGTTCTCGATTTCTTCGGGAGTGGCGCCGGGCATCATGACCATCACGTCGATCATGGGCACCACGATCTGCGGTTCCTCTTCGCGCGGAGTTAGCATCAGGGCGAACATGCCGAGCAGAATTGTGGCGAGGATCAATAGCGGGGTGATCTTCGAGTTGATGAAGGTCTGCGCCAGCCCCGTGGCCCCGCCGTAACGGGGAAGGTTGTTGTCTTTGGCATCCATCCTAGTTCACCACCCTGTCGCCCTCGACCAGAGGCTGCTGCGTGGACAGCACCACGGTTTCGTTTCCGGCCAGGCCGGAGAGGACTTCGATCTTGTCGCCGATGGCTCGGCCCAGGCGTACCCAACGCAGGTGTGTGATCCCGTCTTCGCGCACTATCCAGATGCCCGTCAGCTGGCCGCGTCTGATCACCGCTTGTGTGGGGACCAGAACCGCCTGCCGGGTGCCGACAGGAACGCTGACGCGGGCGAACATGCCGCTCTTGAGGCGATCGTCGGGGCTCTGGAGGATCGCTTCGATGTCGTAGGTGCGGCTGCCGGGGTTGGCGGCCTGGATGATCTTGTCCAAAGGCGCCTCGAACACCGCGTCTTCCAGGGAGGTGACGTCGAAGGTCACCATGTCGCCGATCTTGACGGCCGAGACATCCTTCTCGCCCAGGTGGGCGACCACCTTCATGGCGCCGTCGCCCTCCAGGGAAATCAGCGGCATGCCCGGGTTGGCCATGTCGCCTTCTTCGATCATCTTGCGGGCCACGAGGCCGGCCACGGGCGCGGTGATGGACAGGTAGCTGAGGTGGACCTTCACTTCGTCCAGCCCGGCCTTGGCCATGTTCAGGCCGGCGGCGGCGCGGTCCCGGCCGGTGAGCACGTCGTCGAGCTGCTGCTTGGACACGGATTTTTCCGCGTAAAGATTTTCGAACCGCTCGGCCATTTTTTCGGCGTTGGTCAGCACGGCATTGGCCTCGACGATACCGGCTTCGGCCTGGGCTTTCTTGGCCTTGAGGTCCAAATCGTCGATGCTGATCAACAGGTCGCCCCGGGCGACCGATTGGCCTTCGCGGACGTGGATCTTCCGGACCCACCCCATCATGCGGGTCGAAACCATGACGGTCCGATCGGCCTGGAGGCTGCCGGTGGCGGTCACGACCCGGGGCACTTCCTCGAGGCTGGCCAGGGCCGTGGTGCCCTGGACCTCCTTGCCGCGGGCGGCGGACGTTTCCGCTTTTTTACCACAGCCGGAGACGGTCGCCAGCAGGGCCACAGCGACGGTCAGAAGTGCGATGGCATGGGTGCATTTGCGAAACAACATGAAAGGGATCCTCCTGTGGGTCATCGGTTCCTGGCGGCGCCGGAAAATTCGAGGTTGGCCATGCCTACCTGATAGTCGTGCAGGGCCTGGACAAGGTTGCCCTCGGCCATGATGGCGGCGGCCTGGACGTCCAGAAGGTTGACCATGCTGGCCAGGCCTTCGCGGTACTGGTTGGTGACGATGCGCAGGCCCTCGCGCGCGGCATCGACGGAGCCCCTGGCGACCATCACCTTTTCGTGGGCGGCCTGGGCGGTCAGCAGGGCTTCGGTGGCCTGGACCCGCGCCTGGCGGGTTTCGAACTGAACCA
>CBDTUS010000214.1:0-6278 GCA_965363725.1 uncultured bacterium | reverse complement strand
GGTGCTGGCCAGCAGCAGCGACCAGAGCGTGGCCGACCATGTGCGTCTGGCCCAGATGACCATGTCCCAGGTCGTGCGCGAAGTCGAGTGCCATCACGACGTGGTGGTGCTGCTCGACAGCATCACTCGCATGGGGCGCGCCTTCAACCAGAGCGGCAAGGGCTCGGGCCGGACCATGAGCGGCGGCCTCGACTCGCGCGCGCTGGAGATCCCGCGCAAGTTTTTCGGCATGGCCCGCAACATCGAAGGTGGGGGATCGCTGACGGTGATCGCCACGGCGCTGGTCGACACCGGCAGCCGCATGGACGACATGATCTTCGAGGAGTTCAAGGGCACCGGCAACAGCGAGATCGTGCTGGACCGCTACCTGGCGGAAAACCGTATCTACCCGGCCATGGACCTGCGGGCCAGCGGCACCCGTCGGGACGAGCTGTTTTTCAGCGAAGAGGAATTCGACGCCCTGACCCTGCTGCGGCGGCGGGTCGTCTCCGCGGGGCCGAAGCCCGCGATGGAGGGCATGCTGAAATTGATGGAAAAATATCCCACCAACGAAGAACTGCTGGCGGGGATCACGGGAGAGTGACCCCCTCGTTGGCCTAGTTCACCCCGCGGTACAAGGCCTTGACGGCGCCCCAGGAGGAAACCTCGACACCTACTGGATGGTCGGTATAGGTTTCCAGCTGCAGAAGATCGCCAATTTCCTGCTGCACGATACCCACCCCAAGGGAATACCAGGTGTCCGCGCCCCGGTTCTTGTCGGTTATTTTTTCGCCCCACAGGGTATAGCGGCCACCGGGGAGGAGTTTTCCCGGGTCATCGATAAAGCCGATGCCGTAGGTGGCGAATTCACCGGCCGGAACGGTCAAAACGGGATCCTCATGGACGGTGAAGGGGAAATCCGCCGTCATGTAAAAAGAGGTGTCAGGCAGGGCATACAAGTCCACGGGGTTGGACCAGGTTTTGCCCACGAACAGGGGCGCATCAACCATACGAACAGGTGGCTGGTAGACTATTCCCCAGGTATCTCTCCAGAATCCCCAGAGCAATACTCCACCATCGGGCTCCGAGGTCCAGAAATTGACCAATCCCTGATTTTCGGAGCTGATGGGGTATTCGATGGGGTAGGGATTGCCCTGGAGCACGGGCACCGGCTCTCCCACCACGCGCATCTCCTCAAATCCATCCTGATCGCGATAGGACCAGAAATTTCCTGTTTCCAGGGGCAGATATTCATCGGCGCCTGCAGACCCCACGAGAAGGAGGACGAGGGAACAGGCAAGTATCATTTTCATTTCAAACCTTCCCGGATGGCGTGGCGTTGGACTGGTGATTTGGTTTGGTTGCTTTGCATTATAGCAGATAATGGCCTCTGGATGGAAGGGCACCGGAAGGCTCCTGAATTCCTAACCGGATTAGAGACATATATTTAAAAAAATATAAATTTTTTATTTAAAAATATTGAAAAAATTAAAAACAACTTATCATAACCATATGAAAAACAAAACAAACACCACCATGACCGTCTCGGGCACCGACCAAAGAGCCGCTTTGGCCTCGCCCTTGAGACTGGAAATCCTGGGCCTCTTCACCAACGGCGAGGCGCTGGCCATCAGCGACATGGCCGTCCTCATGGGGCGGTCGGCGGGGTCCCTGTACCACCATGTGGGGATCCTGGAAAAGGCGGGCCTCCTGAAAAGATCCGGGACGCGGCCCAAAGGCAAAAGGCACGAGGCGTTGTTCCGGCCCGCGGCCAACCGGATCCAAATGGAAGCCCAACCGGCGGGCGCTGATGAGCAGGGGCCGAACGTCGTGGTCAAGACCATGGCCGCGGCTTTCCGGATGGCGGAACGGGATCTGGCGGCGGCCCTCAGTGATGGACATTGCCGTACGGAGGGAGCTGACCGCAATCTCCACGCCTATCGCATGCATCTGCGCGCATCGCCCCGCCTTCTGGCGAAGCTGAACAAGCATCTGACAGCCCTGGAGGACTTGCTGGCCGCCGAGGCGGGCAAGGAACCAGACCCGAGCCCGGAAGACCAACATCTGTCCCTGACTCTCGCGTTTCTGCCGCTCAAGGGTCGCACCGTTCACGACAACTCCGAAAACCAATGAGGTGATTTCAATGGAATCCAGCACTCTCGATATATTCTCCCTGTCGGTCCTTTTCATTCTCGGCGTGGCCGTTCCCCTGCTGGGGATCTGGGATTTCCGCCGCCTGATCCGCTGGGTCGAAGAAGGGCGCGCGGACGCCCGTCTGAAAACCTACCACTGGCTCCTGGTCATGGAGTGGGGGCTGACCCTGGGTCTGCTGGCCTGGTGGTTGCTGGCCGGTCGCCAGTTCGGCGCCCTGGGCCTGGTTTCCGGCTACTCCGGCTGGGCTTGGCTGGCCCTCGGCTTGGGTCTGGGCGCGACGGTTTTCATGATGTGGCAGATGAGCCGGGTAATGAAGAGCCCCGAAGACCTGCAAAAGCTGCGGGACAGCATGGGGAACCTCAAGGCCATCGCTCCCCAAACGCCGACCGAACACCGGGCCTTCGCATTGGTGTCGGTCACCGCGGGGGTGTGCGAAGAGATCATGTACCGCGGCATCCTGATGGGCGTGCTGACCCCTGTGGTGGGGTTGTGGCCGGCGGTGGGAATTTCCTCGGTCGTCTTCGGGATGGGGCACATCTACCAGGGTTTCACGGGTCTGGTAAAAACGACCCTGGTGGGATTGGTCATGGCTCTGTTGACGGTATTCAGCGGCTCGTTGCTGGTGGCCATCGTTCTGCACGCGGTGGTCGACCTGACCAGCGGCCGCATGATGGGTGCCGCGCTGGCGGGTCCCACTACCGGCCGGCCGCAGACGGTCTAGCGCGGGTTCGGCGTCAGGGGGTTGGGCAGCCCGTCCACGTCCCAGCCCCTTTCCCGCAGGTGATCGACCAGGATCAGGCCGGCGGCCGCCTCGGTGGGCAGGTCGTCCTCGCCGTTGGGGGCGGTGTGGTCGGGGAGGTCCTGGATCTCGAGAGCGGGATGGGTCAGATCGAGGGTATAGACTCTTTGCCCGACGATCATGGTCAGGCTTCCCATGGAGAAAAACGGAGGGCCGGCGGCAGTCGCATCCGTTTCGAAAGGTCCGCGGGGCACGATCCTCCGCAATGCGTCGCCGCGGAACCCGGTGCTGAACACCGGGCGCACTGCTCCGTCGGTTCCGTCCAGCAGGGAGCGGCCGTGCATCCAGGTCGGCACTTCCAGCCCCAGGAAGTCGACGATGGTCGGGGCGATGTCCAGGTTCTGCACGTTGGCGGTCACCCGCCCTGCACGATCTCCCTCGGGAAAGACAAACATCAATGGCGTCCGATGCCGGGCGTCCGAACGCATGCCGTGATCGGAATAGATGACGATCAGTGTGTGGTCCAGGACGCCGCGCTCACGCAGGACCTCGACCAGGGCGGCCACGGCGCCGTCGAAATCGAGGATGGCGTCGTCATAGAAGTCCAGCATCCAGTCCTCATCCTGGGTCTGCCCGGCGGAGAATATTTGATCTGACGGCGTGAAATGGGCGCCGTGGGTGGCCATGAAATGGGTGTGGACGAAGAAGGGTTCGGGAGCGCTGCTCAGAGTGGAGACCAATCCCTTGAATCGATCCGCGTCAGTGTGTCCGGTCAATCGGTCGGCGTGGGCGGCTTCCTGGTAGGCGCTCGGCAGCTTGTCCAGCCCCACGGTATGGGCCAGGCGCACCCGGAGACGGTCGGAGATGGTCTCGAAAAATAGACCCGCCTCCTGTCCCACCAACGCCACAAAACGCGGGGAGGTTTGGGCCGATCCACGGTTGCGAAAGGCGGCCCGGTCGAAACCCTCACGCATGTTCACGTCGAAGGCATCACCGTAGTGGCGGATGCCGATCTGCTCGGTGAAGTAGCCCAGGCCTTTCAGCAGCCCCGGCAAATGGAGGTAGGCCTGGTCTGCGGCCAGGATGTCCGGAGGAAAGGTGACGCGCGTTTCGGTGGGCAGCCGACCGGTCAACAGGGAGGTCAGCGAGCCGGTCGTATGGCCGCAATTGGCAAAGCTGTTCTCGCAAAAGAGGCTGTAGGGAATCAACTCCTCGAGATAGGGAGTGGTTGCTCGCTCGTACCCGTAGGCGGAAAGGTGATTGGCGTTCAGGCCGTCCCCGCCCAGAAGCAGGATGTTGGGCAGAGGGTCGGCCAGGATTTCGAGTCCGGCGGGATCGAGTTCAAGGGTGGTGGTCCGCCCACCGGCCGCGACGGCCAGGGCCACCAGTGAGGTCCCCAGGCAGAAACCCGCCAAACCCCGACCCGGCCAGGAGTGTGAAGAAAAAAACCGCAACCAGGTGCGGGCCGTCCGCAGTCCCAGAAAAAAGGCGGCGAGGACCACCGCCACGGCCACGATACGGCCGGGCCCCGCGCTGCTTTCCAGGGACCAACCGAGCATGGTGTTGGAAAAATTGTCGGCCATCAGCATGAAGAGGCCCCCCAGCACGGTGGCGGGGACCAGGATTCCCAGCCAGGCGGCCATCCGGGCTGCGACAGGCCAGGGCCGAAACATTCGTGAGGCCAGCCCCAGGAGAACCAGCAGTCCCCCGGCCACCACCAGCATGGGCAGCGGGGTCAGCCCCAGAACCAGCAGACGCCGCCCTGGTCCCAGGACAGCCAGGAAAGAGGGCTTGGTCACAAAGAAAATCCACTCCATCAACACCAGCAGCTGGATGCTCAGGATGGTCACCACCGCCAAGGCGGGCCAGGAGGTTTGGGTGAAACGGGGAGGTGGATTCACGCCAGGCCTTTCGAAAGGGAGCCGCGGCCGATCCTACTCCCAATCCGGTCTGAACTGGAAACAAATCCTGCCGGTGGAGGAGGATTCCGGGGGATGTCGCATTAAGCAGCCACCTTTCGGACCCAAACCGGAATACCGGCCTGAATACGAGCGAAAAACAGGATAATATATATCTTGTATTGTTCATTTGGGCCATTAAGGGAATAAACTGTTCCAGGAGGGAAATCATGGCGGAATACAAATCAGTACTGAGCGAGGAGATATTGTCGGGGTGCGCTGAGCGTTCCGGAACCTATGACCGGGAAAACAGCTTCTTTTTTGAAGACTTCGAGCAGTTGAAAGCGGCGGGCTACCTCACCGGGCCGATTCCCAGGGAATTCGGGGGCGGCGGCCTGAACCTCCTGCAGTCCTGCCAGGAGCAGCACAAGCTGGCCTACCACGCGCCGGCCACGGCTCTGGCCCTCAACATGCATCTTTATTGGATGGGTGTGGCCGCCGACCTGTGGCGCAGCGGAGACAATTCCCTGGAGTGGATGATGAAGGACGGGGCCGCGGGTGAGGTCTTTGCCGCTGGTCACTCCGAACGCGGCAACGACCTGCCTTTGTTTTTTTCCACCACCAAGGCCACGAAGGTGGATGGCGGCTACCGTTTCACCGGCCATAAAATGTTCGGCAGCCTGACCCCGGTGTGGACGCGGTTCGGCATGCATGGCATGGACACGGATCATCCCGACGGACCCCGCATCATCCACGCCTTCATGCCACGCGGGACCGAGGGCTTCGAGATCAAGGAGACCTGGGACGTCATGGGCATGCGGGCCACGCGCAGTGACGACACCATCCTGGACGAGGTCTTCATCCCGGACGAATATATCGTCGACATCGTTCCCGCGGGCCAGGGCGACCCTTTTGTCCTGACCATTTTTGCCTGGGCGCTGCTCGGGTTCGGCACCGTTTACTGCGGCGTGGCCCAGCGCGCCATTGATCTGGTGCTGCCCATCGTGAAGGGCAAGAGTTCCGTGGCCCTGTCGCGTCCAATGTCCTATCACCCGGAAATCCAGCATTCCGTTGCCGAAATGGTGCTGGCCTACGAGACAATGATTCCCGTCCTTGAACGCACGGCTGCGGACTGGGTGGCGGGGGCAGACTACGGCCATGACTGGCCCGCCAAGATCGTCGGCACCAAGTACCACTGCGTGGAGACCTGTTGGAAAGTGGTCGACACCGCCATGGATGTATCGGGCGGGAACGGGATGTTCAAATCCAGCGAACTGGAACGGTTGTTCCGGGACGCCCGCTGCGGCCGTTTCCACCCTGCGACCTCGAACCTGGTCCACGAGATCGTGGGCAAGACGGCCCTGGGCATCGATCTGAGCGAGGAGCCTCGCTGGGGCTAGGAACGGCGGGCCCCTCCGGACCAAATTTTTCCCTCCGGCACCTCAGTAAGGGGGGCCGGCCCTCCAATACTAATTGCTCCCCAGCCTCCACCTCTTTGCTGGCAGGAT
>CBDTUS010000213.1:0-6280 GCA_965363725.1 uncultured bacterium | reverse complement strand
TAGGTTGTGCCTTGGAAATTGTGTCTGGCGGTGGATCGGCCCCAGAGATCAAAAAACGGACCCCCCGGGGGACCCATTTTTGTTGATTTCATCATTTTTGCGGCCGGAAAATACGGAGAGGGCGGCTCCTCCTGGCCCGGACACAATTTCAAAGGCACAACTGAAGGGGGTTAACCCCCGCGTTGGCACATCAGAAGGGGCGGCTTCAAGCCTCCCCATCCCCGGAACCCAGAAGCCGCGCCAGCTTGGGCATCGATGCTGGTAACCAATTGCCCCCCGGGCCCGGCGGCCTGCCGGCGTTCTCCCCTAGTTTCCCCAGGAGTTCCCGCAGGACCACCCGGCCCGCGGGAATGAAGGCGAGGAATTCCCGCTTGCCCTTGACGTGGCCCAGGAACCCATACGCCCCCAGGGCCTGCATGACCCTCTGCAGCCCGGCAGCCAGGACCATGGCCTGGATTTCCTGGACGGTTGCCTGGAATTCACCGCGCGTGGCGAACCGCTCCACCAGTTCGCTACTCAACGCCGCCGGAAGGGAGACATAGGGATCAAACGCCAGGGAAGCCAGGTCGTAAGCCAGCGGGCCCAGCCGCATCCCCTGGAAATCGACCAGCCGGATCCGCTCCCCGGCCACAATGATGTTTTGGGATTGGAAATCACGGTGGATCAGCACCTGCGGCTGGGCGGCCACCAACGCGGCCAGGGCGTGGAATTCGGGTTCCAACTGCCCGAGATCCGCCGGGTCCATATCCAGGTCGCCTACCAGGAAATGGTCCTTGAAATAGGCCGTCTCCCACCGCAGGGCGTCGTAGTCCAAACTGCGGTCCACTGCTGCGTGACATTCGGTCATCGCCTCTGGCGTGGCGGCCTGGATACCCACCAACCGGTCCACTGTTCGACGGTAGGCATCGGCGACCCGTGCGGACCCGAATCCTTCGCGTCTAACCAGTGAATACAAACTTTCCCCGCCCAGATCCTCCATCAGGACCGTATGATCCTGGTCCGATACCGACAACACTGCTGGCGAGCCCAGGTCAAGCCCCCCGAGCCAACCGGCAATGGAAATGAAGCGGCCGAACTCCTCGTCCTGGGGCGGGCTGGTCATGGCGACCGCGGTCCAGTCGCCGACCCCCAGCCGCCAGAATTTCCGGTCCGACCCGTGCCCGGTGATCCGTTCGAGGCTCAGACCTTGGGCCTGTTCTTTTTCCGGCGGCGAGGGCGGGACCTCCGATTGGGCTTCCAGATAGCGGGTCAGAGTGCCCAGATCGCTCCACCGAAAATCCCCCGGGGCCATTCCCCTGACGCTGTCGGGATCCGATTCCATCGCCCGAACCAGCGGATCGATCAGGGAGGAAAACCCCGGACCGATATCATCCAACAGGCCGCGGGAAAAGATCCCGATTCCCGTATAGGTCAGATTCCGGCCGCCGGAAACGGGCCAGGGACGGCCGGCAATGCTGACGATGCGGCCGTCTTCGTCAAGGACCACCGAATTGACCGCGGGCCAATCGACCAACAGCAACGTGGCCAGGGCCCCGGACCGTTGATGTTCATCCACCAGGCCCGAAAGATCGGCGTCGCAAAGGACATCGCCGTTGTGCAGCAGGAAACAGGGAACGTCCCCCAGAAAATCCCGCGCGCCGTGCAGGGCCCCGCCGGTCCCGAGGATTTTCTCTTCTGGAAACAGGATGAAGCGGTCGGCATCTGATCGGCGGACGACATGGTCGGTAACCATCGCGCCCAGATGGTGCGTGTTGACCCCGATGTTTCTGATCCCCACCCGATCGAAACTTTCGATGATACGATCCAGGAGAGGCTGACCATCAATGGGCAACAGGGGTTTGGGGACATGGTCGGTCACCGGCGCCAGGCGGGTCCCGTAGCCCGCGGCCAGGATCATGCCGCGCAGTGGAGCTCGACCGCCGGACCGCGCATCCTCATTCATAATACCGGAACTCCGCGGTCATCTCGCCGAAGGCCTGCAGCTGCTCCATCCAGAACGTTTTCATCTGCCAGGGGGACAACCCCGCCTCCACCTGCTGGCGCCAGACGGGGCCGCCGGCCAGGATGTCGATGGGCAGTTTTTCGGTTTCGTACTCGTAGGGCGGTTCTTTCCAGGAGAATTGATCCGGCCACAGTCGACCGATCGCTGCAATGGCCGCGGTGTAGGTGGGCACCGATTCGAAGAGGTCCGGATCCGTCACGTGCACCTGCACCCCACCGCAGACCTCGCCCTTGAACTTGTGAAAAGTCGGTTCGAAGTGAAGCGGGCGGATCCGGCAGCCGGGCAGGTTCCAGGCGGTCATGACGCTGGCCAGGGTTTCGGGTTCGACATAGGGAGCGCCAAAGATTTCAAAGGGCCGTGTGGTGCCGCGACCTTCCGACACGGTGGTTCCTTCGAGAAGACACCCGCCGGGATAGACCCGTGCCGTATCAAGGGTCGGCATATTGGGCGAAGGCAGGACCCAGGGCAGCTGCGAGGCCGAGAAATCCTGGTCGCGGCTCCAGCCCTCCATCCAGATCACTTCCAGATCCAGGTCCAGTCCCAGCCAGTGCACAAAAAACCGGGCCAATTCCCCACAGGTCATCCCGTGCCGCATGGGGATAGGCGCCAGGCCCACGAAGGAGCGGAAATCCGGGTCCAGCACCGTGCCCTCGGTCCGCAGACCGCCCAGAGGATTGGGGCGGTCCAGGATCATCGCCTGTTTGCCCTGCTCCGCGCAGGCTTCCAGACACAGCAGCATCGTCCAGATGAAGGTGTAATAACGGGCGCCGACGTCCTGCAGATCGATGACCAGAACGTCGAGGTCCTCCAGCATCTCCGCGGTGGGCTTGCGATGTTCCCCGTAGAGGGAATGGACCGGCAGGCCGCTGCCCCGGTCGGTGAACCCCTCCCACTCGATCATGTTGTCCTGCGTCTGGCCCAGCAGACCGTGCTGGGGTCCGAAGAGGGTCCGCAGATCGACGGCCTCGGCCTCCTGCATCAGGTCTGTTCCATGGCGCAGCCGCCGATCCACCGAAGCGGGGTGCACCAGCAGGCCGGTTCGTCGACCGCGCAGCCGGGCGAAACCTTCAGCGGCCAAAATATCCAATCCCGTATTCACATGTGCCAAAACCGACTCCCGGTCAGTTGTAATAGTCAGGTTTGCAGCCGCCTCAGCCGTCCCACATCCGTTCGTAGGCCGCCAGGCGGTCGGCGATCAGGGCCCGGGCTTCCTTTTCGTTCCGCAGGGGCCGGACCACCTTCTGGCCGGGCGCGGGATCCTCGACGAGGGCCCAGCCCGGCGACTTCTTGCCCTCGACCGGCGGACGGACCAGGAGGATCCGGCCGGCCAGATGGGTGTCGATATCCTCCACGACACGAAAGGCCGCGGCCAGGGGACGCCATTGCGCCTCCGGCAGGGGAACGATCTGGCGGTCTGCCAGTTTTTCCGTGAGTTGCTTCAGGGTCATCCGGCCGCTCACGAATCGCCTCCGGGTGAGAGGGCCAGTTTTTCCACGGCCTCGGCCATCGCGTCCCAGGAATACTTCAGCTTTTCCCGGGCGACACCCGCGGCGAAATCTCGGGCGAGGCCCTCATCGAAGTACCGGATAATCGCCGCCGCCAGGGCCGCGGGATCCCCGGGGGGCACCACGAATCCGGTTTCGCCGTCCAGGACCACCTCGGGCAGTCCCCCCACGTCCGTCGTCACCACCGGCAGATCGTAGTTGTAGGCGATCTGGACGATGCCGCTCTGGGTCGCCGAATCGTAGGGCAGAACGGTCAGGTCCGCCGCCAGGAAATAGTCTTCCACTGTTTCGTCCGGGACGAACCCGTCAACCAGCTGGATGATGTCGACTGCCGGCGACGCGGCGATGCGGTCCAGATAGGGCTGCTTGTCCCCGTAGATATCCCCCACGATCAGGACCCGGATTCCGTCGCCGTACCGCTCCTTCAAAGCCCGGGCGGCATCGATCAGATGCAGGACTCCTTTGTAGGGTTTGATGAATCCGAAAAACAGCGCCAGCCGGCCCTCGGTCGGCAGGCCGAGGGCCGTGCGGGCTTCAGTCCTGGTCTTGCGGGGCCGCCCAGGCTTACCGAAATCGTAGACGGGATGTGGGGTGGTGATCACCGTGCCGGGATCGGTGTCCGGCAGCACGGTGAACAGATCCTGCCGAACCTGGTCGCTTTGGGCGATGAAACCGTGGCCCTGCCTGAGCGCGAGGCGAGTCAGGAACCGGCCGAAGGGATACTTCTCGTGCGGGATCACGTTGTCCAGCAGATAGATGATGCGGATTTCGGTGCGCCGCCGCAGACGCCGGGTCACCCCGTAGAACCCCGGCGCAAAAAAAGGAATCCAGAACTTGATGACCACCGCCCGGGGCGCCGCCCTCTCGATATCGCCGCTGGTTTTCCACCAGCTCACTGGAGACCAAGGAATGAACCGCGGTGTGTCGGGATGCTCCAGCCAGGGCGCGGTCTCGCCTTCCTGCTCGCTGCCCGGAAACAGGAAGCCGGGGTACTGCTTCTTGAAGGACGCCCAGAACACCTCGTGCCCGCGGCCGGTCAGGGCCCGGGCCAGCATCCCCAGGTAGGTCACGATCCCGCCCCGAAAAGGGGGCGCCGGACCCAGGAACGCCAGCTTCACGGCGTCCCCAGCAGGCTGGATACCGCGGTGATGACCGCAGCGGGCTCCAGGGTTTCCATGCAGAAGGATTCGTTTCTACAGGTGGGTTGGAAGAAACAGGTGCACTCCTGTCGGGGAGAGATCAGCTGTCCCCGACCGTAGAGCTCGAATTCATGGGGATTGAAGATGTTGTTGAACAGGACCAGCTTCTTCTGCAGACCCAACGCGATGTGCATGGCCATGGTCACGGCGGTGACCACCAGGTCGCACCGGTCCATCAATCCGATGAAGGTCTTCAGGTCGAAATGCCCCGGATAGCAGGCGCCGGTCGCTTCGGCCAGGCGCCGGTTCTTCTCATCCTCCAGCGGACCGCCCAGCAGCACCACCGCATATCCGGCCGCAAGTAGCGCGCTTGCCGCCTCCTGCCAATGGTGTTCCGGCCACAGGCGGCTGGTCCAGCGCCCACCGCAACCGGTGTTCAGGCCGACGGTAGCCTTTCCGGACGGCAAGTGGAAGTCCACCAGAACCTCCGGCCGGTCCAGCAGGTAGGGCTCACCCCGGAATTCATATCCACAGATGGCAAAGATCTCCTGGGGATAACTTTTGGTGCAGGCCCGGTTCACGTCGTCGAACAGGCCGGTCAGGAATTTGTCCTCAACGGCCGTCGCCATTTCCGGCGTGACCCCTGCGGTCACCGGACAGCAGACGCCGTCTTCACTCAGGGTGAAGCCCAGCCGGCGGCCGGCTGAAACTTCTTTCGCCAGGGCGCAGGCCTGCCGGTCCTTGTCCAGGTTGATCACGAGGTCGAATTCCGTCTGCCTCAGCCAGACCAGGGTCTCGGTATCCAGGGGAATCGCGTCGTGGACCACCGCGGGCAAGAGGTCGGGAAAGTCGGTGACCCAGGTCACCACATGGTCCGGATAGTCGCGCAGCAACGGGGCCAGCAGGGGCGTGGTTCGGATGACGTCGCCGGCGGCCCCTAGCTTGATGATCAGGATCCTGCCTCGGCGCGGCCGATAGTCCCCGCAGCCTTCGCAATGGACCCCCTTCTCCTTGTGGGGCCGGCAGGGCACATGACCGCGGAAATGAAGGCAATCCCTGAGAATTTTCACGTCGGACATTCCCTCTCGATGGGGGCGTTTCTCATTCGGCGAGCCGATTCTCGATGACCTTGAGCGACTCGCGGGCCTGGACCTCCAGCCCGCTGGGCAATCCGTAGTTCAGGGCCATGGTGTAGGCTCCCTGGGCCTGCTGGTAGTTGTCCATCTTCAGGTAGAGCCGACCCATGTGGAAATAGATGACCGCCTGGCGGTCCCGGTTTCGCGTCAGTTGCAGGGCCTGGGTAAAGGCGTCCACCGCTTCGAAGTTCCGGTCCAGCTGGTCCAGGGCCCGGCCCCGGAGGGTCTGGAGCCTGCTCTTGGAGGGAGAGCGCAGTTCGAGCCCGCCGGACAAGAGGTCGTCGCAGATCTGGAGGGCCTCCTCCGCCTCGCCGGCCTCCAGCAGGTCTTCCGCCCTGGCCACCCCCTGGACGACCTCCTCGGGCAGGGGCGCCCTGAGTTTGGCCAGTTCATCCTGGAGGTCCTCGGCCAGCTCACGCATTTCCGGCGGGAGATCACCGGCCAGGGCCTCCTGGGTCAGAGCCTCGGCCTTGGTGTAGTAATGCCTTTCCCTGAGGA
>CBDTUS010000212.1:0-6282 GCA_965363725.1 uncultured bacterium | reverse complement strand
AGGACCTGACCAAGATCCTGGTGGCGCACAACATCCCCTACGTGGCCCAGACCACGCCCTTCCACTGGAAGGACCTGGCCATGAAGGTGGAGAAGGCTCTGGCCTGCGACGGCCCCGCCTTCCTGAACATCCTGATGCCCTGCACGGTGGGCTGGCACTTCGATCCCGCCATCGGTATCGAGCTGTCGAAGGAAGCGGTGGAGACCAATTTCTGGCCCCTGTTCGAGGTCGAGAACGGCGTCTACAAGATCAACCAGAAGCCGAAGGAGCGGAAGCCCATCGTCGACTGGATGAAGAAGCAGGGCCGTTTCAAGCACCTGTTCAAGCCCGGCAATGAGCACATCCTTGAGACGAGCCAGCAGTACGTTGACTCCGAGTGGGAAAAGCTGCTCAAGCTGGAGGCGAAGGACGCCTAGTCCCTGCCTACCCGCCGGATGAAAAAGGCCCGCTCCCTCGGGGGGAGCGGGCCTCGTTTTTTGGCCCAGAAAACAATGGTCTAGATGTCGATTGTCTAGATGTCGATGGCCAGGCCGAAGCCCATGGCCGTGTCGTCCTTGTTCGGAGTGATTCCCTCGGCGTTGGCAGTCGGACGCGTTTGATGATCCCAGGTGAACGAGGCGGTGAAATCGATGGCCCCGGTCAATTCGAATTCGAACAGGATATAGGTGTGGTGGAGGGTGTTGGAACCCGAACCCATACCCACCTGGACACCGTATTCGGCTTCCACATCGATCATTTTGGACAATTCGGTATCAATGGTGGTCCGGAGGGGAATCGACCCGTTGGACTCCTTGTCCTCTTCGCCTTCCTGAACCGAGACGTAGCGGGTCTGCTGATAGCCGCCGCCGAGTTCCACGAACCAGTCGGTCTTGCTGTTGCGCGTCAGGAAATAACCGATTCCGGCCCCGAGGGTGGCACGGGACTGGATGTTCTGGAACTTGTCCTGGAATATTTCCGCATTGATGGGAGTGATGAAGAACTTCCGCGAAACGAAAATCTTCCATTCGATGTTGCCCCGGTGGTTGCGGATATTCTCGACGCCCTCGGTTTTGGAGTAGTTCCCCTGGTATCGCAGGTCGAGCCGGCCCTGGGGGGCATCCCTTTTCAGGGACAGGCGGGCGCCGAAATCCACTTGATCCGTATTGCCGCTGCGGGCCTTGTAGTCCGCGCCCACCTTGGCGGACCAGAAGTTGAGTTCGGTCGGCTTGCCTGCCAGGATGGCCAGGACCTGGTTGCGGGCGATTTCCCTTTCCCCCTGGTCGGTCGCGATACGCACCACGTTATCCCTCAGGGTGGAGGTTCCGGTCACCACGGACTGGTCCACCAGAACGTAGGTCATGAAGCGGGCGGAGCGGATTTCCGCGATGTCCACCCAGTCGATCTTCAGGCCGTCGAGTTCTTCGCTGTCGAATTCGAGGGTTTCGTCCCGCATCAGATCGATGGTTCCCCAGAGCCACTCCCCGGAGGTCAGTCGGATCCAGTCTCTTTCGGTTTCGGCCGGGGCCGGAGGAGCCCAGGGGCCGTCCTGGGCCTGAGCGGGGGTCTGGACCAGACCTGTCAGGACCAGGGCCAGGAGCAGGAGTCGGCCGGAAAGGCGGATCATCGGGGGTCCTTCCGTAGGATCAAAGGGATAAGGGCCGTATCCTTTTCAGGAAATCCGGGTCATGATAACTTTCGATTGGCGGCCTTGCAATACTTCAGAGGGATTTTTGAGCACCTCCCGACGGGGAAGACCAGGCCTTGGCCTTTCCCTGCCCCCCTCAGATTTGTTATCCTATAGGGGTCCGTTCCCCTTTGGCCCATATGGAGGACCGTGAGTTCCGTTGCCCCAAAATTCCGGACCGCCGCCGGATCGGCCGGTGCCCTCTGTGGGCTGGTCTGCCTGATCCTGGCTGTAGCCTCCTGCAGCGATGACCCCCAGGCTCCTGCGGCCACCGGGACGGTGGTCGTCGGCACCGTGCCCGACACCCTTCAAGCCGCCTGGACCTTGACCGATCCGCGGGGCAGCCAGGTCTTCGGGACCGGAGCGGACACTCTTTCCCAGCTCACGCCGGGAACCTATTTCATATTCTGGGAACCGGTCGAGGGCTGGCTCCAACCGGAAATCAATCCCGCCCCCGGTGACGTCAAGGGCCACGAAACGACCACCTTGACCGGTGAATACCGCGAAATGCCCCCGATCTGGGAAACGTTCGTCACCATACCGGCCGGCACCTTCATGATGGGGTCCCCCGTCGATGAGCCGGGAGCCGACTGTCCGGAGTGCAACGAATTTCCGCAGCACCAGGTCACCTTGACCCGATCGTTCCTCATGCAGGCCACCGAGGTCACCAACCAGCAGTTCGTCGAACTGGGGAACTGGGCCCTGCACCAGGGCCTGGTCCGGGCGAACGAGGATTCCCTGTGGACCAATCTGGACGGGGGAATGGCCCGTCTGCTGGATTTCAAGGCGCTCGGCAACGAGATCATTTTCCTGGGCAACGTCCTGAGACCGCACAACGCGGGGTTCGGGAACAATCCCAACCATCCGGCCAAGAACATGACCTGGCACGGAGCCGCCGCTTACTGTGACTGGCTCAGTATCAAAGAAGGTCTGCCACGGGCCTACGATCATTCCGACTGGTCCTGCAACGGGGGCGATCCCTATGCGGCCGTCGGATATCGGTTGCCCACCGAAGCGGAGTGGGAATACGCCTGCCGGGCCGGCAGCACCACCGCCTTTGCCAACGGTCAGATCACCGACCCCTACGGGTTTTACGATCCCGTGCTCGAGGAGATCGGCTGGTACTGGGGCAACTCCACCACCTGGACCAGACCCGTGGCCCAGCTGGCTCCCAACGCCTGGGGTCTGTACGACATGCACGGATCGCTTTTGAAGTGGGTGGAGGGATTCTGGTACAACTACGAGGCCGAGCCGGTCACCGATCCGGTCGGCGTGGGGCGCCGGTTCCAGTTCGTGGTCCGCGGGGGCGCCTGGTCCCGCCCACCCTATTATGCCCGGTCGGCATTCCGGCTCAATCGCGACCTGGATTACGTTGGGCCCAAACAGGGTTTCCGGCCGGTCAGGACCATTCACTGATGTTTTTTTCCGGCCGGTGATTTGTCCACGGCCGGACAATTTGCTATTTTCAAGTCAAGCTCACGGATTACTCAACCTTGAACGTTCTGCCGACCTCCGGTTTCGCCGCCGGCGGTAGGGCGCTCCACACCAGTTGGGCTTCAGAGATCCGGTATCGTTCGCCCGTGTCCCTGGAATGTGGAGATCCTGTCATGAAATCATTCCTCGCTCTGTTTGTTCTCCTGTCGGTCGCAGCTTCTTCCGCCGGCGCGGTCCTCGATGAAAACCGCTTCGGCCTGTTCTATGACCGGGCCGCCACCATCGACGAAATCGATATTGAAGCCAATTCCCAGCAGGTGCTCTATCTGGTGCTGATCAATCCGGTCAGTGACCAGGGCAACGTGCAACTCGTCGGGGGTTTCGAATGCACGGTCGTCCCGGCTTCGGGGGATTTTTTGCTCGGGGTGACCTTCCCCATCGACGCGGTTAATGTTGGCAGCACGGACGAACTCATTGTGGGCTATCAACAGGGAATACCGGTGGGATCAGGGGATGGCACGACGCTGGCCACCCTTTCGGTCCTGACCATGGGCAACAATCCTGAGGGCTACTTTTTGCTGCCGACCAGCTTGCCCTATTTGCCCAACCTGATGGTTTATCTCGATATGGCCAGTGGGGTTGGGGAACCTGTGGGAGCCCTGCCGGTCGGTGGTAGTTTCGAGCGGCCGGTGTTCACCTTCGGGGACTACACCGTCGATGAAAACCGGGAGTGGGGGGACGTCAAGTCGCTCTACCGGTAGTTAGCGCACCGCCTGCAGGACCACGAATTTGGCATTGGTGCCCAGTATCTCGCAGTTCCCGAACAGCTTTTTGAGCTTCACGTGATACCCCAGGTGACGGTTGCCGACCACCCGCAGGTCGCCGCCTGCCGCCAGGGCCTTGCGGGCCTGTTCGAACATGCGCCAGGCCAGCAGGTCGCCCACGGCCTGGGCCTGGTGGAAGGGCGGATTGCAGACCACGGCCTGAAGGCTTCCCGGTGGGGTGTTTTCCAGACCATCATCTACTGTGAATAGGATATCCCGACCACCCAGACCCGTGCGTTCCAGGTTGGCCCGGGCACTGGCCACGGCCTGGTAGGATTCGTCCACCCCCAGGATCTTTGCCGCGGGGCAGCGTGCGGCCACGGCCAGGGCCAGCACACCGTTGCCGCAGCCCAGGTCGGCTGCCTTCTCGAGGTGATCGCCGGACGGCAGGTGTTTCAACAGCAGTCGGGTGCCCAGGTCCAGGTGGTCCCGCGAAAACACGTTGGGCCCGCTGACCAGATCCCACCCGAATTCCTCCACCTGGAAAATGCTTTCGGTCAGGCCATCGGGAAGGTTGCGGTCTTCGTCGAAGACGGCGGTGGCCAGACGAGACTTTTTCCAGCCCAGGCTCGTCCGGGTCGGGCCGATGATTTTTTCCAGGAGTCGGTAGACCCGGGCGGGGGTGTGCTTGATCATGCTGCCGGCCACCACCAGGGCTCCGGGCCGCAGTCTGGACCGCAAGCGCAGCAGGGTGTCTTCAAGGTGGGCCAGGGATTTGGGGACCTTCAACAGGACCAGGTCGAAGAATCCTTCCGGGTTCCGGTCGCCCTCCACGAAAGTGACGGCCCCGCCGGGCAGGTTATTCCGTTCCAGATTGTGGTCCAGGGCCAATCGGGAAAGGAATGAGTCGCTCCAGGTGGTGGGCTCAATATCATGAAGGGCAGTAGCCAGGGCGCCGAAGTGGTCGTTGACGATGAGCACGGCATTGGTGGGGCGGGCCAGAGCTTCGGTGCGACAATGCTCCAGAAGATATTCGTCGGCGGCGTCCCAGGGTTTCAAGGGTTCGTTCCGGCGCAGGGGATACCGGTCAAGGTGAAGGGTCCTGTCCTGGAGTTCCAGATCGGCCAAGGGGCTCTCCGTCGGTTGTCGGCCCATGCCGGTCGGGGTCAGGAAAGGCCGGCAATGGCAGCCAGCGCCGCCTGGTCCAGGTTCTCGCTCTGGTCGATACACACCACTTTTCCACCGGCATCGGCGACCACCACGCCGGCGGTACGCGTGGCGTCCACCATGCCCACCGCATCGCTCACCGCTCCGTCCCAGTCCGGCAACAGGACCACCAAGGCGGCGGGGTCGGCCCCCTCGGGAAGCTTGCCCGCGGCGTTGAAGTAGGCTTTTTCCAGGGCGGGACGGACCATGCCGTGGAACATGCTGGGGAAGGACCGCAGATCGATGACCGAGGCGATGAATACCTGGTCGGCGGCTGGATATTCCTTGCGAAGGGTCTTGTTGACCTGCAGGGCGGCGTCGCCGTTGTCCTGGCCGTGAAAAACCAGGACCGCGCAGATACCCATATCCCGCAGCGCGATCTCCCGGGTGGATCCGGCCGCGGTCAGCGAAACGTCGGGCAGGAGTCGGGTGTTATTCAAAGGTGTATCGGTCATGTTTTTCCTTCCCGGGATTGAGGTCCGGCGGACTGGTCGACAGCGAAACTAGAAATACCATCCCAGACGCAGGCCGGACCAGCTGCCGCTCGAAACGGCACGGAGATTCCAGGCAATTTCGAAATGGTCGAATTTCAAGCCGAGTCCCGGCAAGAAACTGGTTTCGTCGACCTCGGTATAATAACCCACTTCTCCGCTCATGAAGAACACGCCCATCACGAAGCGGAGGCCCCCGACAAATTCCCAGATGTCGATGGATTCCTCGGCGTCCTCCTTGCCTAAATGGTTCCAGCCGATATTGGCGGTGATGTCCAGCAGGGGAATCAAGGGGTAGGCAAAAAGGCCTTGGATTCCGTAACCCGTTTTGTAGGAATTACCAAAACTTTCATAGGGGTACTTCATCGAAAGACCGACTCCGAAGCTGGCGGATTTTTGGCCACTATCCGCCGCAGGAGGCGATGAATCCTGGGCTGCCGCCACGGAACAGAACACACACAGGGCCACTACTCCGAACAAAGACAAAATTGGAAATCTGCGGTGGTTCATGACGGCTCCTGTTCGGGAAATCGGCTCCAGGCCCCGGGAAGATGATCCCAAGAGGCATCCCGGATCAGGATAAGTCAAACGTGTACCCCGGAAAACAACAATTCCGCGGTGGGCCGAGGTGGGGAAAATCACCTGTTAAAACTTGACAAAAAAAGTAAACTATTAATATTGGGTATCAGGACAACCCAGGCAGGGGAAACTGGAATTCAACAGG
>CBDTUS010000211.1:0-6291 GCA_965363725.1 uncultured bacterium | reverse complement strand
GCGAAGGCTAGGACCAGGTAGTTGATCCGGACATTCACCATCGGTTCGGCGTGCTGGATGTGCTTGATGCCTTCGTAGATGGACACGCCGGCGCCAACGCCGAAAATCAGGATGGCCACCACGAAGGACCAGAAGTAGACCTCCTTGCCGTATCCGTAGGGGTGCTGGCTATCCGGTTCCCGCCGGGCGCGCGAAAGGCCCATCAAAAGCAGCACCTGATTGCCGGTGTCGACGATCGAGTGGATCCCTTCGGACAGCATGGCGCTGCTGCCGGTGAAGGCGGCGGCCCCGAGTTTGGTGACGGCGATCAACGCGTTGCCGACCAGGGCGGCATAGATGACTTTCTTGGATCCGGAATGCGCCATGGTTCTTCCTTGGTTCGACCTTGCCCAGGATGCGGGTAGGCCAATAGTACACTTTCGAGGCTCTGCGGCCAAGACACAGGTGAAAGGAGAAATTATCCGGTGATGGAAAGGCCGGAAATCACATGAATCTTGTTTCCGGGGGACCGTTTGTGGTATCATCCGATTTGCTGAAAAATTGAGGATGAACCCTCCTTGAACGGCCCTTTTGCAGGGTTTCGTTGAGGTGGGTGCCGGAAACCTGTGCCCAAGGGTTGGCGCCTGGTATTGGTTCGATTCGCCCCGTCAACTCAAGTGCCGCGGCCAGATGATCACCCGACCGCTTTCGCTCGTCAAATGAGGAGGAATCGCATGAGCTATCGTCAAAGAACCGGATTCGGGCTGATGGCGGCCCTGATGGTCCTGGCCCTGGGCGCTGGTTGGGCCTTCGCGCAGACGCCCCAGACCATCGTCATCGACGGGGTGAACGATTTCCTGCCCGGCAACCTCGCCGATGCAGATGGCGGAGATACCCAGTTTCCCGAGATCGACCTGGGGGACATCTACCTCACCAACGATGCGGTCAATCTCTACCTGGGATTCGCGACGGGGCCCGGCTCGTTTGCCACCAACCAGCTGGGATTTGCCATTGATCTCGGGACTCCTGACGGTGGCGTGGAGGATCCCTGGGGCCGCGCGATCGAATGGAGCGCGGCGACCAACAAACCGGATTTCATGTTCTACGTGAATCTGGACAACAACTGGCAGGCCAGCTACTTCTGGGATGCGGACGCCCCTACTCCGCAGTGGGTCAACATCGTCCAGGGCCCCGGCAGTCTCGGCTGGGCCACGGGCACCGATTTCCGGGAGCTGGCGGTCATGCTCGGCAGCCTGGGCGTCAGCCCCGGCAGCATCATCAACTGGGAACTGTGGTTCACCCAGGACAGTCCGACCAAGGGTCCGCTGGACTGCGCCGCCAACGACGGTGCGCAGTTGAGCGTCCCCGGATTCACCCTGTGGGACACCGCTTCGCCCATCCCTCTGACGAACTACTTCGCCTACACCGTCCAGGCCGCTGCGGATCCGGATCCTCCCACCTTGGACCAGGTCCAGGTCCCTTTTGAAAATTTTCCGGCGAACAACGTCTTCGACGTCTACTTCAACGAACCGGTTGACCAGGCGTCCGCCGAAACGGTCGGCAACTACGCCTTGACCGGCGCCACCGTGACCTCCGCCACCCGTGACGGCAGCGACCCCAGCATTGTGCAGCTGGTACTGGCCAATCCGGGCATCGGCGGCTCGGCCGGCCTCTTCACCCTGACGGTGACCGGTGTGCAGGATCTGGCGGGGAACACGATCGTGGCCGACGGCGTCGCCAACACCTCGTGCTTCGCGTTGAAGGACATCACCTTCCGCGGCAGGATGAGCTTATTCCTGGCCAACACCTCCGAAGTGCCGCCCTACGAATTCCACGTCGAGGGGGACAAGGCGCCCCTGACCTTCGGGCCTCTGGGCGACACTGGCGCCATGATAGACACCGGCGTCGATGACATCTGGGAATTCAGCACCACCATGCTGTACGCCGGTGACTGCATGGCCGGCACCGCCACCGAATCCTTCGAGTGGAAGTTCAACTTCAACCAGAACATCTATGAACCCATGGCCGGCAATCGCTCCCACACCCTGGACCTGGCCAATGGTGCGGAGGACATCATCGATGTCTGGTGGAACGACGAGGATCCGACCCAGTTCACCCTGCACGACATCGACGTGCTGTTCTTCGTGAACATGAACAACACCGCGATCGCACCGGGCGACACCGTGAGCATCAACGGTTCGGTCGCGCCCCTGACCTTCGACGAACCCTCGCTCAATCAATTGGTGGACGACGGCAGCGGGGCCGACGCGGTGGCCGGCGACGGCATCTATTCCACCGTCATTACTTTCCCGGCCGGGTCCAGGAAAAGTGTCGAATACAAGTTCCTTCTCAACAGCCTTTGGGAGTGCGAAGGGTTGGGCGACCGGAACGTGTTCCTGAACGACGAACTGTACGACACCATCGGCGGCGCCCTCGGACCCCTGACCCTGCCCTCGGTGAACTTCGACTTCTGCAACGCCATCTGGCGGGCGGTCGAGGTGGTCTTCTCGGTCGATTTCAACAACACGGCCTGGGAGAACATCGACGAGTTCGATGTGGTCGGTGTCAACGGCACCCCCAACAACGCCGAGCCCCCGACTTTCGACTGGACCATCCCCTCGTTGAACGAGATGAAGGATGACGGCGTGACGCCGGACCTCGTGGCCGGCGACAAGATCTACACCGTCAGCGTCATTTTCCCGGAC
Source organism: uncultured bacterium (assembly GCA_965363725.1). GTDB lineage: Bacteria > Krumholzibacteriota > Krumholzibacteriia > LZORAL124-64-63 > LZORAL124-64-63 > JAGLCY01. The sequence continues at coordinate 3,607 of CBDTUS010000211.1, read as the reverse complement.
ACCAGCGCCCAGAACGTGGACTACAAGTTCCTGTTCAATGGTGAGTACGAGGGGTCCACGGTGGCCAACCGGTTCTTCGCCATCGAACCGGACAACTACGACGCCGTCGGCAACCCGCAGATCCTGCCGGTCGACGTGTTCCAGGCCCTGGGCCTGAGCGCAGTGCCTCACCTGGGCCTGGCGGATCTGCTTCTGGACCAGAACACCCCGAACCCGTTCAACCCCAGCACGAAGATCCGTTACAACGTGACCCGTGCGGGTGCCGGCTCGCTGCGGATCTTCAACGTGCGTGGAGAGCTGGTGCGGACCCTGGTGTCCGGCAGGTTCGAGGCGGGTCCCGGAGAGGTGATCTGGGACGGCCAGGCTGACGGCGGTACGGCTGCCGGCAGCGGCGTCTATTTCTACCGGCTGGAGGTCGCCGACCAGGCCTTGACCAAACGGATGGTCCTGCTGAAGTAACAGCCAGCAACGGTGGTCATCATCACCGCCGGCCCCGGTTTTTCCGGGGCCGGTTTTATTGTGTTGCGGTTCGCCAACCAGTTTCCTAGGATGGCCGGGTGATATCGGCCCTGGATCATCTCTACAGGAGGAATACCCCATGCCAAAAACAACCCCCCGCCTCGTCCGGCGGAAGGCCCTGGTCCTGGCCGCCCTGACGGGCGCCCTGGTCCTGGGTCTGGCCGCCTGCTATCCCGGAGGGCCGGAGAACCTGGGTGACCTCGGGGTCGTGGTGACCCTGAAAAACCCCACCGGTAATTTCAAGAACATGAGCACCTACGCCATGAGCGACGAGGTCGTCTCGTTGGTGGATCCGAACGACCCCAACCAGACTCCCATCAACGCGGCCTTGAATCCCATCATCCTGGAGGAACTCAACGCCCAGATGGTGGCGGCGGGTTTCACCCTGGAAACGGATCCGGACAACAACAAACCCGATGTGTGGATCAGGGTTGGGGCCGTGGAAAGCAAGGTATGGGTCTACTCCTACAGCTCCGGATGGCCCGGTTATCCCGGCTGGGGCTGGTACTATCCTCCGTACTTGACGACCTCGTCCTTCCAGCAGGGAACGCTCATCTGGGATATGCATGACCTGCGCGATATCGAGGATCCCACGGACCCCGACACCACGCCGGTGAACAACTGGGTCGGCGCTCTCAATGGGGCTCTCCAGTCCAGCGCCAACTCTACCCAGGAGAGTATCCGGTCGGGTATCCGGCAGGCGTTCGGCCAGTCACCCTACATCGCCGGCACGCCGGCAGGAAACTAAGGAGGCCAGGACATGAAAAGATTCTTCGTATTGCTCGGCCTTCTGCTGATCCTCGCACCGGCCGGCGCCGCCCGGGCCGACAACAACACCTTCGGGATTGCCTGGGGCATCAGCGTTCCCACCGGTGACACCAAGGACTTTGTCTCCGGGGTGAGCTTCCGCGGCGCCAGCGTGGAATGGCGGAATTTCTACCTGCGGGACGCGGCCTACGGCCTCAACGTCGGGTGGAACGTCTTCAACGAGGAAAGCGACGCGACGGTGGAGTTCGAAAACGGAGCGATCACCGGCAAGCACTGGAGCTACGTCAACGCCGTGCCAATCTATGCCAGCTGGTTCAAGTACTTCAGTGCCGACAAGCGAAGCAGCCGGTTCTTCGCCGGGATCAATGCGGGCGGTTCGTGGATCGAGCGCCGCACCGAGATCGGCCTGGCCGCGTTGGAAGAAGCCAACTGGCATTTCGCGCTGGCGCCCGAGGTGGGCTGGCAGCTGCCCTGGGATTCCTTCCTGGGGTACGTCAGCGCCCGGTACCACTACGCGTTCGCCGCCGGCAACATGGAAGCGCAGCAGTACCTGGAATTCAAGATCGGGTTCGGGTTGGACTGATCCGGAATGGATCCATCGAGCGGCCGCCGGTTGACCCGGCGGCCGTTTTTTTCTCAGGCCAGATCGTACTTGTTGATGCGGTAGATCAGGACGTGGCGGGGAATGCCGAGGTAGGCCGCGGTCCGGGTGCGATTTCCCCCGCACAGCTCCAGAGCCCGGAGGATCACTTCTTTTTCCAGGGCCACCAGTGACATCCCCCCGTCGGGCAAGGGGCCCAGGGGCAGGCCGCCCTCGTTCCCGGTAAGGTCGGTCGTGGCCGGGGTCCGTCGGCCGGCCCGGGGGGCGAGACGAGCCAGGTCGGTCCGTTTCAAGAGATCGCCTTCCCTCATCAGCACCAGCCGCTGGTTCAGGTTCTTCAATTCGCGAACGTTGCCGGGCCAGGGCATGCCCGCCAGGGTCTTCAGGAGGTCCGGGTCGGTAGCCACGTCGTCTCCGCCGTGCAGGCGGGTGAAGTGGTCCCAAAGCGGTTTCAGATCGACGGGCCGGTCTCGCAGGGGAGGCAGGGTCAGCTGGAGAACGTTGATCCGGTACAGGAGATCTTCCCGGAAGCGCCCGGCCGCCACCTCGGCCTCGAGATCCCGGTTGGTGGCGCAGACGAGTCGGAAGTCCACGGGCACGGGGCGGGCGTCGCCGACCGGATCCACCAGTTTGGTCTCCAGGACCCGCAGCAGTTTGGGTTGGAGGGCGACAGGGAGTTCGGCGATCTCGTCCAGAAACAGGGTGCCGCCCTCCGCTCCGCGAATGCGGCCCGGGACCCGGCGCCCCGCTCCGGTGAAGGCCCCCCGGGCGTGGCCGAAGAGTTCCGATTCCATCAGACCGGTGGGGATGGCACCGCAGTTCACCGCGACAAAGGGGTGGTCCCAGCGGTCCGACAGATCGTGACAGGCCCGGGCAGCCAGTTCCTTTCCCGTACCGCTTTCGCCGGTCAAAAGAACCGCGGCCCCGGTGGGCGCGGCGCGGCGCAACTGGTCCATGAGGTCGGCCATCAGGCCGGAGGTGAAGATCATCCCGCTGTCGGCTGCCGGCTTTTTCAGGAGGTCCCGCAGGCGGGCGTTTTCCCGCTCCAGGGCCCGCTTCGAGAGAGCCTGATCCACCGTCGCGAGCAGTTCATCGCGGGCGAAGGGTTTCAGGAGATAGGTGAAGGCGCCCAGCCCCATGGCCTCCACGGCCTGTTCCACTGTGCCATGGGCAGTCAGCATGATCACCGGGGGCGGGCTGGGATCTTCCCGGCCGCGAATCTTCCGCAACACCTCCATGCCGTCGATGCCGGGCATCCTGATGTCGGAGATGACCAGGTCCGGTTCCCGGTCCAAAAGTCCGATCCCCTGCTGACCATCGGCGGCGGTCAAGACCTCGTGGCCTGAATCGATCAGGATGAACTGCACCACCTCGCGCAGGCTGTCGTCGTCGTCGATCAGCAGGATCCGGCCCATTGCGTCCTCCTTTGGCGGCGTGTCATCGGCTCAGGACCCCGCGCAGGGTGCCGGAGGTGGTGAACGCCAGCCCGGATTCCCTGGCGGTCTCGATGGTGGTGTCCGTCCATTCGAGCAGGTACCACAGGTTGTCCACCTTCTCGAATACGAAAATCGCCCGCGATTTGAACACCCCTCCCCGGGTCTCCAGCGTGTAGACCAGATCCCATTCGGCGCGTCCGCGGGACTCGATGCCTACTGGGCCGTCCACAATTGCACCCACAACTATTTCAAGACCCAGTATTACCTGGACACGCCGGACCTC
>CBDTUS010000210.1:0-6321 GCA_965363725.1 uncultured bacterium | reverse complement strand
TGGCGGTCTACAACCACTACAAACGCATCCACCAGAAGAAGACCAGCGACGGGGTCGAGATCGACAAGAGCAACATCCTGCTTTTGGGCAACACCGGGACGGGCAAGACGCTGCTGGCCCAGACCCTGGCCCGTTACCTGAACGTGCCTTTCGCGATTGCCGACGCCACCGCCCTGACGGAAGCCGGCTACGTGGGCGAGGATGTCGAGAACATCCTGGTCCGGCTGCTCCAGGCCGCGGACTACAGCATTCCCGCCGCCGAGCAAGGCATCGTCTACGTCGACGAGATCGACAAGATCGGGCGCAAGAGCGGCAATCCCTCCATCACGCGCGACGTGTCGGGCGAAGGTGTGCAGCAGGCGCTGCTGAAGATTCTCGAGGGCACCGTGGCCAACGTGCCGCCCCAGGGGGGACGCAAGCACCCGCAGCAGAAATATCTTGAGGTCAACACCAAGAACATCCTGTTCATCTGCGGCGGCGCATTCCAGGGCCTGGAAAAGATCGTCGAACGCCGGGTGGGCCGAAACGTGTTGGGCTTCGCCCGCCAGGAGGAGTTCTCCATCAGCGAGGAGCGGGACGAATTCCTGAGCCTGGTCGAGTCGCAGGACCTGATGCAGTTCGGCCTGATTCCCGAACTCATCGGCCGGTTGCCTGTGGTGACCCACATGCACGATCTCGACCGCGACGCCATGATCAGGATCCTCACCGAGCCGCGCAACGCCCTGACCAAGCAGTACGCCAAGCTGCTGGAGATGGAAGACGTGGAGCTGGTATTCGAACCCGACGCCCTCGAGGCCGTCGCCGATCTGGCGATCCTACGCAAGACCGGCGCGCGCGGCCTGCGTTCCATTCTGGAAAATATCATGCGCAACACGATGTTCGAGATCCCTTCCCAGGATGACGTCCGGCAGGTTATCATCACCCGCGAGGCCGTGGCCAAAGAGGCCGAGCCCGAGGTGGTGCTGGGCGATCCGCCGATCGACATCAAGGAAGCCTGATACAGCCTGTTACCTCCCAGCATCGAAACGAAGTCACCAGGGACGGGTCCCCTGCGGCCCTGACCGCCGGATCATCCGGAATATCATCCGGAAGATCATCCGGAGGCGGGCGTACGGCCGCGGCATTGCGGCCACCAACGCCCGAGGAGAAACATGAGTCGCAAAGAATTCATCATCAGCCGGGACGGCGAAGACGTCCTCCTGCCCGGTGAACTGCCTCTGTTGCCTTTGCGTGACGTGGTGGTGTTTCCCTACATGGTCACCCCCCTGCTCGTGGGCCGGCCCCGGTCGGTGGCCGCCGTGGAGGCGGCCATGGAACGCGACAAGCACCTGTGCGTGATCGCCCAGAAGGAGCCCGAGACCGAAGAACCCGCCGCCGGCGATCTCTTCGAATACGGGACGGTCATCAAGGTCCTGCAGATCATCCGCACCCCCGACGAAACCCTGAAGATCCTGGTCGAAGGCGTGGCCCGGGTCCGGGTGGACCACGTGGTCATGGGCGACGGCTTCCTGGAAGTGGACATCGCCCCGGTGCAGGAAGTCGCGGTGAAGGGCAAGGAGGTCGAAGCACTCAGTCGTTCCATCAAGGAGCGGTTCAAGGAGTACGTGCGGCTGAACAAACGGCTCCCGGACGAAGTGCTCCTGTCGGTGCTGAACATCGAGGAGATCGCCCGGATGGCCGACTCGATCAGCGCCTACATCCTCGGCCGCGTTCCCCTGAAGCAGGAACTGCTCGAGGAACCCGACCTGGGCCAGCGCCTGAAACGTATCAACCAGATCCTGGCCAACGAACTGGACATCCTGGAAATCGAACAGCGCATCGACGGCGAAGTCCAGTCCCAGGTCCAGCGCAACCAGCGCGAGTTCTACCTCAACGAACAGCTGCGGGCCATCCGCAAGGAACTCGGGTTCACCGCCGACGAGGATTCCGAGATCGAGGAATACCTCACCCGCGTTGAAGAAAGCGACATGAGCACAGAAGCCCGGGACGTCGCCCGCCGCGAGGTGAACCGGCTCGAACGCATGTCGCCCATGAGTCCCGAGGCCACCGTGGTGCGCAACTACCTGGACACCCTGCTGTCCCTGCCCTGGAAAAAGAAGTCCCGCGACCGGGTGGATACGGCCAAGGTCCGCGAGCGGCTGGATGCGGACCACTACGGCCTGGAGAAGGTCAAGGAACGGATCCTCGAATTCCTGTCGGTCTACAAACTGACCAAGAAGACGCAGGGGACGATTCTTTGCCTGGTCGGGCCGCCGGGCGTGGGCAAGACGAGCCTGGGTCGCAGCATCGCCGACAGCATGAACAAGAAGTTCGTGCGGATCAGCCTGGGCGGGGTGCGCGACGAGGCGGAGATCCGGGGCCACCGCCGCACTTACATCGGCAGCAAGCCGGGGCGGGTCATCGAATCCTTGCGCAAGGCCGGGACGCGCAATCCGGTCTTCCTGCTGGACGAGATCGACAAGATGGGGGCGGACTTCCGCGGCGATCCGGCCAGCGCCCTGCTGGAAGTGCTGGACCCGGAGCAGAACTCCACCTTCAGCGACCACTACCTCGAGGTGGAGTTCGACCTGTCCAACGTGATGTTCATCACCACGGCCAACAGCCTGCATTCGATCCCGCCCGCCCTGGAGGACCGCATGGAGATCATCCGGATCCCCGGTTACCTGGAGCACGAAAAAATGGTCATCGCCGAGCGGTTCCTCGCCCCGCGGCAGATGAAGCGCAACGGGGTGGCCAAGTGGACCGGTGGCTTCAAGCGGTCCGCCTTCCAGGCCATCATCGACGGCTACACCCGCGAAGCCGGTGTGCGCAACCTCGAGCGCGAAATCGCCGGCATCTGCCGCAAGGTGGCCAAGCACCATGCGGACAAGGGCAAGTTTCCCGGCGCCGTCAGCGAGAGCAACGTCCAGACTTACCTGGGCATTCCGAAATTCCGGCGCAAGCTGGTGGACCGCGAACCCGAGGTGGGGGTCGTCGTCGGACTGGCTTGGACCATGGCCGGCGGTGAGATCCTCGAGATCGAAACGGCCTCCGTGCCCGGCAGCGGCAAGATCACCATCACGGGCAACCTCAAGGACGTGATGAAGGAGTCCGCCGAGACGGCCCTCAGCTACGCCCGGGGCCTGTGCCGGGAGATGTCGGGCGACTGGTTCAAGAAAAGCCAGATCCACATCCACGTGCCGGAGGGGGCCATCCCCAAGGACGGACCCAGCGCGGGGGTCGCCATGGCCACGGCCATCGTTTCCCTGTTGCGTGAAATTCCCGTGCGGAACGACGTGGCCATGACCGGGGAAGTGACCCTGCGGGGCAAGATCCTGCCCATCGGTGGGCTGCCCGAAAAGGCCGTCGCCGCGGTGCGGGCCGGCAGCAAGCACCTGATCCTTCCCCGGGACAACGAGAAGGACTTCCGCGAACTCTCGGAGGTGGTGCGCGACAAGTTGACGGTCCACCTGGTCGACACCATGGATGAGGTCCTGGCCCTGGCCCTGGTGGGCGGGGACGGGGACGGAAACAAGCGCCGGGCCAAGGGATCCGTTAAAGGGCCCCGGAGTGCCGGCAGGAAAAAATCCACCGCCCGGCCCAAGAAAGCCTGAGTGGCGCCATGGAAGTGGAGTTCATCATCAGCAGCCCCGACCTGAAGGGGCGGCCGGAAAGGATCCTGCCGGAATTCGCCTTCATCGGGCGAAGCAACTGCGGCAAGTCCTCCTTGATCAACAACTTCCTGGACCGAACCAAGGTTGCCCACATCAGCGGCAAACCGGGAAAGACCCGGCTGTTGAATTATTTCCTGGTGGACGACCGGTTCTACCTGGTGGATCTGCCGGGCTACGGATTCGCCAAGGTCAGCAAGAAGCAGCGGGCGATCTGGAAAAGCCTTTTTCGACAGTATATTCTTTCAGATGAACGACCTATGGCTATTTTTCACTTGCTGGACGCCCGCCACAAGCCCACCCAGGAAGACCTGGAGGTCTCCAGTTGGGTGCGCGAATCAGGGCACCCCTACGCGGTGGCCGTGACCAAGATCGACAAAGTCGGAACCAATTCCCGTTCCGAGCGATATCAGGAGATAATCCAGACTCTGGGTGTCCCCAAGGACACTCCCTTTTTCCCGACCTCAGCCGTCAAGCGAACCGGCCGTGAGGAGATGATCGGCTGGGTTGACGCGCTTCTGGCCGCCAACCCCGATTGAGGTATATTTGACGGGGTCCGAGCGTCGGAGGTATAATGGTCGAGGAGGGGCGATTGCGACTGATTTCGAAACCATGGACGCATTCTCGGTCCACGGCCGGGATCGTGGTCAGCGCGGCGCCTATCCAGGTGGCAGGATGAAACACGGATTCTTCACAGGTTGGCTTAGGGCAGCGACCGTCTTGGCGGTCTGTGCCTACCTGTCCGTGGCACCGGCCCTGGCCACCGACGTCGACATGGCTCGCCTGCCCGTGACCGTCCCCAACAACTGCCTTGCCTGTCATGTGGTGGAGATACCTTCTGTAGGGGATGCCGCGCTCAATCCCTTCGGAGACGATTTCCTGGCCAATGGCCGTCTCTGGGACGCGAATCTGGCCAATCTGGATTCGGACGGCGACGGCTGCCTCAACGGCGTGGAAGTCGGCGACAGCGACGGGGACGGGGAGCCCGACGGCAACGTGGACAGCCAGGCCGGCAATCCGGGGGTGGTCGACGAGTGCAACGCCGGATCCCTGGTCGATGAAAAAACCTGGGGCGCCCTGAAGGCTATGTTTGACGGAAGCTGACCACCGAGGCATATTTGTCAGGTAGCCCGGCTGATGTTCGGGCTTTTTTTTGGGTGACGGATTCCGGTCTGTCGGGATACGGTCCGGGCACGGCCTTCGCTGCTGTGAGGATCTGTCCCAACCGTGGAGTTGAACTGTGGAAAACCGAGTGATCATCGGGGGCCAGTGGGGGGACGAAGGCAAGGGCAAGATTGTCGATGCCCTGAGCCGTGACTTCGATTGGGTCCTGCGCTATCAGGGCGGGGCCAATGCCGGCCACACCATCCACATTGGCCAGGACAAGCACGTCCTGCACTTGATTCCCTCCGGCATCCTGCACGAAGGTGTGCGGTGCCTGCTGGGCGGCGGCATGGTGATCGACCCCTGGAGCCTGCGGGACGAGATTCTCGCCCTGGAACAGAAGGGGTACGAGGTCCGGGAGCGGATGCGGATATCGGCCACTGCCAGCCTGCTGATGCCCTACCACATGCGCCTGGACGAACTGCGGGAGACCCGCCTCAAGCGCAAGAGTATCGGCACCACTGGCCGCGGCATCGGGCCCGCCTACCTGGACAAGATCCAGCGCACCGGGATGCGCCTGGGAGACCTGCTGCTGCCGGCCGAAAACCTGGAACGCAAGGCCATCGAAAAGATCCTGTCGGCCAACGAGATCCTCAGCGAATTCTACGACGCTGAACCTCTGCCTGCGCGGGTCCTGGCCGAAGAACTGGTGGTGTTGGCCCAGTTCGTGGCCCCGATGGTGGTCAATCCCTACGATGCCCTGCGACCGGTCCGCGAGGGAACCGAGACCGCCCTGTTCGAAGGTGCGCAGGGAACCATGCTGGACATCGATCACGGGACCTTCCCCTATGTCACCAGCAGCAACAGCACGATCGGGGGCGCGCTCACCGGGACCGGCCTGGGACCGCGGTCCCTCGGCGAGATCAACGGGATCTTCAAGGCCTACTGCACCCGGGTCGGCAACGGCCCCTTCCCCAGCGAGCTTTTGGGGGAGCAGGGGGACGCCCTGAGGGAAGCCGGGGGTGAATACGGCGCTACCACGGGCCGAGCCCGCCGCTGCGGCTGGTTCGATCTGGTGGCCGGCCGGTACGCCGTCGACATCAACGGCATGACAGGGGTGATCATCACAAAACTGGATGTTCTGGACACTCTGCCCAGTGTCCAGGTGGCCACCGCCTACGAACTTGACGGGGAAAACACCACCACGTACCCGGTGCTGAGCGAAGCCATTCCTCGCTGCCGGCCCGTCTACCAGGAATTTCCCGGTTGGGAAAAACCCACCTCGGGATGCCGGAAGCTGGTGGACCTTCCGGCCGCCGCCCGCAAGTACCTCGAGTTCCTGGAAAAAGAGCTCGGGACCCTGATCGTGGGCGTGAGCGTGGGGCGGGACCGTGAAGAAATGATCTGGACCGAAACGGGTGTAACCACCTGAGACCAAACCGATTGGCTGATTCCTTTGACACCAGGCGGGGTGTCATCTATATTGCGGTTCCTGCGGAAAAACTCACCCGATTCGGGTGGGCCACTAGCTCATCAGGTAGAGCATCTCCCTTTTAAGGAGGTTGTG
>CBDTUS010000209.1:0-6375 GCA_965363725.1 uncultured bacterium | reverse complement strand
AACCCGCCGCTGATGACGAGTTTCCCCTCGAGGAGGAACCCGCCCCCGCCCGCGACGACCACGACACGCCGGGCAACTGACGGCCGTCGGAACCGCCAAGGTCGCGGGCAAGAAGAGGGGGCCGCAAAGGCCCCCTCGTTCCATCACCACTGGCTGTCTTTCAGGTGTGATGGCGAGCGATAAGCATCCGGTACAACTCCTCCATCTCTCCGCACATCTTCTCTTCCGAAAAATGCTCCCGGGCCCGGATTCGCCCAGCTTGCCCGAAGGCAATCAGCTTTTCCTTGTTCCCCAACAGGTCCGAGACCGCCGCGGTCAGTCTCTCCACGTTCCTGGGATCCACCAGCAGCCCGGTCTCCCCGTGCTCGACGATGTCCGGAACCCCGTCGCAATCCGCCGAGATCACCGGCACCCCCATGGCCATGGCCTCGACGATCACCAGCCCGAAGGCCTCCGAGTGGGTCGGAAACAGGAACAGATCCATGGCCCCCAGCACGTCGGGCACGTCATCGCGGTAACCTGTCAGGATCATCCTGTCCCCCAGGTTCGCCTTTTCGATCCGGTCGAGGATGGCGTTGGCTTTTTCGTCCTCGCCGCGGGTGCCTTCGCCGACGATGACAAACCGCGTGCGGGGAAATCCGGGCAGGATGCGCTGGGCCACCTCCAAAAATTGCAGATGCCCCTTGGACTCCTGCAACCGTCCCACGATTCCCACAACCACTTCATCGTCCTCGATGCCCAACTCCGCACGCACGGCGGCCCGCCGCTCGGCATCCGGCACGAACCGTCCCATATCGATCCCGTGGTGAATGATCCCCACCTGGTCCGGTCTCAACGGGTGAGTCTCCAGCAGGTTCTTTTCGATAACTTTCGAAATGGCGATGACGTAGTCGACGTTGCGATACAGATAGGGATGCACCGGCAGGTTCTTGGGCCTGATCGTACCCACGTGCTTGTGCAGCACCATGGGCGTCGGCTTGCTCCACTTCAGGGCGGGCACCAGGGTGAACAGGTCGCGCGAATAGTCGGTGTGGACGATGTCGATGTCGTGGCGGTTGATGTACCGGGACAGCTTGAATGCCTTGAAGGGATGGAATTTGCCCCAAAGATCGACGGTCAGCGGTTCGAAGCCGAGTTTATTCAGTCGTTCGTGGATGGGGCTGTCCGGGTAGCAGACCGGATGAACGTCATGGCCACGGTCCCGCAACCGGGCGCTGATCGTGGCCATGCTCATTTCCATGCCGCCCCAGGAGCGGCTCGTGCAGACCTTCAGTATCCGCAAACCCGTATCCATGGTTGGTCAGGTCGTCAACTCTTGCCGCCCGATTTTTTGGCGGCGGTTTTTTTCGCAGGCGACCGGGTGGTTGTCCGGGCCACCTTCTTGGCCGTCTTCTTCGTCGTCGTTTTCTTGGCCGGAGCCTTCTTGGCGGGAGTCTTCTTCCCCGGTGTTTTCTTGGCGGTCTTCTTGGTCACGACCTTCTTGGTCGTGGGCTTTTTGGCGACGGTCTTCTTGGCCGTCTTCTTGGCGGCGGGTTTCTCCACGGCTGGTTTTTCATCCGACTTGACCGATGTCTTCGTCGCCACCGATTCCTGCTTGTCCCGCTGCCCGCCCCGTCCGGACCGGCGCCTCCTGCGCGGCTGTCGGCTGCCGCCGCTGCCGCCGCTGCCGTTGCCTCCCTTATCCAGGGAGATGCCCTTGCCCAGGCCGCGCACCACCCAGGTGCCGCCGGCCGCCGCATCCCGTTCCACGTCCAGCAGGCCCAATCCCCGGGCTTCTTCCAGCAGGTCGCCGAAGGTCGAATAGCCGTGGGCCCGCTCGTTGAAGTCGGGCTGCTTGCGGGTCATGGTGTCCTTGATCAGCGAGGAATAGAGCACGCCGCGCGACTCCATCAAAAGGCTCTGGACCGTCTTGACCAGGAAATCGAACAGGTCGCGTTTTTCGTTGGGCACATCCACCCCGGATTTGCTCAACCGGCCCACCTTCTGGCGGATGATGTCGTCGTAGAAGATGAACTCGTCGCAGTTGCCGATCAGCAGGCGGCTGGAGGAATTCTTCATCCCGATGCCGATGACCCGCTTGTTGTTCTCGCGCAGCTTGGACACCAGGGGAGAAAAATCGGAATCACCCGACACAATCACGAAGGTGTCGATGTGCTCCTTGGAATAACACAGATCCATGGCGTCGACGACCAGCTTGATGTCTGCGCTGTTCTTGCCCGAGATCTTGGGCATGGGAATCTCGATAAGCTCGATGGCCGCCTCGTGCAGCGGTGACATGTGTTCCTTGTAGTAGTGCCAGTCGGCGTACGCCTTCTTGACAATGATCTTCCCTTTTTCAAGGACACGCTGGATGAGAAGTTTGACATCAAATCGCTGGCCCGCGTCACGGGCCCCCAGCGCCACGTTGTCGAAATCGATGAACAGGGCGAGGTTGGTCTCCCGGTCCAGACTCATAGCTGCCTCCTTGCAGTGGCCGAATGCTCGACTCGGATTCTGGTCCGTACGGGAATTTAGTACGGGTTTTCCTCCACAATAAGTCATAAACTGGAAAGGGTACACCGCAATCGTCAGGCAATCCCTTCCCCCAGCCCGGAGAAGACCCTTCCATGACAGAATCCCTTACCGCACAGGATCTTAGATTGCTGGTGCAGCGGGTTTTCCAGCCCACCGGCGCCGATACCGGACTGGCTGTCATCGTGGACCTGCCGGACGAGCGTCTGGCCGACAACCCCGAGTGGGCCCAAAGGCGCCGGATGGCCGCGGATTGGTACCTGAAGCTGGTTTCCGAGCAGGAGGCCCTCGGCCTGGACCGCATCACCCTGGCCTGGTACCGCAATGCCGGCGGCAACAACGCCGATTTGCCGGCCGAGTGCCATCCCGGCGACGGCGGGACGGTTCCAGACCACGCCGACCAGGTGGCCGACTGGGCATCCCACCCCTTCGCCGACATCTTCGCCAACCACACCATGGTGCTGGCCCCCACCGAGCTGTCGGCGACCGCGCCCTTGAAGGTCGCCACCCGGCCCGGCGGCTTCCGGGCCGCCACCATGCCGGGATTCCTGCCCTCGATGATCCCCGCCCTGCGCCTCGACTACGGGGAGATCAACCGGCGGGTCAATCTGCTCAAGGAACTCCTGGACGTCGCGACATCCGCTACTTTCGCCTTCGAGACCGACAGTAGCCCGCACGAACTGGTCCTGGACCTCCGACACCGCACGGGGCACGCCTCGGGCGGGTTGTTCCCCACCAACGGGATCGCTGGCAACCTGCCCTCTGGGGAAGCCTACATCGTGCCCTATGAAGGAGAGATCGCCGGCGACGCCAGCCGGTCGGCCGGAGTCCTGCCGGTTCAGATCGGCGATGAAGTTGTCCTGTACGAGATTGAGGGCAACAAGGCCGTGGCGGTTCTGACCACCGGGCCGGAAAGCGTCAAGGAAGCTGAATACATCCTCCGGGAACCCGCCTATGCCAATATGTCGGAGCTGGGCCTCGGCGTGCTGGGGGATTTCGGACTGAAGCCCACCGGAAGCATCCTGCTGGATGAGAAGCTCGGCCTGCACATTGCCTTCGGACGCAGCGACCACTTCGGCGGCACCGTGGGTCCCGGTGACTTCTCCGGACCGGACGAGGTCATTCATCTGGACCGCGTCTACATCCCGGAGACCCAACCGCGCGTGAAGGTCAAGGAAGTGCGCCTCCACGGCCCGGGGCTCGATCGTGTAATCATCGTTAACGGGATTTTTGTCGGCCTGGAGGATAACAGCTGAGTGGGTGGAAAATAAAGGAAGGCCGGGACCTGCCGATGAGTGACTCTCGCCCTAAGTCAATCTGACGTTAATGGCCCCGGCCCGAATGCATTTTGTTCGAAACCCTACGGTTAACCCAGTTTTCGGTTTCGTGAGTGTTCAATTTAGATTTTTCTGGTTAATCTGTAAATGTCTGTTTTTTGATTTTATGTGACAACTGTCCCGAACCCCGTGATATTTTACGCCGTTAAAATGGTTGCGGTAGTTATTGATTATCGTAAATGATGCCAGTTCGCCACTCCAGGAAAGCCCTGCGGGAAAGCTGGCGGTCACCAAACCTGGAAGGGAGAATCGATCTTGGACCACGTTGGACGCATCTTCCGCCCCCCCAGCGAGGCCGAAAGCCTGCTGCTGCAGATCACCGTCGGGTGCAGCCACAACGAGTGCACCTACTGTGCCATGTACGATTTGGAGGAACAGCGATTCCGGATCAAGCCCTTCGACACCGTGGCCAACGACATCGACGAAGCCGCCTCCATGAACGAAGCCGGGCTGACGGTCCGCCGTGTTTTCCTCTGCGACGGCGACGCCCTGATCCTGCCGACCGCTCATCTGGTGCGTGTTCTGGATCGGCTGAAGGAAAAGGTCCCCTCCGTGCGCCGGGTCGGCATCTACGGCGACGCCCGCAGCATCCTGCGCAAGAGCCCCGAGGATCTGGCCCGGCTGCGGGAGCTCGGCCTGGGCATCGTTTACCACGGGGTGGAAAGCGGAGACGACATCACCCTGGAGAATGTGGTCAAGGGCTCCACCGCCGCTGAAGCTGTCACCGCCGCGGATCGTCTGCGAGAAGCCGGCATCCGCCATTCGGTCATGGTCATGCTCGGTTTGGGCGGCACCGCCAGGTCGGCCGTCCATGCCGCCAAAACGGCGGAGATCCTGACCGCCATGGACCCGCCCTTCGTCGGCGCATTGACCACCACGGTGGTCCCGGGCACGCCCCTTTCCCGGGAGCAGGAAGCGGGACGTTTCACCCTCCCGGACCGCTGGGGGCTTCTGGAGGAACTGCGGACCCTCGTGCGGGAAAGCCGCTTTTCCCGCTGCCGGTTCCATTCCAATCACGCGAGCAACTACCTGCCGTTGAGCCTCAACCTGCCCGCGGATCGGGACAAAGCCCTGGGCGCCCTCGACCAGGTGCTTGCCGCCAGGGACGAGAGTCGCCTGCGGCCCGATTTCCTGCGCGGCCTTTGAGCTACTTGACACGGACCGCCTGACAGGCCGATCATTCCAGCAACCTTGCGGGATTCACGGCCCATGGCCGCCATTCAGAGAAAGATCCGAGACATGACCGAGGACCAGTCCAAGCCCATCCGCCTGCTGATCGCCGACGACGAGGAGGATCTCGTCACCTTCCTGGCCCACCGCCTGCGCAAGCGGGGCCTCGAGGTCACCATGGCTCTCAGCGGATCGGAAGCCGTCTCGGCCGCCACCGAGATGAAGTTCGACGTGGCCATAGTCGACCTCAAGATGCCCGACATGGACGGCATCACGGTCATCGAACAGCTCAAGGTCCTGCAGCCCTTCATAGAGGTGCTCATGCTCACCGGTCACGGCAGCCACGACTCCGCTTGGGAGGCCGGCCGCCTGCAAGCCTTTCGCTACATCCTGAAGCCCTATGATTTCGAGGAACTCTACGATCTGATCAACACCGCCGCGGAGCACCGTCGGAAAAAGATGCAGAACGAATTCGAAACCAAGCTCAACGACCTGATGGCCGGCACGACCAGTCCCCGAGACCTGATCGAAGAGAGCGAAAAACTACGCAGTGAGTACGAACAGGATTAACACCGCCCTGGTCGGCGAAGGCCGCCAACTTTCCGATCTGCTGGCCGGCCTGGTCACCCGATCCCCTCTCTTGCGCCTGAAAATCGTGGCCGTGGTCGATCTCGATCCCGGACCCGACAGCCCGGACCTCGAACTCCTCGAAGGCTCCGGCCAGGAGAAGATCACTACCAGCCTGGACGACATCCTGACACGCGACGACCTGGACCTCGTGATCCTCGGATCGGACAACCACGACGTAGCCGCCGCCCTGCGCGCCGGCCTGTTTCCCCACATTCCCGTTCTGGGCCCCGAAGCCGGTAAGATCATCCAGGGCGCCGTGCGTCTCGCCGAGGACAACCGCGCCCTGCGCGCCGACAGCCGCCGGCTGAAGGAAGCCCGCCTGAGGCTCAACACTTTTGTCGAGACGGCGCCCCTGTCCATCTACATCAAGGACACCGATCTGCGCTTCCGCAAGATCAACAACCACGCCCAGCGTGTCCTGGGTGTCCGCGAGACCGAACTGCTGGGTAAACGGGACAGCGCCCTGTTTGCCGCAGGGGGCGCACGCTGGCTGCGGCAGGTGGAACATGAGACCCTGAACAGCCGGCGCACCCTGCACGCCACCGGTGTGCTCCCGGTCCAGGGCCAGATGATGCACGTCCAGGTCACCTTGTTTCCCATCATCGAGAACGGACGGGTGGAGGGCATTTATGGCCTGATCGAGGACACGACGGAACTGTATGAAAGCGAACAGAAACTCCACGAGGTCGACGAGCAGCTCAACGAGACCCAGAAGTATCTGCGCGAG
>CBDTUS010000208.1:0-6384 GCA_965363725.1 uncultured bacterium | reverse complement strand
TTCCCACCTGGAGAATGGCGACGTCGGTATGTTCGTCCGTCAGGGCCAGGACCGAGAAGGCCCTTTTGGCGAGGTTCAGGGCATCATGCAGCCGTCCCCGTTCGCGCAGGGAGGCCGAACGCCGTGTCTGGAAGATCGCCCCGACCACGGCCATCTGGTCGAGATCGGCCACGCCCGAGGTCCGGGCGATGAGGTCTTCGGCCCGGTCGATCAGCAGGTCCACCTGATCCAAATTGCCCAGCAGGATGTTGGAGTCGACGGATTTGCGGAGAACGCGGAAAGCCTGGTCCCGATCCATGAGGGACAGGGATTGCTCGTCGATCAGCTGTCGGTAGTAATCCAGGGCGGTGGAATAGGCCGAGGCGTGGAAATGAAGATCCCCGATCTCTTCCAGACGGACCCACTCCTGGCCCTGGAGGGGCCGGGATTCGGCAGACCTATCCTGATTGGATCGACCTTGATCTTTGAAATTATCTCTCATCAACCGTATCCCTCGGCGAGGAAGTGGACCGGCGACAACTCGAATGTGGTCCCGGCTTCAGGGCCGTCCCTCATGGACCGCCCTAAAGAGCCAGCTGGATCAGTGACGCAATGAGGAGCCACAGCTCTTCAGGAATTCCAAGATCCACCCCGTCATTGTCCCCCAGGCCATCGCCAACGAGGCGCGGCAAGCCTTGAGCTCCGAACCCGTCACCGGCGTCTCCCGGATCCCCGTCGCCCCCATCGTCATTGCCCCCGCAGGGATCGATGATGAGATCGGAAGGATGTCCGCCGTCGGCATCATGGTCCTGGGAAATTTCGTCCGCGAGAACCGCGGACGGGAACGAGACGGTGGACATGAGCGACCACGCCACCAGAAGAACCAGAACCGTAAGATTCTTTTTCATGTTCTTCTCCTTCAACACAACACACCCCGTCTGAAATTATGAGCCCGCCGTGCCGGACATGCCTCCGTGTCGGCGAGAATTGCCTAGGTCCTATTTATTTACGGATCCAGGCCCTATCCGTCAACCCTTCCGGGTTCAAACCGATTCCGGCTGTGTGCGCAGACCGTATTTGCTGATCTTCTTGTAGAGGTTGCTCCTCTGCATTCCCAGCACTTCGGCCGTCTTACTCACATTGTACAGGTTTTCCTTCAATTTGTGTTGCAGAAAAACACTTTCGCTCTCGGACTTGAAGGTCTGGAAATCGCGGCAGTCGAAAAATGAGACCTCCTGGCCCTGGTCTGGAGCCGTCCCCGGCAAAAGGGGTAGATCCGCCGGGGAAACCACCTCATTATTGGCCAGTATCAGCATTCTTTCCACAAGGTTACGCAATTCACGCACGTTCCCCGGCCAGGAGTATTCCCGCAAAATGGCCAGGGTTTCGGGGGCAAAGCTGCGGGACGGGGTTTTCAGTCGGGAGGAAAGGTCCGCCATGAACCACTCCAGGAGCAATTCGATGTCCCCTTCTCGCTCCCGCAGGGGTGGCAAATGGATGGCCAGAACATTGAGGCGGAAAAAGAGATCCTGGCGGAAGCCCGATTCCGGCGAAGACAGGTCGCGGTTGGTGGCCGCCACGATCCTGACATCCACCGACCTGGTTTCCCCACCCCCAACCCGCTGGAACTTGTTCTCTTCGACTGCTTTGAGGACCTTGGCCTGGGCTTCTTCGGTCATGTCCCCGATCTCATCGAGGAACAGGGTGCCGCCGTCGGCCAGCTCAAATTTCCCGATGCGCTGCTTGTCCGCTCCCGTGAAACTTCCCTTTTCGTGGCCGAAGAGTTCGCTTTCGACCAGATCCCGCGGAATGGCCGCGCAATTGACCTCCACCAGGGGCCGGTCCCGCCGGGAACTGGCCCGGTGGATGGCGCCGACCACCAGTTCCTTGCCCGTCCCGTTCTCGCCGGTGATAAGGACCGTGGCTTCGCTGGGCCCCACCTTTTCGATGAAGGCCCTGACTTCCCGGATGCCGCTGCTCTCCCCCACCAGGGGATGGGAGGTGACGGCCTGGTCCTGCAGGATTTTCTTGTCGGAAAGGACTTCGTGATGGTTGAGGCAATTGGTGAGGGTCACCAGCAGGCGGGAGCGGTCCAGAGGTTTTTCCAGGAAATCGTAGGCGCCCTTGCGGACGGCGTCCACGGCGGTCTCGATGTTGCCGTGCCCCGATACCACGATAACCGGAATGTGGTGGCCGTCGGAGGCCAGGCGGTCGAGCACCTCGAAGCCGTCCATTCCCGGCATCTTGACGTCCAGCAGAATGACATCCGGCGCGGCCGACGCCACCAGGGTCAGACCCTCGGCGCCGGAGCCCGCTTTTTTCACATCGTAGCCCTCGTAGGAAAGGATCTGTTCGAGGGTTTCCCGGATGGCGATTTCATCGTCGATGATCAGAACCGTTTTCAATGGTTTGCCCTTTTCGGAATCCCGGCTTGCGGGTTCGAACCGCCGATAGGTAATTGAGGTGGCCTGCCTTCACACCTTGCACCGACGCCAAAGCGGGTGTCAAGGCCCGAGCGGTCCCCCCAGTCGGGGTCGCGTAAAAACCGGAAAGATGACCCGATGGATTCCAAACCCCTTCTACGTTCGCTGGTTCCAGCTGAGGTGGACCACCTGGTCGCCGACGCGGGCCTGCCGTCCTACCGGGCGGACCAGCTGAATCAGTGGTTGTTCGAACGAGGGGCGCTACGCTGGGAAGAAATGAGCAACCTCCCCCAGGCGGTTCGCACCGACCTGGCCTCCCGCTACGACTTGACGGGCCTGGAAACGGCGGAGCGGCAGGTGGCGGGCGATGGGACCCGCAAGTTCCTCTTCCGCCTGCGGGACGGCGCCACGGTGGAGAGCGTGATCATTCCCATGGAGGACCATGCCACCTTTTGCATCTCCACCCAGGTGGGCTGCGCCATGGCCTGCCGTTTCTGCGCCACGGCCCGGGGGGGTTTGGTGCGCAATCTCGATGTCGCGGAAATCGTGGAACAGGTCCTGTTCCTGAGGGCCGACCTTGGCCGTGACCCGGTGCCCGGCCTCGGGGGTCGCGGGTTCAACGTGGTCTTCATGGGGATGGGCGAGCCCCTGGACAACTGGGAGGCGGTTGCCGGCAGCCTGGATATCATGATGAACCCGAAGGGCCTGGGAATGTCCAGGCGCCGCATTCAGATTTCCACCAGCGGGCCCGCCGAGGGTTTGCGCCGGCTGCTGGACGCAGGTCCCGGAGTCGGCCTGACCCTCAGCATCGGCGGCAGCACCGACAGCGAACGCAAGGCGGTCATGCCGGTCCCCGGGCGCACAACCATCGACGAGGCCCTGGACCTGGCCGTCCGGTACGCCCGGCAGTCCGGCCGCCGGGCCACCGTGGCCTGGGTGCTGATTGCCGGCAGCACCGACCACCCCGATCAGGCCGCCCGGCTCGCCGCGCTCCTGCTGAGGAAACCCGTCAAGGTCAACCTCATCCCCATGAACCCCCTGGATGATGCCGACCTCGCACCTCCCGACGATCCGGACATCGAAGCCTTCCAAAAAATCCTGACCAAGGCGGGAATCAACACGTTTATTCGGGCGAGCGGCGGCCGGGACATCGCCGCCGCCTGTGGACAGCTGCGCCGCCGTCGGCTGGCCACCTGAAAAATTTTCCCCGTCCCCACAAAAAAAAAGGCCCCTCAATCCGAGGGGCCTTGATTCAAAAAAAACTTATCAGATGACGTCCGCCAGGGAGGTTTTGTCGAGGGCGCCGGTCAGGGCGTTCTGGGCTTCCCGCCAGACATTGGCCACCGCGCAGGTCTCGACATCCTGGCACGGGTCCACCATGCGCAGGCAATGGTTCAGGACAATGCCGCCTTCGCAGATCTCGACGATTTCCCGCAGCGTGATTTCCGCAGCGGGACGGCCCAGGCTGAAGCCGCCCTTGACTCCGCGATGGGACTTGACCACACCGGCCTGGGCCAGCGACTGGAAAATCTTGGCGAGGAAGGCCTCGGACACTTCGCAGGATCCGGCAATGACCTTGAGTTGGACCGGAGCGTCTTCATTTCGTCGAGCCAATTCCTGGAGACCGCGAATCGCGTACTCTGTTTGTCTGGTAATCTGCAGCATGTGAAGCCTTTCCCATCCAAGATCCGAAACCGTGCAAATCATCCTCTGCCACAAAAAAGGACAATGAAGGGTTTGTTGTCAAACTCTGTGCTTGGCGGCAAGTTGCAGACTCTTGGTCACAATCCTGGAAACCGGCATCTCATCCCCAGGCCAGAGGTGATACCGAGGGGCCAAACAGCCCGCTTCACCCTCGGAAGCGGCCGGCCCGGAAATTTCCGGAACAAGGAATTCCCGGGCCAATTCTCCGGAATCCGGCAGATGCAAGCCGTATACCACCACTTTCAGGCGATACCGGGTCACAGCATGGGAAAAAGAACCCAGGAGGACAGGCTTCCAGGCCCCGAGCGAAGGGGCATGAGCCAGGGTTCTTTCCAGCCAGGGCCGCCAAAAGGCCGCCGGCCAGGGGGTATTGTTGTGGGCGGTCGCCGGAAGCCAGGGGGTCGAGGGAAGTCCCCACAGCCCTTGGTGAAGACCCGTGAGGTCAGCGCGAACCGGCTTCCCGCTCCTGGCAGGGACCGCCGCATACCCGCCGGCAGGGGGCGTCAGTAGAATCTGGTCCCCACAGCGGACCACCAGAACCCCCAGCCGCACCTGGAGAACCCCCGGAGACGCCTGGGGCGGCGGAATGAGATCGGCGGCCCCGGAACCTCCCGCACGGCACAGGGACCGAACCGGACACGAGTCACAGCCCGGGTTGGTGGCGCCGCAGACCAGGGCCCCCAGTTCCATCACCGCCTCGTTCCAGTCGCCCGGACGGTCCGGATCCACCAGGTCCTTTCCGACAACCTCCAGGTGGCCCGCTTTCAGGCTCGCACATTGGTCCGGATGGCCGACCAACCACCGGGTCAGGACCCTGCGGGCGTTGGCATCCAGGGCCGGCACCCGTTCTCCGAGCCCGATGCTGGCGATGGCACCGCTGGCATAGGGCCCCACCCCCGGCAGGGCCAGCCACTGGTCCCGAGTCTCCGGCAACACACCGCCAAACTTGTCCACCACGAGGTTCGCGGCCGCGTGCAGATTTCGCGCCCTGCGGTAATAGCCCAGCCCCGACCACAAGGCCAGGACGTCGACCTCGTCGGCCGCCGCCAGGGCCGCAACATCCGGAAAGGCCGAGAGAAACTTCTTCCAGTAGGGGACCACCGTGGCAACGGTCGTCTGTTGCAGCATCATTTCGGAAATCCAGGTCCCGTACAGGGTCCGCTGTGAGCGCCAGGGCAGCGGCCGACCGCTACGGTCGAACCATGACAACAGCGTCGAACGATACTTCGCCAGACCGACCGGCAGCGTGAAATCGGGTTGCGGGAAGGATGGCAAGGCGCGGGACTCCCAGGAAAGGCGGGGCGGCAAGGCGGCCTCGGCGTCGTTAGTCCGTTGACAAAACAGGGTCTCGGGAGTAAGCATTGTGACCGTTGTTCTTGCCTGAGGCAACCCCGGTTCCCGATTCTGCAAGGAGAGGCTTATGTCTATTCAGACCATCCCCGAACTTTTCCTCTCCGGCATGCGAGAGTTTCCTCGCCCCGACTGTTTTTCCTACCGGGACGAATCGGGCCAGTACGTCGATGTCTCCAGCGAAGAGGCGCTCCGCCGGGTAAAGGCCCTACGTCTCGGCCTGAAATCACTGGGCGTCAAGCCCGGGGACCGGGTGGCCCTCCTTTCGGAGAATCGCATCGAATGGGCCCTCGCCGACCTGGGCAGTCTGTGCGCCGGCGCGGTCACCGTACCCATCTACCCCACCCTGATGCCCGACACCATCGAATATATCCTCGGAGAATCGGAACCTGTGGTGGTATTTGTCTCGACGGAGGAGCAGGCCGCCAAGGTTCATGAGATCCGGGGCCGCCTCCCATCGGTGAGGGATGTGATCTCCTTCGAACGGACCAGCCTTCCCGACATCCTGACCTTCGACAAGTTGAAGCAGATCGGGCAGAATCTCCTCGATGACAACCCGCCCCCACCACGGGACGAATGCGCCGAGGTGGACAAGGACTCCCCCTGCAGCATCATCTACACCTCGGGCACCACCGGCGATCCCAAGGGCGTGGTCCTGTCCCACTGGAACTTTGTTTCCAACGTCCTGAACATCAAGAACCAGGTCCCCATCAGTTCGGCGGACCGCTGCCTGAGTTTCCTGCCTTTGAGCCACGTGCTGGAAAGGATGGGCGGCCTGTTCACCATGCTGGCCGTCGGCGCGAGCATCGCCTACGCCGAGAAGATGGAGACCGTTCCCCAGGACATCATGGATGTCCAGCCGACCTTCATGATCAGCGTGCCCCGCCTCTATGAGAAGATCTACGCCAAGGCCAAAACAATCAATAAA
>CBDTUS010000207.1:0-6488 GCA_965363725.1 uncultured bacterium | reverse complement strand
GAGTCGCTGATTCGAACCTCTACGCCATCAATCCTGACGGGAGCCTCAAGTGGAGCTTCACCGCCGGCGGTGAACTGTTTTCCTCACCGGCCATCGGACCGGACGGCACCATCTTCATCGGCTGCCTCGACCGTCATTTGTACGCGGTGGAAGACTCCCTCACTTATGGCAAGCTGAAGTGGAAAACCGACCTGGGCTTCACCGTCTACTCATCACCGGCGGTGGGTGCCGACGGCACCATCTACCTGGGCAGCCTCAATTTCAATCTGCACGCGGTCAACCCCGACGGCACGTACAAATGGGGCTACCTGACCGGTTCATGTGTTTTTTCCTCTCCGGCCATCGGGCCTCAAGGTGAGATCTACGTCGGTTCCAAGGACCATAAACTGTACTGTCTGGAGGATTCCCTGGAATATGGCCGACAGAGGTGGAGTTTTGCTGCGGGCGAATTCAACGACGGCCATTTCATTGATTCCTCCCCGGCACTTGGGCCCGACGGCACCGTCTACGTCGGCGCGGATCCTTACGGAGGACTCATCAATGAAATGAATCCTGTCCCGCAGAACTTCTTCGCCCTGTCGTCCACCGGCGACCTGAAATGGGCCCTCACCTTCGGCGATGGCGTCGAATCCTCACCGGCCTTGGGCAGCGATGGGACTATCTACGTGGGTTCCTTCGACCACAACCTCTACGCCATTCGTGACCTGGGCGATGCCGGCGCCGTGGCGTGGCAGTTCCCCACCGGCGGGTGGATCGACGGCTCACCTGTCGTGGACGGCAGCGGGACCATCTACGTTGGCTCACGGGACTCCACCCTGTATGCCATCAATCCGGACGGTTCTCTGCGCTGGAGTTTCCCGGCCGGAGGGGCGATCGAGGCCTCACCCTCGATCGGCGCCGACGGGGTTCTTTACTTTGGCACCATGGCGGGTGATTTCTATGCGCTGGGCAGTCCGGGTCCCGATGTGGGCGTGGCGAATCTCGACATCCCGGAGCAGGTGGAGGTGAACGCGACCTATGTCCCCGGGTGCACGGTCGGCAATTTCCGGTCCGGAGTCCAGAACTTCGAGGTCACCTGCTCGATTGCTACCGGGGGCGTCCTGATCTACCGGAATACGATAG
Source organism: uncultured bacterium (assembly GCA_965363725.1). Lineage (GTDB taxonomy): Bacteria > Krumholzibacteriota > Krumholzibacteriia > LZORAL124-64-63 > LZORAL124-64-63 > JAGLCY01. The sequence goes on along the minus strand of CBDTUS010000207.1, from coordinate 5,366 downwards.
CGATCACCAGCCTGGCGGGTGGGACCACCCAACCGGTGGCCTTCGCGCCCTGGACGGCCGGGCCGGAATCCGGAGTGGTTTTCAACATCACTCTGGCCTCCGACCTTGCCGGAGACAACAATGCTTTCAATGACACGATCACCACCCAGGTCCAGGCCGTGGACATGATCTCCGGCGTTCGGGACGAAGGGATTGCCTCGCCGGATTCCCGCATCCGCCTCCACGGGAACTTCCCCAACCCCTTCAACCCCCAAACGACAATAGAATTCGAAATGCCCAGTCGAGAGGCTGTGACCTTGCGGGTCTTCGACATGTCAGGTCGTCTGGTGAAGGAATTGGCGGGCGCCGAGGAATTGCACCCCGGCCGCCACGAAGTGGTTTGGAATGGGAGGGATGATGCAGGGAGGCAGGTAGCCTCCGGCACCTACTTCTACCGCCTGGAAGCCGGCCGGTATTCCGAGACGAAGAGGATGGTGCTGGTGAAGTAGTGCCCCAGGTTTTTCGAAAATGCCCTGGTGGAAACTTAGTACACTCCTCTGATCGGGTCACCACACCCCAAAGTGTCCCTCAAATTTAGGCTGGATACTGTCCGGAAGTGATTGGCAGGAAACACCTGCTCCCGTTTGTTAAGCGGGTTCGGCCTCCGGGGTTTCCGACGTCCCGGCCTTGAACGCGCGATACCGCTCGATCTCAGGCTGCGCATACTTCAAAGCGAAAAACAGCACTGCAACATCGTCCACCAGGCCCAGGGGACCCAGACTCTTTTCCGGCAACAGATCGACGGGGGAAACCAGGTAGGCCAAGGCCCCGATTGCCACCACCTTGATCTTCTTATCCATGGTGAAGGTGTCGTCCGTGGCCATATCGTAGATGGTGCGCACGTCCACCCACGAGTCGCCGAGCTTGTCCTTCACCGCAGCGAACGACTGCTCGAAGTCGGCCTTGATCCGATCGAGAGTCGAGGGCGCGGTCGTGGCCTCGGCCACTTCGGGGCCATCGAACATCTGGGACAAATTTTCGTCGGACATCATGTTCATGGCGGACTCCATCGAAAAAGAGAAGATGCAGCAATGGTGGGGCGTGAATGTCCACCCGTTTCCATCCTACAATGCATCCATGCTTCTGGCGATCAATGGAACCACTATCGCGATTACCGCCAGCACGGCCAGCACCAGGGTGAAAAGGTTGTAACGGGCTTGATAGGTACCGAGCAGGGCATCGTCGTAATACTTGGCGACCTCGTTGTCCTCATACATTTTTTTCAGACCCAGCAGAAGTTTTTCGCGCGATGATTTCCCGGCCAGAAGAGCTCGGGTGGCAAAGAGGTTGACCAGCACCGTCCCGAAAATGAGGAGCCCGAGGATGAAGTCGTTCTGGCCGGCGTTGTGGCCCCGGGATGCCTCATGAGCCACGCCCCAGTTGATGCCCAGGACCACGAGATTGAAGACAACAGCCGCCACCACGAAGACCGTGTCGGTCCTGGAGTTCTGCTGTAATTCGCTCACGATATGACCGTGGATCTCCTTGAGCATGGGCGTCCCTTCCTGAGCGGTAGGCGTTGACCTTCAATATAGGCAGGTCCCCACAGGCGCGCTCTTCTCCCCGGTCACTGGTAACACCCCTTACCGGAACAGCGCCTTGACGTTTCCCCATGAGGTCGCTTCAACCGGAACAGGGTGGTCCAGAGGTGGGACATCAACAACCGGCAGGCTGTCATATTCAACCAAATGACACATGGTCCAATAATCGGTGGAATATTCGAAAACGGAATTGACCATCCCGGTATTGAAATCAGCATATTGCAACATCAACGAAAACTGAAAGGAAAGCCCCCCGACGACATAGGGTGCGTATTGCGCCCAGGCCGTGAAGTCCCAGGTCTCCCCGGTAATCCAGTGCCAGTTCCCCATGGGGTAATAGGAATTGGGAGGAGCCGGTTCACCACCCACAAAACCATCATTCCAGCCACCGAGGAAAACCTGGGTCTGATTCATCTGGGCGCGGGACAACATGTGCTCAAGAATCCATTGGTATTCCTCGGCACTGGTGATCGTGGCGAGGTGTCCGGCGAGGCCGCGATGAGTTAATTCCATCGATGATTGGAAATCCTCAAGCCAGCTATCGGTATCCGATTCACAAACAACCAGCTCATAGAAATGCCCGTTCCCACCATGGGCAATGGGCCACTCCCGTGGTTGAGGACCCGAACCACGAGAAAGGTCAGCGGAACCATCATCCTGGAAATACCAGACACCATCCAACAAGGCCACCGGAGTCCTCGAGGTCAAAGGCCCACTGGATGAAGGTTCAGTCGGATAGACATCTTCGATCACCCAGGCCCCATAGTACCCATTGACTCCGCGGAAAAAAACAGTCCCGCCTTCTTGTGCCAAAATCGGACCGGTGGCGTAGGGAAAATTGGAGGCGTCATCGATGGCGGTGGGGTCCGTCAATGACGGGAAAAAATATACATCGGCATTTGATGTGCCATAGCTGGAGCCGTAAAACCAGGCCCCATGATCCGGATGGAAGGCTGACCATTGCTGGAACAGGTCATTGTGGCCGTCCCCCCAAACCAGGAGACCGCGACTTTCCGGAACTCCCTCAAGGGGGCCGCTCAAAACCACGGCCCCAGCATTGGCAGACACCAGAATTGTCAGAATCGTTAGGACGATCCACCAGGTTGCTTTCACAATTTTCCTCAGCTATCTACCGATACAGCGCCTTGACCGAGCCGAACGATTCGTTCTCCACAGCCACCGCTTCCCCATTGAAGATGAACACCGGCGCGTCGTGGGAACCGCCTTTGGAATACATCGCCCGCAACTGCTCGGGCTCTTCGCCCAGGAAGGCCATCTGACCGGCAATGCTCGGCGCGTAGCTCGGCCCCAGGGTCACCTCGGTCACACCGGGGTTCGCGTTCAGGAAGGTGAAGGATACCAGCACCACCGCTTCATCGACCACGAGCGGGGGGCGGGTGTAGTCGATCCCGCAGAAAAAATCCAGGTAGCCCAAGTTGATGTCCTTGTTGGGCCCGATGTCAATGCTGTAGGGCGGCACGTCGGCCCGCAGTACGAAGAGATCATCATTCGGCGTGGGGGAGAAGGTCATCGTCAACTCGAACCCGCAGCAGGCGGAGAATGGCGCCTCTCCGTTTTCCACATCGGTGGGTTTGGTGAGTACGAGGAAAACATCCACGGCAGCGCCCATGACACTGGTGCCGGTGGCTCCCAGGCCGTCCTCGGTGGTGTACATGCCGATCTGGTTGGAATACTGGAACTGGGCGAGGCTGGCGGCCGGAACGAAAAGGGTCAAAACGGTCAGGAACAAAATGACGTGACGCAATGTTTTCACTTCTGTCCTCCTCAGGATGAGAAATTCCGGCAACCTGAAAATCGCCGAATCCCTTGACTGAATGGGTCTTATCATTAAATATACCGCGTCCCAGGAGAGCAATCAACCCCATGCAGCCCTTTTCACTTGTCCGGTGACCTCCATTGACCTCATCGGGGACCCGTTGTATTTTCCAGCCCAATGGCAGACCACCCACTCAAAGGGATTTTTTGTGAATCGGATTGTTCTTCCACATTCGGCCCTGATTTTCTGCTTATTGCTGGCGGTGGCTCTGGGGTCCGGCGCCGCTCTCGCCGCCTCCGGTTCCCCGGGTTTCTACGAAGTCCGCCCGGGGGACTACCTGGGCCTGATCGCCTCCCGGTTCGGGGTCACCGTGGGGGAGTTGCGCTCGGTCAACCATCTCTCCACTGATGTCCTGAGCATCGGCCAGAACCTGCATATTCAAAACCCCTTGCACCTGAAGACCAAGTCAAAGGTTCAATGGAGCCGACCTTGCCAAAGACCGGGTAACGTTTTACGGGCCTTTGGCCCTTACAAAAAGAAGGGCATCCTTATGCCCAGCACCGGCACCGACGTGACCTGCCCCGTCGGCACGGCCGTTTCCGCACCGGCGACGGGCGTGGTTCGCCATCTCGGACACATGGACGGCTTCGGTACCCTGATCATCATCGAGCACGCGGGCGGTTACGCCACGGTGCTGTCGCCCCTGGATCCCGGCACCGCGGCCGTCAAGGTGGGCCAGGCCGTCCTGCCCGGGGATCATCTCGGGCGGACCGGACCGCCGCCCGAAAAAGATACCCCCGCCTACCTGCACGTAGAATTGAGAAAAAACGACAAGGCTATCAAACCCGATCCGCTGCTCAAGTAGCCGGTCCGACTGGAGGCACCCTTGGATCTTCGCAACGTCATCCGGGACATTCTGGACTTTCCCAAGCCCGGCATCCTGTTCAAGGACATCACGCCGGTCATGGAAAACCCGGAAGCCTTTCGGCTTGCCCTGGCCGGGATGAAGGACTTGCTGGGCGGCATAGAATTCGATGCCTTCTGCGCCATCGAATCCCGCGGTTTCGTGTTCGGCGCACCGCTGGGTCTGGACCTGGACAAACCTCTGGTGCTGATGCGCAAAGCCGGCAAGCTGCCCGCCGACACCCGTGCGGTGACCTACGACCTGGAGTACGGACAGGCCACGTTGGAAATGCACGTCGACAGCCTGGAAACCGGGGACAGGGTCATCATCGTCGACGACCTGCTGGCCACCGGCGGCACGGCCGCGGCCTCCGCTCAGCTGGTGGCCGATGCGGGTGGAATCGTGGCGGGCTTCCTGTTCATGGTGGAGCTGGAATTCCTGAACGGAAGGGCGAAGCTGGAGGGCCTGGGCCCGGTTTTTTCCCTTGTTAACTATTCCTGACGCGCCTATTTGGGCTACGCATCGACGATTCGGTGCCTCCGTAGCTCAGTTGGATAGAGCATCAGATTCCTAAGCTTGGACTCGACGTGATCAAACCTCTGCGACATTCCCTTCACGGATAACCCAATACTGCTGGAACCTGTTGCCGAACTGCTCCTAGCTTTGTGAGCAGGTCGGTTCATATTTGTCGTCTCAAGTGCGGGTCCGGAGAGAAAGAAAATCAGTCGCATTTTCAAAGTGGAGATCAGAGCCAAGATGCTTAGCATTGCGGAAGTCGCAAGCGGAGCCGATTTGCAGCCACAGAAGCAAATTATCGTCCAGCGCGCCGTGAACCCGGACCACGGTCTGCGCGGCATTTGCGGACAAACATCCCTATCAGGGTCAAGAGACAACGGTTGGCATTGACATTGTTGGCCGGGGTGGTGTAAGCTACCAAGTGGCTGGAGTCTGGGTCCAGGTTTTTCGTAAGAACCAGATCAATTTCGAAAAGGGAGGCAGCAATGAAATTCAAGCGAACGCTGATTGGTGTGGTGGTTGTAGTGGCGATCAGCATCCTGTGGAATCTGCAGGTTGGCGCCTACGGCGTTTTCACGGCTGATCCGCC
>CBDTUS010000206.1:0-6522 GCA_965363725.1 uncultured bacterium | reverse complement strand
TGCTCAAGGCATCCGATTCCGCAGTGGTGGCCGGCAGATCGGCCATGGTCCGCCAGCTGTTCTGCTTGGGCCGGCCGTCCACGAAGCGCCAGATGTAGCTGCTGAAGCCGTCGAATTCTTCCTGCACGCGCAAGAAGGCCTGGGCGTTGGTCACCGCCGCGTGGACCTTCAGCCGGTTGCGTACGATGCCCGGATCCAGCAGGATTTTCGCCAGCCGATTCTCGGTGAATCGCGCCACTTTCTCGGGGTCGAAGTCGGCGAAGTTCCGGCGATATCCCTCCCGTTTCTTCAGGATCGTGGACCAGCTCAGGCCGGCCTGCGCTCCCTCCAGAATGAGGAACTCGAATTGGGTCCGGTCATCCCGGACGGGGACACCCCACTCCTCGTCGTGATAGGCCATATAGAGCGGGTCGCTGCCACACCACTGGCAGCGCTTGGGTTCCCTTTTCATGAGTGCGTTTCCTCCCCGGCCAGAGTTAGTTTCGCCATGCACATGGTCATGGTAACGAAAGGGAAGCGGAATGTCCTGCCCACGGGGCCTGCATCTCACCGTACCCGTCACCTGGTTCAATCCCCTGGCGGAGATGACCTGGGGCGAGGGCTCGGCACTCAAGATCAACCGCTGGGGTTGACTTTGGAGGCCAAGATGGGGAAGTCCACGAAACATTTCTGACAAATTTCGTATGATTTAGCTGGGACCCATCCAGGGGTCCCTCTCTCCCGTCTCCAGTAAAGAAGGGACCGTATATGGATAACGCACGAATTCGCAAGATTGCAGGTTGGGCTTTATCGATTCTCCTCGCTGCCGGTTTCGCCATGGCGGCCCTGGGGAAACTGACTGGTGCCGCAACCGAAATGTTCGCCAGTTGGGGCTACGCCGCCTGGTTCGCCACGGTGATCGGCGCCCTCGAAGCCCTCGGCGCGGTGGGCTTGCTCATCCCCAAAACTCGTTCGTGGGCGGCGGTCGGGCTGTCGGGGATCATGGCCGGCGCCATGTACACCCACCTCACGAACGGCGAAGGCGAACAGGTCGTACGGCCTCTGATCTTCCTCATCGTGCTGGGGATTGTCTGGTGGCTATGTCGGAAGCCTGGGCTTCGTTCACGATAAGCGGTGCGGACGTGACCGGCGTGAACTTCGGTTTCAGCTTCGATCTGATCGTGAACGAGGATGATGACGCCAACGCGGATAACCTCCGCAGCAAGCAGGGCTCGCTCAGGCAGTTCATCAAGAATTCCAACGCGATCGTCGGCGTGAATAAGAGCTGGTTCCAGATCTCCGGGAATTGAGCCGCTAGACGTAGCCAGAAGATGGCGGCTGGGCTGCTCCTCTCCCAAATTTTCACCAAATTTTTTTGAAGCTTCAAAAGTGGAATGAGCTTTGCTGGTATTTTGTAAATTATTGTGATTCAGACATATACGCCATATATGGGGCTGACAGATGGCAGGTAACGCACCACAAAAGTTATCACCTGGATGGTTTCGTTCAAGCCGCGGGCTCAAAGGATTGGGTGATGATGGGCCGTGTTGATATTTTTTTGATGAAAACTGGCTGGCTGCGAGCGGCTGCTCTGGCCTTCTTGTGCCTTTTTCTTGCTCAATCCGCTTCCGCTGCCTGGCACGACAATAACTGGTTGTATCGCCGCGAGATCACCATCCTGTCATCAGAAGTTAGCGCGACCCTGACCGACTTCCCCGTGCTCATCAAAATCAACGCTGACGCACAACTGGCCGCAGCGGCCCGCAGCAACGGTTTCGACATTCTGTTCACGGATGACGACGGCACCACCAAGCTTGACCACGAAATCGAAGAGTACGTCACGGGAACCGGAGACCTGGTAGCTTGGGTGAAGGTGCCGACCCTTCTCGCCACGGCCGACAAAACCCTTTACCTCTACTACGGGTATGCCTCGTCGGCCAACCAGGCGAATCCGACCGGTGTGTGGACGGAGGGGTTCGGCGGGGTTTGGCACTGGGACGACGATTTTCTTGACTCCGCCGGCTCGAATCACGGCATCAATCAGGGATCCAGCGATACGGCGGCCATGTTCGCGAAGGGCCAGTCATTCGACGGCATCGACGACTACGTCGATCTGACCGTTATGAATCCCAGGAGCTACGACGACTTCACCATCAGTGTCTGGTACAAGTCGGCCGACATGACCGTGAGCGAGGACGAGTATATCTACATGCACTTCGGCACAGCAATTGAGGAGGAACTCGTCTTCGGACCAACAGACGACCAAGGTGACGCCCTCCGCTTGGGCATAACCTGGGACAGTAGCTGGGAACCCTATTACTCGACCACGGACATCGTCGACCAGCAGTGGCACCATCTGGTCGGAGTTCGGGGCGGTGGCAGGATCAAACTCTGGGTCGATGGCATGAAGGAAGTCGATGTCGCCGACCCTAACTCCGGCCAGACCCACACCCTTGATGTCAGGGGCCCTTACGCGGGTGACGATCCCGGAGTAACCGAGCAGGTTCACGGAACCATGGACGAACTGCGTCTGGCGAGCGCGGCACGATCCGATGGCTGGGTCCAAACCGAATTCAACAACCAGAACGATCCGGGCTCGTTTTTCACCATCGGGAGTCAAGAAGCCGCGGGCTACACGGTGAGCGGAACGGTCTTTGAGGATGCCGATTTTGCCGGGACCGCCGCGAACTATGACGGTGGCGCCGGTGATCTTGGTCTGGTCAATGTGGACGTGGAACTCTACGACAATTCCGACACCTACCTGGCCTCGACCACGACGGCGGTTGACGGGAGCTACTCCTTTGCCGCGCTAGCCGACGGGGGCTACAAAGTCCGTGTCCGAAGCACAACCATCGGCGATGCGGACACACCCCCGGCTGGCGGTCTGCACCCCACGGTGCCGGGTACCTGGCCTTACCCTCTGGCCGAAATGTCGTGGGGGAACGGCGCTGCCATGATCGGTGGCCGAAATTCAGAGGTTGATGACACGGCCACCGGTGACAACGGCGGCATCGGTGACACGTGGGTGGCCGTGACCGTCAGCGGCAGCGACGTCACCGATGTGGATATTGGATTCACTTACCTCCTCGTGGTCAACACCCTGGACGACGGCCTGGCCGGTACCGCTCGCAGCGATCAGGGTAGCTTGCGGCAGTTTCTGAAGAACAGCAACGCCATCACCGGTCCGGAGACGAGCTATTTCTCCATTTCGGCGCCACGTGTCGCGGGCGCGCATTCGATCCAGCCCATCACCGCGCTGCCCACCGTCGATGACCCGGCTGTGCTCGACGGAACCACCGAACCCGACTTCCTGACCACTCCGGTCATCGAACTGGACGGCACCCTGGCCCCGGGCGGATCGCCCGGCCTGCGGCTCGCCGCCGGCAACACCACCGTCCGCGGCCTGGCCATCAACCGCTTTTCCATCGACGGCATCATGATCATCGGTGGTGGCGGCAATCTGATCGTGGGCAACCACATCGGCACCGACGTCACCGGCCTGATCGACCGCGGCAACAGTGGCGACGGCATCGACATCCAATCGGACGGCAACATCATCGGCGGCGACGACGCCGTCGAACGAAATGTGATCGCCGGCAATCAGGACGGCATCGATATCGACGGCGTCACCGGAAATGTCGTCACGGGAAACTTTGTCGGTACCGACGCCACGGGGGCCGCACCCATGGGGAATCACGGCCACGGTGTGCTGATCAAGGGAACCGCCACCAACACCCGCGTCGGCGGCACGGCGCCCGGCGAGGGAAACGTGATCGCTGCCAACGATATCGATGGGATCCGGATCGAGGGTGACGGCAGCAACACCATCGAAGGCAACCTTGTCGGCGTCGACGTTTCCGGGACCGGCGATCTCGGCAACACCAGCAACGGGATATACATCGTCGGTTCCCCCGACAACATCATCGGCGGCACCTCCGCGTCCGCGCGAAACATTGTCTCCGGCAACGACAACAACGGTATTCTGCTCGCCAGTACGGCGGCCACGAACAACTCGATCCAGGGCAACTACGTGGGCCTCAACGCCGCCGGGACCGCCGCCATTCCCAACGCGGACGAGGGGGTCGATCTCAGCGATTCACCGGGCAACACCATTGGGGGTACCGCCGCTGGCGCTGGGAACATCATCTCGGGCAACGGTGGCGCGGGCGTGCTGTTTTTCGGGTCCTTATCCACGGGCAACAACGTTCTCGGCAACCGCATCGGCACCAACGCCAGCGGTCTTGCCGCCGCCCCCAACACCGGAGCGGGCGTCGAGATCCGCAGCGCCAGCAACACCGTGGGTGGTGCATCAGCTGGCGCCGGCAACGTCATCTCGGGCAATGGCGACGTGGGCGTACTCATCACCGGCGCGGACGCCACGGGTGTCGTCATCACAGGCAACATCATCGGCCTCACCCATGCTGGCGACGCCGCGCTGGGAAACGCCAACGCCGGTATCAGGCTGACTGCCACCTCCGACAACCTGATCGGCGGCGTCCAGGACGGTTCCGGGAACATCATCGCCTACAACGGCAACTTCGGCGTGAACTTGCAAGCGGGCACCATGGACATCAGCATCCTGGGCAACTCCATGTTCGACGCCGGCGGACTCGGCATCGACCTGGGCGAAGACGGCATCACCGAGAACGACGCTCTGGACATTGATCCGGGCGTCAACGACCTGCTCAACTTCCCGGTGATCACCTCGGCTGAACCGAACGGCGCCAACCTCGACATCGAATTCGACCTCGACGTGCCCGGCGGCGACTACCGCATCGAGTTCTTCACCAATCCCGGTGGCCCCGACCCCTCCGGCAACGGCGAGGGCGAAGCCTATGCCGACGCGGTGACGATCACCCACTCCGGCACGGGGGTCCAGAGCTTCGCGCACAGCTTTACCGGTGCAGGAGGCGACGTATTGACCTCAACAGCCACCGAGGAGAACGCGCCGGGCGATTACGGCAACACGTCCGAGTTCAGCGACGCCTTCACCGCCTCGGCGACCGCCCAGCACGACATCTCCGGCATAGTCTTCGAGGACGTCGATTTCGCCGGTACGGCCACGAACTGGGACGGGGGGGCGGGAGATGTCGCCCTGGCCAACGTGGATGTCGAACTCTACGATGCGGCCGACGCGTACCTGGCCTCGGCGTCCACCGCCGGCGACGGCAGCTTCAGCTTCACCGGTCTGACCGATGGCAACTACAAGGTCCGCATCCGCAGCGCCACCATCGGTGACGCGGACACCCCGCCCGCCGGCGGTCTACATCCCACCGTTCCGGCGGCCTGGCCCTATCCCCTGGCGGAGATTACCTGGGGCCACGGCGGTGCATTGGTCGGCGGCCAGGATCCCACGATCGACGACACGAATACACCCGACAATGCCAGCCCTGGGGATACCTGGGCTTCGATCACGATCAGCGGTGCGGACGTGACCGGCGTGAACTTCGGTTCCAGCTTCGATCTGATCGTGAACGAGGATGATGACGCCAACGCGGATAACCTCCGCAGCAAGCAGGGCTCGCTCAGGCAGTTCATCAAGAATTCCAACGCGATCGTCGGCGTGAATAAGAGCTGGTTCCAGATCTCCGGGAATTGAGCCGCCAGGGGGGACCGTGGCCCGTGGGAATGACGGTGTCGTGGTGCCCCCGGGGGCACTTATTATGTTAAATAAAGGCGGGAATTACGAATCAAATTGGTCAGGAGACTGGGAATTTGACTTTTGACCAGGGGCACCTGATCCTACGATCCGTTTGGCTTTTTTTATAGGAGACAGAAATTATCTTGTAAGATGTTTTTTTTCAACCTGTTGCAACCCTTCGCCCTCTTCTCCGTGTCTTCTGGGTAAACCCCCGCGAATCCGGACGGAGAGCAGCATGATCCAAGACGGCAACCGCCACCGCGCCCTTGCGGCCACAATAATCGTCCTCGTGATCCTGGCCTCAAGTGCGGCCCACGCCGAATGGCAGGCGACGTACCTGCCGGCCCTCGAGATCTCCCGCGTCCAGGGCGAGATCGAGATCGATGGCATCCTCGACGACGCGGGATGGCGCAGCGCCGCGGTCGCCACCAACTTCGCCGAACACCAGCCGGGCGACCAGGTGCAGGCCCCCTTCCGGACCGTCGTGCACGTGGCCTACGATGACCGCAACCTCTACGTGGCCTTCGAGTGCTTCGACGAGGACCCGTCGCAGATCCGCTCCTCCTTCGCCCGACGCGACCAGATCTTCGCCGACGACAATGTGCTCGTGGCCATCGACCCCTTCGGCGACGCCACTCGGGCCTACGAAATCGGCTGCAACCCCTACGGCATCCAGTGCGACCTGCTATTTTCGACCAACGGCGGCGAGGACTCGCGTTACGACCTGATCTTCGACACGGCCGCCAGGGTCACCGACGAGGGATGGGAGGCGGAGTTCGCCATCCCGTTCAGCAGCCTGCGCTTCCCGGACACGCCGCAGCAGACCTGGCGCGTGGATTTCTGGCGCAACCAGCCGCGCGACGTGCGCTACCAGGCCTCCTGGGCGGCCTACGACCGGGACG
>CBDTUS010000205.1:0-6527 GCA_965363725.1 uncultured bacterium | reverse complement strand
GGCGGCATCGGCGGGGTTCGGGGTGAGATAGAAGACCTGGCGACCCTGCCGGTCGGCCAGACGGCCGAGGCTGGCGGCGACCAGGGCGAAGCGTTCGGGATCGGCCGAAGTCAGTGAATCGTCCAGGAAAACCGGCGGTCGGGCTCCGGACTCTTCGACGGTGATGAATGCCAATTTGACGGCCAGCAGAAGCTGGGCCCGGGTACCGTCGGACAGTTGGTCCAGTTCGAGTTCCTGCACGGAATCATCGGGCACGGCCACGAATCGATCTTCCCCTTGGCTCTGGGCGGCCATCTTCAGTTCGTACCGGTGGCCGGTGAACAGGCCGAACAGCGCGCGGGCCTCCTCGAGAACCCGGGGCCGGGATTCTCTTTCGTGACTGCGGGCCACGTGATCGAGAAGCAGGTGGCCCAGGGCGGCCTCCCGCCGGTTTTGGCGAACATCGGCCAGGGCGGAGCAGGCGGTTTCCCTCACCGCCGTGGCCTGTTGGAGACCGTGCCCCTCGCTGGTGTGTTTGATGACCGCGTCGATCCTGGCGATCTCTTCGTCCAGCGAGCGCAGATGGCCGGCCAGTTCGTTTTCATGGGCAATCAGTTCGTCGAGCGCGGCGGCCGGCAGGTCCGGTCCTTCCTGATCGCGCAGCCATGACCGACCCGCGGCGATTTTGCGGCGCAGGCGCTCCATCGCCTGCGCGGCTTCGTTACGTTCCTGCAAGGTTTCATCAAAAGCGGGCTTGAGTTCCAGAAGACGGGCGACCTCGGCATCGGAATCGCGACTGTCCGGAAGCGCCAGCCGGGCCAGCAACGTGCTGATCTCGGCGCGGCGTTCGGCGAGGTCTTTCCGGTCGCGTTCCAGCTGGAATTCTTCGTCATCGCGAAGGCCTTGAAGTTCGCGGCGCCTGGCCCGGCTGCTTTCTATTTCCTCCACGGCCTGGAGAGCCGCGGTGGCATCGGTCACCGCAGGCAGATCCGCGGGTTGCAGGGCGGCATTAAAATCCGCCAGGGCGACGGACCATTGCCGGCCGCAGGATTCCAGCAGGTCCTGTTTGCGGGCCAGCTCGCGTTTCTTTTCCTGGATCAGGGCCGTCTGGCCAGGATCCCTCGGTCGGGCCAAGCCACCCCAGATTCCCACGGTCGCCAGGGCGATCCCGACCCCTGCGAAAATCTGCTTCCAGAGGTTCCCCGGCAGGTCGGCGAATAGGCCGGCGGCGAAAAGGCCCGCCCCGATCACGAAGGCCACGACATAGGGCCACATGGCTGTGCGGGGTGGTTCTTCCGCCAGGATTTCGGCCAAGCGTTCATCCTGGGCATCCCGTTCCGCCAGGCGCAGATCGGCGGCCAACCGGCTCAAGTCCTCCTGCTTTTTCCGAAGGAGATCCAGGGAAAGATCATCGGATCTGAGGCCAGCCTCGGTGAGCCGGTCCCATTCCCGTCGCTGAGCATCCAGGGAGGCCGAGCGGGATTCGATCCGTTGATCCAGTTCCCCTTCGAGCAGGCGGAGCCGGGTGATCTTGTCGGGGTCCTCGGCCCGAACGGATTCCGCCGCGGCGGGCATGTCCTGCAGGCGGGCGACGGCCTCTTCGTGGGTTAAGGACTGGGCGGCCAGATCCCGGACCATTTCCAGAACGGCCATCCGGTCACGGGCCTGGCCGGCCAGATCGCGCGTTTGCCTCAGCCGGTTCAGGTGATCCTGCTCGGCGGCCAGCCTTTTCTGTTCTTGATCCAGCTGGTGGACCAAGGCATCCGCCTTGGTCCAGGCGGACTTGGCGGAGATTCCGGTTTCGGCGGTGAACATTTCCCGGCGGACCGCCTCGAGGTCGAAACCACCGGCCATGTGCCGCCGGATTTCCCGGGCCAGGGGGTCGGCCTTGGGGTTGGGATCCAGCAGGTCGAGGACGCCGAGACGGTAGCGGCCGCCCAGATGATCAGGCCCCGTATCGGGGCGGGTACCGTTCCACACGGGGCTATCTTTGTCCTGGCGGGACACGGTGATTCGTCGGCCTTCAAGGTCGAATTCCGCTTCGGCGTGGAACGGGTCCAGGCGGACAGTTTCCGGCCAGAGAAGGGCCTGCAAGGCGCGGCAAACGGAACTCTTGCCGATCCCATTGGGGCCGGTCACGAGGTTGACACCGGCGGACGGCTGCAGGGCGAAGGGATCCCGGATCCCCGGCGATCGCTTGAGGCGGAGTTCAACCAACCGCACGGTCCGCCTCCTTGTCCTTCATCTGGGCCAGCAGTCCGGCCAGGGCCCGGCGGCCAGCCTGGATCAGCATTTCGCGAATCCGGGCCGGGGACATCTCCTCGTCACCGGCCGCCAGGGCGGTAAACGTGGTGTCGATGTCGACTCGGGCAACGGCTTGGGTCGCCTCGGCGGTCAGAGTGTTAGCCAGGGCGACGCTGTCGTCGATCCCGGTCACCTCCTGGCCCGGGGCCTCCAGCGCCAGGATCTGGCGGGCCATTAGACCGGGAGGATCGTCCCGCCGGGCCAGTTCCTTCAGGTCAATGTTCCCGGTGACCCGGTTGAAGATTTTCCCGACGAAAAATGTTGCTCCCTCGAGGGAAACGACCAGGTCGTCATCCTCGAGTTCCCGCCAGGCCCTGTCCAGGGCCGTGGGATCGGCAACGGATCCGGTCAGGGTGAAGCGGATCCCGAGGGCCCGGACTTCATCGAGTTCGGGTTCCAGCTCAACCTGGAGGCGTTTCAGGTGCCGGATGAGGTGACCGCCCAGCTGATCGGCGGGATCCTCCAGCGGCGTGCAGTCGATATCCCTGTGCTCCCAGCGCAACGGAGCCAGAGGCAGGCGTTCGGCGGTGATCTTACCGCCGGGTGACACCCGCACCAGGACAGGCCCGTGCGGTCCGGTTTCATTGGGATCAAGGCCGGTGGTCGAACCGAGGTAGAAAGGCGCGCCATCGCTGGGAATCATCCCGGGAATGTGGACGTGTCCCAGGAACCAGCCCGCGTAACCGGTGCGAACCAGATCGGCCGACCTCACGGGGGCGTACTGGCTGCGGGAAACATCAAGGTCGGCGTGAAGCAGGCCCAGGGTGATGCCTTCGGGCCGGGGCGGATCCTGCATCAGCGGGCTGGACCGGTGGTGGCGTGAGGGAAACGACCAGCCGGCCAGTCGTACCTTGAATCCGTCTTCGCCGTGAACATCCACCGTCGACCAGGTGCCGCCCGGGCCGAGCAGATGAAACCCCTCGATTTCCGCGGCCAGTTTCGGCAGAACAGCCGTGTCATGGTTGCCGGCCACCGCGGCCACGAGGATGCCAGCTTCGACCAGGCGCCGGACTCCGGTGGCCAGGGGCCCGTAGGCCTCGAACATGGCGTTGTCTTTTTCCACCAGATCCCCGGCCAGAGCGACCGCCGCCACCCTGCGCTCCAGAGCGTCGTCTACGATCCGATTCCAGGCCGCTTCCGGCCCGAGGTCCCGCAGTTGCAGCGTGTCCCTGTCCAGGACGGAATCCGGCACACGGGACGGCAGGCGCCCGAGATGCATGTCGCCGACAAACAGGATGTCTAGGGAAGAACCGTGGTCCATGGCGAAGCTCCGGATGGCGGGAAATTCCAAGTCGAAAAGCCAAGTCGGACCAGTATGAGGCGGCCGGTCCCGGAAGTCCAGTTTCCAGGAAATGCCGAAAATTCGAAAAATGATATTTGTTGGGGTCGTCGCGGGGTCCCGGGAACGGCCCGGGTAACAGGTGGGAAATGCCCTGGCCCCGAAAAGAAACGGCGGTCATCGCCCGAAGCCGGTAACCGCCAGACGAATGATCAACCGACGAGGTCGAGGATGTCCAGCGACCGCTCCATCTCCTCGTTGATCCTCAGGTGATAGTCCAGGACCTCTTCCATGGTCAAGCCCAGGATGGTGAGGGCTTCCTCGTCGCACTCGCGGGGGCCGCGGGCGCCGGGGGCGCCGTAACCCAGGTCGTAGGCCATGAAATCGGCCACGTGGATCAAGGCGGTCAGCTCGGGTGCGCTGGACGAGGCTCCCGGCTTGTGGTGAAACTGCACGGCGTCGACCACGCTCGGCGAAAACTTCCAGCTGCGGAACACCGTCTTGCCGATGGTGCCGTGGTGGATGGGGAACAGTTTCTTCTCGGCCTCGAACCAGGACAGGTCATCATCGAGGGCGGTGACGCAGATCTCGTCGAAATCCGACGAGAAATAATTCTTCTCGATGAGCTTGCCCACGTCGTGCAGCAGGCCGGCCACGAAGGCCTCTTCGCGATGGTGCAGGCGCCGATCCTCCGCGATCACCTTGCTGATGCAGGCCACGGCGATGCTGTGCTCCCAGAACTTGATCATGTCGATGCCCTCGGAGCCCGAGTCGTCCTTGAAATAGTCGAACACGCCGCTGGCCATGGCGGCGCCCCGCACGGCCCGGAAGCCCAGGATCACCACGGCGCGACTGATGGTCATGGTCTTGGTGCCCGAACCGTAGAGCGCGGAGTTCACCAGGTGCAGGATCTTGGCCGACAGGGCCTGGTCCTGGGTGATGATTTCGGCGATCTCCGGCACCGACACATCCGGATCCTGAAGCTTGTCGAACAGCTTCTCGTAGATGGCCGGCAAGGTCGGAATGTCTTTGACCATCCCCTTCAATTCGCGGGGGTGGATTTCGAGGAGGGATTTCTCCAGCACCGTGGCCATGACGCGCTCCTTCGCACGGTTAAACGGTTTTACCTATAAGTAGTATCGGCAGATGGCGGGGAGAGTTGATTCGAAAAAAAAGAGAGGAATCAGGCCGTAAAGTCGAGCCAGGGGCCGTCGGGGACGTATTCGGAGGCCTCGCCTACCACGGCGGCGGCCAAGGCGCCGGAATCGGTGATAAATGCCGTCATTTCAGGCAGTTTGTGGTCCGGAACGGCGATCAGCAGCCCACCGCTCGTCTGGGGATCGTTCAGGAGTCCGATCATGTCCTGGCCCACCTGTCCGCCGTAGCGGATTCCACCGCCGGTGAAGCTGGCGTTGCTCTTGGTGCCGCCGCAGGTGAAACCCTCGCCGCACAGCTGGACCGCCTCCGGCAAAAGGGGCAGGGCGCCCGTGTCGATGGTCAACCGCACGTTCGAACCCTGGGCCATTTCCATCCCGTGCCCGGTCAACCCGAATCCCGTGACGTCCGTGGCGGCGGTGGCCCCGAAATCATGAAGCCGGGCGCCGCAACTGTTCAGCTTGGTCATGCAGGTGACCAGGGCTTCGTAGCCCGCGTCATCCAGGCGGCCCTTTTTCATGGCGGCCACCAGGGCGCCGGTGCCCAGGGGCTTGGTCAACACGAGCTGGTCCCCGGGCCGGGCGGTGCTGTTGCGCAGGATTTTGGCCGGATGCACGGTGCCGGTCACGCTGAGGCCGAACTTGACCTCGTCGTCGCGCACGGTGTGTCCGCCCGCCACGGCGCAGCCGGCTTCGGCGCAGATCTCGCCGCTGCCGACCAGGATCTCGCCCAATACATGGTTGGGCAGCCCGGTGGGGGGATAACCGAGGAGATTCAGCGCCATGATGGGTGTCCCGCCCATGGCGTAGACGTCGCTGATGGAGTTGGCGGCGGCGACCCGGCCGAAGGTGCGAGGGTCATCGACCACGGGGGTGATGAAGTCGGCGGTCGAGACGATGGCGCGGTCGTCGTCGACGAGATAGACGCCGGCATCGTCCGCGGTGTCGAATCCGACGAGCAGATTCGGGCCGGCCGCGGCCTGGATGGGTGCGAGGATTTCGGACAAGTCACCCGGACTCAGTTTCGCAGCTCAACCCGAGCTCTTGGCGAACTTCGTCAGGAAGATCTTTTCATCGTTCGACATGGTCACCTCCCTTCGGTGTGGCATTCGCCACAATTTCGGCACAAGGGGCCGGGACGTCAACAGGCCGTCAATAGGCCTCGCCAATGGCGACATAGATGGCCTGATCGTCTTTCCCCCAACCGTAGTCGATGCGGGCGTTGATCTTGTAGGTCGGGATCATGGTCCAGCGAAGTCCTATCCCCGAAGCGGGGAGGGTGTCGCCCAGAGACATTTGGGCCAACCCATTGGCCGACCAGGCCAGGCCGGCGAAGGCCACGGCGCCCCATCGCCTGTGGAACATCCAACGGTATTCGGATTCCACAACCAGCAGTTGGTCGGCCCGATGCCGGCCGTTCGAGTATCCGCGCAGATTGCGGTTCCCGTTCACCATGGATTGACCGCTGAAGGGCACGTCACCGAATCCGGCCTCGTAGAGGACACGCCCGGCCAGAATCCCGGTGCTGTCACTGAGGGCTTCGTAACCGGCAAGACCCAGATTCAATTTCCTGAAGTCACGATCGGATCCGAAAGTATCGGAAAAGAAGAGAAGGCGTCCATCCACGAACATCCCGCCGGTGGGAAACATGATGTGGTCTCGTTGGTCCCACTCGGCCAGGAATCCGGGTCCGGTGTAGGTTTCTTCAGCATTGGTGATGACGTCGTCGCCGAAGGTGTTCTGGGAGGACCAGGAAAGGGCCGCGAGACCGAGATAGAGTTTGTCCCAGGTACGGCGTGAACCCTGGGCGA
>CBDTUS010000204.1:0-6531 GCA_965363725.1 uncultured bacterium | reverse complement strand
ACGGTTTTCCTGGAAAACGCCGGCGGCTCGCAGGTCCCCGGATTCGTGGCCGACCGCATGCACCGCTACTTGACCCGAACCTACGTTCAGCTGGGTGCGGGATACCCTCTTTCCCAGCAATGCACCGCCACCGTCGACGAGGCCCACGCTTTCGCAAGAACCTTCGTCAACGCGGGGGATGGCCAGGCCATCCTGGGCCCTTCGTCCACGGCCCTGTTGAACATTCTGGCCGAAAGCTACGGGCAGGTGTTGAAGCCGGGCCAAAAGATCATCCTGGCCGAGACGGGGCACGAGGCGAACCTCGGCTGCTGGAAACGGCTGGAGCGACTGGGGGTGGAAACGGTGTTTTGGCGGATGGACACCGACAGTTTCACCTGTCCCCTGGATAACCTCAGGGAGCTGCTGGACGGCAGCACTGCGCTGGTCGCGCTGCCCCACGTGTCCAACCTGCTGGGGGAAATCGTTGATCTGGCCGCGGTGACGAAACTGGCCCACGCCGCCGGCGCCCGTGTGGTGGCCGACGGGGTGGCCTACGCGCCGCACCGGGCCATCGACGTTCAGGCCTGGGACGTCGACTGGTACGTCTACTCCACCTACAAGGTCTACGGGCCGCACATGGCGGTCATGTATGGAAAGAAGGACGCCCTGGCCGAACTCACCGGGCCGAACCACTTCTTCATCGCCGGTGACGATCTGCCCTACAAGTTCGAGCCCGGTGGCGCCAACCACGAAAGCTGTGCGGGCCTGCTGGGGCTGGGGGACTACTTGAAGTTTCTGACCGGGACGGATGAGACGGCGCCCTGCGACCGCCAGGTGGTGGAAGAAGCCATGGACAGGATGCGGGCCTGGGAGGATCCGCTGATCGCCCGGCTTCTGGATTACCTGAACAACAGAGAAGACGTGCGCGTGATTGGTCCGGTCGTAGGCGGTGTCGACCGGGTCGGAACCATCAGCTTTCTGCATGATACGAAATCATCGCGGGAGATTTGCGATGCGGTCGATCGGACGGGCGTGGCCATCCGGCACGGCCACATGTACGCCTGGCATTTGTGCGACGCCCTGGATCTCGACCTGGAAGACGGCGTTGTTCGGGTAAGCTTGGTCCACTACAACACCAGTGAAGAAATCGACCGCCTGATCCAGGTATTCGAGCAGGTATTCTGAGTCCCTGCCCAATGCCAAATATGAATCAGGCCGCCGATCCTGAAGGCGCTAGAAGTACCAGTTCAACTGTGCCGTGAAATTCACAAAATCGTAATCTAAGTGATCCAGGTCGATCATGCTGTAGTCGATCGCCGCACCCAGGGCAAAGGTCCGGGTCAACCGCCACTCGTGGCCGCCGCCCACGCCGAACGACCCGCCGCTCTCGCTGACGGAGACATTCGGGCCTAACAGATCGGTCGAGAGTTCGGCCGTGCCGCCACCAAACCCGGCGCGCGCGAACCAACCCGTGGCCCCGGGGTACCAGGTGAAGTTGAGTTTGTAGGACGAGAGGGTCAAATCGCCTGACTCATAGCTGCCGATCCAGGCTGTGGACTCCAGGCCCACCAGAAACTGGTTGCTGAAGGCCCAGCCCAGGCGGAAGGAGCCCGCGACGCCACCGTCGCTTTCGCTTTCGCTATCGTCCGACTTGACCGAGGCGCTACCTCCGC
The DNA here is from genome assembly GCA_965363725.1 of uncultured bacterium. Classification (GTDB taxonomy): domain Bacteria; phylum Krumholzibacteriota; class Krumholzibacteriia; order LZORAL124-64-63; family LZORAL124-64-63; genus JAGLCY01. The sequence goes on along the minus strand of CBDTUS010000204.1, from coordinate 4,879 downwards.
CGAGGTTGAAGCCGAGCATGAAGCCGTCACGTTCATGGGGCCACTTTCCGGCGGCCGCGGGGCCGGCGGTGAGAATGATCATCAGCACGATGAAAATAATGTTGCGCAGTTTCATGCCCTCGCCTTTCCAATGGCCCAAGTGGCCGTGAACAAACCGTCCCTGAATTTTGTCGGGGTGGGGCAACACTCAAGAGTCCCCCGACTCTATTCTTCGGTCAGCCCGGATGGGTCTATAGGGAATTGGAACAGGCTGGGGGCGGCCGGGGGTGTCCATGTGGCGCCGGCTGGGTTATGATCTGCCATCGACGAGGACATCTTTTCCTGAGAAGTGACCACGACCCATGGATTTCAGCCCATTCAAGATCTGCGCGTCTGGACAACGGCCGCCCAAACCCCGCCCGATGACCACCCTCGAGGGCATCGGCGACCGCATGCGTTCCGGTGCGTTTGCCGAACTGCAGGCCATCGCGGCGTTTGAATGGGCGGCGGGGCATTTCCAGGACGTGCCCCAGGAACTTCGGGCAAGCTGGTCGGCCCAGGTCGCCGATGAGTCCCGCCATTACGGGATGATCATCCGGCGCATGGACAAACTGGGGATCGGAGTGACGGACCGGCCGGTTTCGCTCGGACTCTGGGAGGCGCTCCAGGAATGCGCCACCGGACGCGAGTTCTGCATAAAAATCGCGGCGGCCGAAGAACGCGGCCGCCGCGCGGGCCTCAAGCTGGCCCAGCATCTGAAAAATTCGGACCCGGAAACCGCCGCCGCCTTCCAGGAAATCGCCGACGACGAAGTGGCCCACGTGGCCCTGGCCGCCACCCATTTCGACTGGGAGCCGGAATAGGTCCTCCCCGCGAATGGATCGGCCCAACCGGTCCCTATTTTAGCAGGACCATCTTCTTCATCTCCACGCCGCCGCCCGCATCCAGCCGGTAGAAGAAAATTCCGCTGGCCTGGGGGCGGCCCTCATCGTTCTTGCCGTTCCAGGAAACCTCGTAGGTCGAGGCCTGGCCATGATGGGCGTTCACCAGGGTACGGACCAGCTCACCCGAAACGGAATACACCTGCAGGAGCACATGCCCGGGTTTGTCCACCGCGTACTTGATGTTGGTGACGGGGTTGAAGGGGTTGGGATGATTCTGCTGCAATCTGACCACGGAGTCCGCTCCAGGTACGGCGGAAATGCCGCAGCCGGGATCGTCGGTGTCATAGATCCCGTCGCCGTCGTTGTCCTGGCCGATGGCCGCTCCCGCGAAGTTCTCACTGCCGTCGTCATTGCAGGGCCCCGTGGGCATCATGTCATGACCGTTGCCGGGTGAGGCGTAGTAGGGGGGAAGGATTTCTTCACCAACGGGCGTGTAGTTGGCGGGGTCGGCGTCATCATGACAGCCCGTGCAGTTGTTGACCCCGGCGTTGGTGTGGTGCTGCCGCAGCCCCGCACCCCGGCCGAAGGGAAAGGAAGGATTGGAAGCAACGTTGTCCTCGTCCCGTCCATGGCAACCCATGCACCCGATGGCGGCCAGTCCGTCCCCGCCGGCGGATTCGTCGAGGGGTACCGGGAAACGGTCGGAGGCGATGTGGCAGGCATCACAATCACCGCTGAGCATGGTGCTGCGGTGAATGTTGTGGAGGTTGCCCCAGAGTTCGCCGTCAGAAAGTGAGGTATAGGAATTCGCACGAAAGTCCCCGTGGCACGCGCCGCAGTTTGTGGCGTCGTCGTTCACGGTGTATTGGTTATAGGCCGAAACCGTGACGGGAACCATAACGGCGAATATGCAGATCATGGCGAAGATGAACGTCGAACGGATGGGGGCGATGTGCAACATGACCAGTCCTCCTCTTCCGGGATTCAATCGGGCGACGAATCAGGGGCAAAATCCTATCCAGCTACAGGGTATTCCACCAAGGCTCCAGATCTCAATGGCAAAATGGACCGAAGGGTCCCGAATTGGCCGGCGAGCTTCAATGATTGGAGAATGGGAAATCCGAACCGCTTGAGAAAGATGGAAATATCAAAGAATGAGAATGGTGATCAAATCGTTGATGTTTTTTGGGAAAAGGGCAAATCGGATCCACGATATCCCTTCCTGCAGGGCCGGCCACCCGGAAAGGTGGCCGTTTTCCAGGAATCCTAGAATACGGTCTGGAACTGGACGTTGCCGCCCCCGAACCGGTCGAGGTCGAGTTCGTGGCTCACCGAGAACTGCAGCCTGGCCGTGGGCAGGAAGGCGTAGGTCCAGCCGAATTTGATCTTGTCGGTGTACCCCGAGCGGTTGTCCGACCAGTCGCCGACGAGATGATCCCACTGATAATGGATCCCCATGTAGCCCAGCTCCCAGGTCGATTTGCCCGGGGCATGAAGCTCGCAGAACACCGCGGGAAAAAAGTCCTCGCGGCGGTGATCAAAGGTGCGCCGCCCGTTCGCCGCCGTCCATTGTCTCAACCAGTGGATCTCCGGGCGCAGGCCCCAGGGGCCGCCCAGGTTGACCACGCCCAATCCGCGCAGATGGACAAATTCGTTGGTGTACTGGAAGCCAGGCAAACCATCCCGCCGATTTTCACCCGCTTTGAAGCGGTAATGGGAAACTTCAGCCCCCACGAAACCCGGTTCAGCCAGAAGGTACCGCAGGCGCAGGGTGGCCGTATCGTCGTCCAGACATGACCCCGCCACCTCGGGGGATAGCACACTGTCGGGGAAGGCCCGCCGCCAACCCGATCCGTAGCGGCCCGTGGAAAAAACTTCCCAGTTTCCGGTCTGATATCGCCCCTCCCATTGGATCGACACGGATTCCTGCTGCGAAACCCCGCCCCGGTCGTTCTTCTTTTCGTAGAGGAAATCATCCAGGCGCAGGCCGGCCTTCAGGAACCGCTCCCGGGCGGCGTCGGTGACCATCAATCCGGCCAGCAGATCGAACTCCTCCTTGTCGGGGGCGGGATGAACCTGCAGATACGCGGACACCGGTCCGGTCAGACCCATCTCGAACCCCAGCCAGTGTTCCTGGCGTGAGGTGTCGATGTGCAGGCCGTCCTGCCAGATCATTCGGTACAAGAAGCGGAAACGTCCGCCCAAAGGTTCGGTGATGTTGACCGTCAGGTCGGTGAACAGGTCGTCGGTGGAGACGCTGCCCACTGTAGCCTGGACGCCGTTGGCCCGGACCAGATTCCGCTCCCACTGTCTTTGCCAGACGGGATTGACCGCGTAGTTGACCAACGGATGCACGAATACCAGCCGGGAACGGAGCTTGTCGGGATAGGGCCAATCCGATTGCGCCGTGGCGGGCTGGGATAAAAGGGGAATCATCAGGAAAAAGGAAACGACAATTCGGCGGCCGAAACTCACTGCTCCGGACTTCGGCGGCGCAGGAAGGTGTGGATCCTGGCGATCAGGCGCTGGGGAGAAAAGGGCTTGCGGATCAGGTCCACATCCTCGAGGGAGAATCCCTGCCGGGCCAGAACCTCGTCCGTGTAACCGGACATGAAGAGGGCGGACAGGTCGGGAATGTTCTTCTTCATTTTGGCCACGAGCTCCGGCCCGTTCATGACCGGCATGATCACATCGGTCAGGACCATGTCGAAGGCCCAGTCGCTCTGCTCGGAAAGGGTGAGCGCTTCCTGGCCGTTGTGGGCAATCTGGACCTTGAAGCCCTCGCGCTCCAGGGCCTTGGAGATGAGCCGGCCGGCGGCGGCATCGTCTTCCACCACGAGAATGCGCTGGCCTCCGGGCCCCGTCGATTCGACATCGGCCTCGGGTGTTCCGGAATCGGAAAGCGGTTCATCGGATTCCGGCAGCAGAATTTCCAGTGTGGTGCCGTGGCCCTCGTGACTGACAATCCGCACGTCGCCGCCACTCTGCTTGATGATGCCGTAGACGCTGGCCAGCCCCAGCCCGGTGCCGCGGCCTCTTTCCTTGGTCGTGAAGAAGGGCTCGAAGGCGCGGGCGATGACCTCGCTGTTCATGCCCGTGCCGGTGTCCCTGAACTTGAGGGAGACATACCGGCCTGCGGGCAGGTCCACCCCCGGGGATCCCTCACGGATACCCCGAATCGTCTTGATGGTCAGGGTGCCGCCGTCGGCCATGGCGTCGCGGGCGTTGGCCACCACGTTCAGGATGACTTGCTCCAGCTGGACCGGGTCCACCTTGACCGGAAGGGGCACGCCGGCGCTTTGGAGATCCATGGTGATGTCCTCGCCGATCACCCGCCGGATCATGCTGGTCAGGTTGCTGACCACCGCATCGAGGTCGACGACCTCGGGCCGCAGGTCCTGTTTGCGGCTGAAGGCCAGCAGTTGCGAGGTCAGGGTGGCCGCCTTCTCGCTGGCGCGGGTGATTTCCTCGGCGTCCTTCACCATTTCGGGATCGTGGGCGGCGCCTGCCTTGATGAGGTCGGCGTAGCCCATGATCGCCACCAGAATGTTGTTGAAGTCGTGGGCGATGCCGCCGGCCAGCTTGCCCACGGCCTCCATTTTCTGGGCGTGCCGCAGCTCCTCTTCCAGGCGTTTTCTTTCGGTGATTTCCCGCCAGGCCACGTGCAGGACGTCGCGCGCCCCCAGGGGGACGGAAGTCAGCAGGACCTCGACCGGAAACACCTCGCCGTCGGCGCGCTGGTGGTTCCACTCGAAACGGTGGCTGCCCCTGGCGAAGGCGATCCCCATCATTTCGTTGGCTTTTTCGAAGGAAACGCGGCCGTCGGGTTGGAATTCGGGAGACAGTTCGGAAGGATGGGTCTGAAGCAGCTCGTCCCGGGTGGCGTACCGCAGCATCCTGACGGTGGCCTCGTTGCAGTCGACGAAGGTGTCGCCGTCGATGATCAGATTGGCGTCGGCGGACCGCTCGAACAGTTCACGGTAGTTGGGCAGGCCATTGCCGTTGGCATTGCCGTT
>CBDTUS010000203.1:0-6538 GCA_965363725.1 uncultured bacterium | reverse complement strand
TGGAGGACGCCCTGAGCGCCACCCGCGCCGCGGTGGAAGAGGGCATCGTCGTCGGCGGTGGCGTGGCCCTGCTGAAGACCGCCAAGGCCATCGCCAAGCTGGATCTGACCGGTGAAGAGGCCGTGGGCCGCGACATCGTGATGCGGGCTGTCGAGGAGCCTCTGCGGATGATTGCCCAGAACGCCGGCATCGAAGGGTCCCTGGTCGTCGCCCGTCTGCGCGACGAGAAGAAGGGCACCATCGGCTTCAACGCTGCTTCGATGGAATACGAGGACCTGATGGCCGCCGGTATCATCGATCCGGCCAAGGTGACCCGCAGCGCGATCCAGAATGCCGCTTCGATCGCGGCCATGCTGCTGACCACCGAGGCCTGCGTGACCGACGAGCCCGAGAAGGACGGCGGCGGTGCCGGCATGCCCGACATGGGTGGCATGGGCGGCATGGGTGGCATGGGTGGCATGGGCGGCATGATGTAGCCTCCGGCTGCCAAGTGTCGGACCCGGTCCGGCCAGGTGTCTGAAGAGAAGGCCCCTCCCGCCAAGCGGCGGTGAGGGGCCTTCTCTATTGCCAATTCGACTGGGGTCAGGCCTGGTTTTGCATCCTGGCCCGGCCGCCGGTGCGGGCGCCCAGAAACGCGAGCGATACGATTTCCACCATGCACTCGGGCTTGATGCGGTCGGAGCTGAGCACCAGGTCGAAATTCTCGGGCGAACCGGGTTCCACCTTGAAGACCTGGCGAACGAAATCCTCCCGGTTGCGGTCCGTTTCCTCGAGAAGGGCGCGGGCTTCGGCCCGGCTCATCCCGGTCCGTTTCATGATATTCGCCTGCCGGCTGGCCCGGGAGGCGACGACCCGGATCCGCAGGGTGGCCTGTTCCCCGAGAATGAGATTGGCCCCGCGGCCGAGGAAGACGACGTCGCCGCCGGCGGCCAGTTTGGTCACCACGTTCACCAGGGCGGTGTGGTATTCGTCCTTCATGAAGATGCGGCGGTTCAGGACGCCCTTGATCCACAGTTCCGCCTGACTGACGGCGTGTTCGTCGAGTTGCGCCACCACCGATTTTTCCAGGTTGCGGTCCCGCGCGATCCTGTCGACCAGGGAATGATCCTGCAGGGTCAGCCCGAAGCGCTCGGTCAGGGCAGTGGCCAGGGCGCGGCCGCCGCTGCCGGCCTGACGCGATATGGTGATGACGGGCCCCGGCCGGACCTCGGCGGTATCTTCTTCGTCTCGCAGGAATTCGCGGAAACTGTTCCACTGATTGATTTGGCGTTGGATGAGTTTTTCGGTGATATTCAGTGACATGAGGATCCCCCTTCGGGCCCCTTGGGTCGGGCACTATCCCGGGTCAGCCGGGATCCGGATACCGCTCAACCTGACAGGGTTACGTTAAATGGAAAATTTGTTTTCAACAAGGCCCTTTTCCACACAGGCCTTTGACCCCGTCCATTCTTTGCCCTAGGATGCGCCCATGAAAATCCTGCACCTCGGCAAATATTATCCGCCCTATCTGGGGGGGATGGAAACGGTTCTGCGCCACCTTGCCGAAGGTTTGCTCGACCGGTCCTGCGAGGTGACGGTCCTGACAGCCGGCGACGGCCCTGAGGAACTCCTTCAGGATTTGACCGGCCCCGTCAGCGGGCACGTCGGGCGACTGGTGCGGGCGCCGGTATTCGGGCATACCCATTCCCAACCCCTGACCCTGACCCTGGCCGGAATCCTGCGCCGGGAAATCGTCAGGTTGGGACCGGACCTGGTGCACCTTCATTTGCCCAACCCACTGGCCGCAGCCACCTGGCTTGCCCTGGGTCTGGACCGGTCCCTGGACCTGCCTCCGTTGGCCGTCTGGTACCATGCCGACATCACCCGGCAGCGCCTGGGCCGGATCCTGATGCGCCCCGTGGTGGCCGGATGTCTGACTCAGGCGTCGGGGATCAGTGTGTCCTCGTCGGTCCTGGCCGACGGGTCTCCCGTCCTGTCGCCCTGGCGCCGCAAGGTCGAGGTGATTCCCTTCGGGATCGATCCGTTACCTTGGATCGATCTTCCGGCCAAACTCGACGGACCCTTCCTGTTCGTGGGCCGCCTGGTGCCCTACAAGGGACTGGATGTTCTGCTTCAGGCCATGGTCTTGGCGACAGGCACCGATCTGGTCATCGTAGGGGAAGGGCCACTAGAGGGAGAACTGAAGGCCCTGGCCGAAATACTTCATGTCGCCGACCGGGTGCGATTCGCCGGCCCGATGGACGAAGCGGGCGTGGCAGATCATCTGGCCCGCGCCCGCGCCCTGGTCCTGCCCAGCCTGGATGTCAGCGAAACCTTTGGCCTGGTTCAGCTGGAAGCCATGGCGTCGGGGGTGCCGGTCGTTGCCACCGATATCCCGACCGGCGTCAGGGAAGTGGGGGATCCCGGCCGCACTTGCCTGCTGGTGCCTCCGGGCGATGCCGCCGCGCTGGCCGGGGCCCTGGGTTCCCTCCGGGATGACCCGGGTCGCGCCCGTCAAATGGGGGCGGGGGGTCGCCGCCTCTTCCAGGAACGGTACACTCGTGAAATGATGATCGACCGCTTGCTCCGGTGGTATGATTCCCTGCTGAAGGCCAAGAGGGGAGTTTCCGCGTGAATTTCACTTTTGTCGATCCCTGGCACCTGTTTCTACCCCGCGAGGCCGGGCATGTGGTCAGCCTCATGGGGTCCGGTGGCAAGACATCCCTCATGAGAATCATGGCGGAGGTCTACCTGGCCGAAGGGATTCCCGTGGTCCTGACCACGACCACCCGGAGCGAACCGCTAGCCGACCTGCCGGCCGTTTTGTACGAGGACCTGTTGTCGGCGGATCCACTCGGTTTGCCGGCTGTTTTCTTCGTCCACGCCGGGACTGCCGAACAAAGCAAGTGGGCGGGCCTGTCCCCGGAAGAAGTTGATGAGCTGGGTGGCCTGCTGCCCGACCGGGTCGTCCTGGCCGAGGTGGACGGAGCCGCCAAGCTGCCCCTCAAGCTTCACCGCGAAGACGAGCCGGTCTGGCCCGGCCGGACTTCCCTGGGAATCGTCATCATGGGGGCGGGGGCCGTGGGCTCCAAGACGGGCGAGGTTCTCCATCGTTTCGGTCGGATCAGCGGGCCCCTGCCCGATGACCTTCAGGACTGGACGGTATGGGAATGGGACCATTCCCTGACCCTGCTCCAGAAGGACGGCGGATACCTCGACCGGGTTCCGGCCGGAGTTCCCTGCGTGCTGGCCCTGACGGGGATGGAGGCCCAGCCCGACAGCATCGGCCTGTTCGATTTCGTGGGCCGGGCCATGGAGGACGGCCGGCTTCCGCTGACCATGTTCTGCGACCTGTCCGCAGAACCGCCGGGCATACGTACGGCTTGCAACGAGACGGAGGAACCACGGTGAAGGTGCCGGACTCCTCGGCAACGCGGACGGACCGGGCCGTGATCATGGCGCGGGGCCTCGGTGCCCGAATGGGGCTGCCCAAGGGCTTGCTGCAGCTGACCGATCAGGGCCCCACCTTCCTGCGGATCATTGCCGACCTTTATCAAGCTGCCGGCCTGCCGGTGGATGTGGTGGTGCGTCCCCAGGACGCCGAGGTCTACGGCGCCGTTTTGGAGGATGCCCCGAATGCCCGAATGGTTCCGGCCGACGGCGGGGGCGACACGGCTTTGACCCTTCTGGCGGCCTGGCGATTCTGGCGAGGGGCCTCCATTGAGTGCTCGCATGTCTGGGCCCATCCCGTGGATCTTCCGCTGGTGACGGCCGACACGGTGACTCTCTTGAAGGATCGCTCTCGGCAGGGTGCCGACCGCATCCTGCGGCCGACCCACCTGGGTGTTCCCGGACACCCGGTAGTCCTGCCGACCACGGTTCTGGAACTCCTGGAAGCACCGGAACAAAGCGCCGCATGGAGTGAAAACCCCCTGCGGGATTTTCTGTCGGCGGCATCCGCAAAGGGATTGATCTCTGCCCCGGTTCCCGTGCCGGTTGAGGATCGGGGCGTGGTTCGGGATTTCGACCGGCCGGAGGATATGACAACCATCCGCCAGGACAAACGAGGTGCCCCATGAACCAGAACCGCCGCTCGACCGCTGATGAAGGCGTCATCTACCGCCGCCTGAGCGCCATGGTGGAACGGGGTCAGCCGGGCGTGCTGGCCACCGTGATCCGCACCCACCTGTCCACGCCCCGCCACGAGGGAAGCAAGATGATCGTCCTGCCCGATGGATCGGTGATCGGAAGCGTGGGTGGGGGCGCCGCCGAAGCTCGGGTCATAGCCGAGGCCATGCAGGTGATGGAGGAAGGCCGGCCCCGCTGCCTTCCCCTGGATCTGGCCGGCGACCTGGGTGTCTGCGGCGGCCACATGGAGGTTTTTCTCGAACCGGTGACCACAGCTGATTCCTTCGTGGTCATCGGCGGCGGCCACGTCGGCCGCGCCCTGATCGAACTGGGGGCGTCCCTGCCCTTTCGGTTCACCTTGGTGGATGATCGTCCGGGGCTGGTGGCTGGTCTGGAAGGTGTGGCCGGCGTCCGTCTGCTCGAAGCTTCCCCGGTGGACCTGGGTGAATCGCTGGAAGTCCCGCGACGCGGCGCCCTGTTGATCGCCTCCCGCAACCATGAATTGGACGGGGATTATCTCGAGGCCGTCCTGGCCGCCGAACAAAAGGCGGGACGGGAATTCCTGTTCCTGGGAGCTTTGGCCAGCAGGACGAAGGCGGCCATGCTGCGCCGGAGGTTCGCCCAAGAAGACCGCACCCGTGAACGAGTCGCGAGGATGCAGTACCCGGTGGGCCTGGATCTGGGCGCCGAGACGCCGGGTGAAATCGCCCTGAGCGTGCTCGCCGAAGCCCTGGCTGTGCTGCGAGGGGTGCCCCTGCTGAAGGATAAAGATGGCCAGCCGCTGGGTGTGCGGCTTCACCGGAGGCGCGATTGAAAGGAAGGGGCCACATCTGGATCCAGGGTGCGGGCGAACTGGCCTCGGGGGTGGCTGTGCGCCTGTTCCGCAGCGGATTCCGCGTGGTGATGGCCGAAACCCCACGCCCGCTGGCCGTCCGCAGGCAGGTATGTTTCAGCGAAGCTGTGTATTCCGGGCTGGCTGAGGTTGAAGGGGTGAACGGTGCCCTGCTGTCGCCGGATGAATCAACCTACCAACCTGACCTGGTGGCGGTGGTGGTGGACCCGGACGCCTCGGTTTTGAAGCGTCTGGGCGCCGACGCCGTGGTGGACGCCCGCATGACCAAAAAGGCACCGGCCGCTCTGCCCCGTGGCACAGCCCCCCTGATTGGACTGGGCCCTGGGTTCACCTGCGGTCGCGATGCCGACCTCATCATCGAAACCCATCGGGAGGCTCAACTGGGGACTGTCATCGATCAGGGCTGCGCCATGCCTGACACCGGGATTCCGGGACCCGTGGGGGGAGAAACCGGTTTGCGCCTTCTGAGGGCGCCTGCGGCGGGAAACCTGGTTCCGTTGTTTGAAATCGGCGATCTGGTGGAAGAAGGGGTGGTGGTCGGTCATGTGGGGGGACTGCCCGTGGTCAGCGGATTGAAGGGCGTGATTCGCGGCCTCGTCCACCCGGAGGCGGAACTTTTGGCAGGGGACAAGGTTGGAGATGTGGATCCCCGTAGCGGCGGCCTGGATACGGCCCTGATAAGCGACAAGGCCCTGGCTGTAGCTGGAGGGGTGCTGGAAGCCCTTCACAGGTTGAAGATCCTTCCGGCCTGGGGATGAGGTATCCGGTGGCCGCGGTGCCCGGGACGGTAATTGACAGATTGCGGGATCGCCTATTACTTTGAAGCAGGTCCCCATCAAGGTCCCAAGGCTAGATTTTACCCACCGCATGATTGCCATAACACGTAATTCGGAGGTTGCACGTGCTCCCGACCAGGAATGTCAAATTGATGCGCCATGCTCTAGTGGTGGCCGCTGTCCTGACCGGAATCCTGACTGCTGCCATGGCTTTGGCCGAGTGCCAGCCCGGCCAGATGCAGGAAGCCAACCTTGCCTACCAGTCCGCCCAGGAATTTCTGGTCAACAGGCAATGGGACAAGGCGATCGCCCGGATGCAGTCCATCATCCAGATCTGCCCCGAACACGTGGAGGCCACGCGGGGCATCGGCACCGCCATGGTGGGCAAAAGTAATTTTTCCGGAGCCGTGCCCTACTTCCAGCAGGTCATCGTGCTGAGAGGCGACAAGGCCGAAGCCGGGGATTTCGCCAATCTGGGCAGGGCCTACGCGAAACAGAAAATGTATGGCGAGGCCCGCGCCGAATACATGAAGGCCCAGGAACTGGCTCCCGATGACTGCGGGGTTCTCTACAATCTGGGCGCGATGCACAACGCCGCCAAGTTCTACTCCCAGTCGGTCGATGTTCTCGAACATGCCCTGGAGGCCTGCCCCCAGATCAGCGAGCCGGTATTGAAACTGCTGACCTCCTCGGCCGAGAAGGCCGCCGCCCAGCAGAAGGCCAACGGCAACAACGATCGGGCGGCCCACTACGCCGAGATGGCCCAGAGGTACGGCGGGCAGGCCGGCGGGTCCACGACCTA
>CBDTUS010000202.1:0-6579 GCA_965363725.1 uncultured bacterium | reverse complement strand
CGATCAGGTCGGCGGCATCGTCGGAGGGCATCTCCTCGATGATGTCGGCGATCTCATCGATGTCCAGCAGCGTGAACAGGGCGCCCAGGCTACGGTTGTCGATCTCGCTAAGGACCTCGGCCAGAGGATCCGGCGGCAGCATGCGCAGGATGCGCGACGTGTCCTCCACGCTCATGGGGCGCAGGATTTCCGAGAGGTCCCCAGGGCTGAGCCCCGAGGCGAGTTCGCGCAGGGAATCGGTGTCGTCGGCCGTCAGCAGCCCCTCGAACTTCAATTCGAGGGCGTGGCGTTCCGCTTCCAGGTTGGAAGGATCCAGGATAAGGTCTTCGGCTTTTTCAAGTTCCGGGCTGTCGGGAATCCGGTCCTTCACTGTTCAAGGTCCTTTCGGGGGCCGTCCGTTAGAGCCGTGCTGTGAGCGGCCACCAGGCGCGCCTGGTCGGAGGTCATGATGGACCCGCCGGAAACGATGAGCTTGATGGCCTCCTCCACCGGAATGTCCAACTCCTGCAGATCCTGGCGCGGCACCAGCAACATGTAGCCGGAGGTCGGATTCGGGGCCGTGGGCAGGAACACGTTGATCATCGTGTCGCCTGGTTCGTCCCGGGTCACGAACCCGATAGAATAGAGACCCTGACGAGGATAGGCGAAAAGCACCACCTTCTGGAACGCGGTGCGGCGGTCACGCAGGAACACCTCGGCGATCTGCTTGATGGCGCCGAACACGCTCTTGACCACGGGGATCTGCTGGAAGAACCGTTCCAGCAGACGGAAAATGGCGACGCCGATCACGTTGCGCGTGAAGATGCCCACCAGGGTGATCAGCAGGACGAAGACCACCACTCCCATGATCGTCAGCAGGAATTCGGGATAGGTTTCGGTCACTCCCGGGATCTTCCGCAGCCAGGGCCGCATGGTGTCGGAGACCAGCACGTAGAATCGCCACAGAATCCAGGTGGTGATGACCAGCGGCGTGATCGAAAGCAGACCGGTCAGGAAATGTCGTTGCAGGAATCTAACCACGGCACAGACCCCCGCAGATTAAAATGGTCAGGTCGCGTGGGGGCCTCATTCCTGATCCCGTCGGTGGAAGCCCGGCAGGGGTTCGACGGCCTGCAGAACCACACGCAGGATCCTCTGGTCGGCCACCTCCTCCACCGCGATGACAAAATCCGCCACCTCGACCCGGTCACCCTTTTGGGGAACGTTGCCCGCAGCTTCATAGATGAGCCCGCCCAGGGTCTCACTGGTCTCCAGCCCATCGGCCCCCCCGAAGGTGACGCCGAGCATCTCCTCGAGATCCTCCAGGTTGATCTTCGGGTCCAGCCTGACCGTGGTCTCATCCACCCAGGTCAGCAGCTTCTCCTCGGCGTCGAATTCGTCCTCGATCTCGCCGACGATCTCCTCGATCACATCCTCGAGGGTGACCAGGCCGGCGGTCCCCCCGTATTCGTCGATGACCACGGCCATGTGGATGCGCTTGGCCCGGAACTCGTCGAGCACCTCGTCGATCTTCTTGCTTTCGGGAATGTAGTAGGCCGGACGCACCAGGTTCTGCAGGCTGAATTCGCCGCCGGCGAACCCGCCTTCGCGGAACAGCTTCAACAGGTCCTTCGAATAGAGGATGCCCACCACCTTGTCCACGCTGCCCTCGAACACGGGCACCCGGGAATGGCCACTGGCGATGACGGCCGCCAGGGTGCCGGCCAGGTCCGCATCCCCGTCGAGGGAGACCATGTCGATGCGCGGGATCATGATCTCCCGCACGGCCGTGTCATGGAAATCGAAGATGCTCTGGATCATCTCCCTTTCGTCCTCGTCGAGGGTGTCGTGCTGACCGTCCTCGGTGATGAGGCTGCGGATTTCGCCTGCCGACAGGTGGGGCTGCATCTCGGCCGTCCAGAGGGTGTCGTCGAGCTTGTCCATCACCAGCAGCATCAGGGCAGTCCAGGGCCTCAGCAGCCAGGTCAAGGGATAGACCAGGGCGCCCACGAATTTCACGTAGGTCCGGGCGGTGCCCGCGGCCAGCATCTTGAAGACCAACCCGCCCAGACTCCAGGCCAGGACGGCTATCACCAGGTAGAGGAGATAGAAGTAGGCGTCGATCGACCCGGGCAGCATGAGTTCATGCAGGTGGCCCCAGGCGAAGGCCCCCGTCAGGGTGAAAATCAGATAGAGGGTTCCGATGGTCACCTGGAAGCGGCGGTCGTTCTCCAGGTAGTCGCGCAGGATCGGCCCCACCGAATCCATGTCCAGTAGGCCATTGCGGTAAAGGCCGCTGATCCGGTAGTGGGCGGTCATCAAGCCGCCCATCAGCATGGCACCCAGCCAGGCCGCGAGGGTCATCGCAATCATGCCTTTGTCACCCGACAATGCAGCACTGATCCAATCCATCAGAAGTTCAGCTCCTGTCCAGCAGGGGATGGGGCAGCTCCCGGACCGCCAGGATATCCTGTTCGACCGCCTGCATGGCGGACCGGGTCTCCGGCGTTTCGTGGTCCCATCCCAGAATATGCAACAGACCGTGGACCACCAACAGGGGCACCTCAAGGTCCAGGGGCCAGCCTTTTTCCCGGCACCTGTCGGCGACGAAACCAGGCGCCAGGACGATATCCCCCACCACCGGTTCCTGGTGGGGCCCATTCTCCGGGCCGGGGCCGAGCCTGTCCAGCCACAGATCCGCAAAGGCCCGGCCGTGGCCCCGTCTCAGATCGGGTTCACCATCCCCTTCGGGCTGGAGGTAGGCGAACGACAGGACGTCGGTCACCCCTTCCATCTTCCGGTACTGAAGGTTCAATCCTGCCATGGCCCCGTCTTCGACCAGCACCAGGTCAACCGTCCAATCCGGCCGGCCGACCTCGGCCGACAATTCATTCAACAGGACCAGCCGGCCTTCACCCGCGGTCCACTCGGATCCTTCGGGACCCGGCCGGGCGCGCCGTTCGACCAGCCGCAATATCACGTTCCGGCCTTCCGCTCACCGCGTTTTTCGACCACCCGGTCACCTTCGCGTTCCTTCTGCCCGGGATAGACGATCCGGGAGTGATGGATGCCGGTCAGCAGGGGGATGAACGATTCGCGGATTTGCGCCAGGTCGCTGAGGGTCAAACCGCTTTGGTCCATTTCACCGCTGAGCATCCGCTTGTCGATGATCTGCTTGGTGACCTCGCGGATCCGGCTCGGCGTGGGCTTGGCCAAACTGCGGGTGGCAGCTTCCACCGCGTCGGCCAGCATCAGGATCGCCGTCTCCTTCGAACGCGGTTTGGGACCCGGGTACCGGAAATCATCGACCTTCACCGTCTCGTTGCCCTCCCCTTCGAGGGCCTTGTGATAGAAGTATTCCATCACCATGGTGCCGTGATGCTCGGGGATGAAGTCGATCACCATCTGGGGCAACCGCCACTTCCGGCCCAGTTCCATCCCGTCCTTCACATGGGCGGCGATCACCAGGGCGCTCATGCTGGGACTCAGCTCGTCGTGCTTGTTGTACTCCGGACGCTGGTTTTCCACGTAGTACTCTGATTTCTGCATCTTGCCGATGTCATGGAAAAGTGCGCCCACCCGGGTCAGCAGGGCGTTGGCATCGATGGCCCGCGCCGCGTGCTCCGCCAGCTGGCCCACCACCTGGCTGTGGTGGTAGGTCCCCTGGGCCTCGAGGGCCATCCGCTTGAGCAGGGGATGATTCAGGTCCGAGAGTTCGAGCAGGGTCAGATCCGAGCAGACGCCCACCAGCGGTTCGACCACCGGCAGCATGAACAGCCCGAAAGCCACCAGCAGTACGGGGGTGAAAAGCCCCACCAGATAGACGTGGCTCCCGCCGGCGCCGCGACCGAAGGCATCGGGTCCCAGCAGGAAGATCAACGTCACCGACATGAAGGTCAGCAGCAGGATGGTCTGGTAGAACTGGCTGCGTTTCTGGATCCGCCGTACGGACACCACGGTCAACATGCCCAGGACGTACCAGGTGAAAATGCTGCCCGCCCCGATGCCGGGCAGGAAGGCCAGGATGGTGACACCCAGCAGGGTCGTGGAATAGCCCACGCGGGCCTTGAACAGGACCGTGACCAGCAGGGACAGCAGGATGATCGGCACCGCCAACGGCCCCAGGGCGGGACGGCTCAGGGCGAACCAGGCGCCCACCAGATACAGGGCCACCACCGCCACCAACGCCAGCATCAACCTCAGGCTCCGCAGACGATCGGGAAAATGGATGAAGGCCAGCCAGCCGTAGAGCCCCAGGGCGACGGCCACCAGCAGGCCCCTGATGATGAAGCGCGAAACACGGCCGGACCCGTCCTCGGAACCGCCCTGGTCCACGAGCAGGGATTTCAATTCCTCCAGGTACAACGCCTGCTGTTCGGTGACCCGCACCCCTTGGTCCACGATCCGTTCGTTCTGCAGGAATTCCTTGACCGAGAGCACGGATTCCCGGGCGGCGTTCTGCCTGCGGCGGGTCTCGGCGGAGTCATAGATGAGATTGGGAGTGATGAAGGGGCGCATCACGCTGGCCGCATGGCTGGCCTCCTGGGAATTCATGCCGGCGGCGACCAGTTCGGTGGACAACCTCTTCTCCAGGTTGCCGGGCACCGTGATCCTGTCCAGGACGTGAAGGGTTTCGGCCTGGGGGGTCATGATGACGATGCGATCGTACTTGCCCACCGGCAACATGTCGGCCACGCCATCACCGATGACGCTGGCCCAGACCCGGCGGAGCCGGCCGACCAGCGAATCGGGTTGTTCCGTGGCCAGCAGGAGTGGGATTTCATCCGGTCGCGCGGATGGATACTGGAGGGCCAGCAGCCCTGCCTTTTCCTTCATGCCCGCGGTAGTGTCGGCCAGCACCCGGTCCAGGGCGTCGAGCAGAAGGTCCATTCGCGCATCACGCGGTATCCCGGAACCAGAATCGCTGCGGCGGAGGATAGGAGGCTCGACGACCACCCTTTCCAGCCGCTGCATTTCCACATCCCGGTCCAGCAACGGGGCCTCGAAGGCGAAGGGTGCCCGGATCTCCTTCTCGGCGACCTGGCCCGGCGCGGGAAAATCGGTGGATAGCCGGGGAACCGGCAAAAACAGGAACAGGTGCAGGACCAGGAGTCCGAGTCCCAGGCCGAAGGCCCAGGTCAAGGGGCGCTCATCCGGAGCTACGTCACCCTTGCCGGCCGCCTTGCTTCCGGATATTCCGCCCGATTTGCCGCTGGATTTGCCGCTGGATTTGCCGCTGGATTTACCGCCGGTTTTTCCACCGCTGCGGCCCCCGGTTCGTCCCTCGCGGAGAGCGCCTTCCGGGGACATCCATTCCCGCCAGCGAAGCCACCATTTGGCCATGATCCGTCCTTCCGTCCAGTCGAACTGTTCAGTTCCCGTTTTCGGAAACGCCGGCGGCATCGAAGGCGTCGACGATCCGGCGGACCAGGGGATGCCGCATGACATCCCGACCATCCATTTCCACGAAGGCCACGCCCTCGGTGTCCCGCAGGATATTCCGTACCAGGATCAGTCCGGACTGGCGCTTGTCCGGCAGATCCACCTGGGTGACGTCACCGGTGACCACCGCCTTGGACTGGACGCCCAGGCGGGTCAGGAACATTTTCATCTGGCCCAGGGTGGTGTTCTGGGCTTCGTCCAGGATCACGAAGGCGTTGTTGAGCGTTCGGCCCCGCATGTAGGCCAGAGGCGAAGCCTCGATGACCCCGCTGGACATGAAGCGTGCGATCTTGGCCGCCCCGGTGATGTCCGACAGCGCGTCAAAGAGGGGCCGCAGGTAGGGATTGATCTTTTCCTGCAGGTCGCCCGGCAAAAATCCCAGCTGTTCCCCGGCTTCGACCGCCGGTCGCACCAGCACGATACGGTCGACCAGTTGCCGCTTCAGGTAGTCCATGGCCATCACCACGGCCAGGAAGGTCTTGCCTGTCCCCGCCGGCCCCACCGCGAACACCACGTCGTGATCATGGACGGCCTTCACGTAGTCCTGCTGGCCCTGGGTCTTGACCCGCACGGCCTGCCGGCTGCCGCTGGCGAACAGCAGGGGATCCTCGTTGTGCGGTATTTCCGGTTCGGGATCCCGCTGGCCGGCCCGCTGTTCCCACAGGTAGCGCAGACTGACACTGTCCACGAGTTGGCCATGGCGGACCCTTTCCACCAGATCCTCCACCACTTCCCGGACCATGTCCAGGTTGGCCTGCGGGCCCCGGATGACCAGGCGGTCCTTGCGCACCGTCAGCGTGCCCCCGAATTTTTCCTCGAGGAACCGCAGGTTCACGTCCTGGGCTCCGAGCAGACTGAGCTGGTCGACACCCTCGATGTCCATGGTCGTTTCGGCAGTGCCATCGACCTCGGCTCCCCTATCCGGACGCTGTTTATTCATGAACCGTCCTTACGTTGATCATCGTCCGGCCCCGATGCGGGACGCGGCACGATGCTCAGGTTCAGCTCCTTCAACTGGGCCTCGCTGATGGGCCCGGGACTGTTATCCAGCGGACCCGAGGCCAGGGTTGTCTTGGGAAACGCGATGACCTCACGCAGGCTGGGGCTGCCGGTCAGCAGCATCACGATCCGGTCCAGGCCCAGAGCGATGCCCCCGTG
>CBDTUS010000201.1:0-6594 GCA_965363725.1 uncultured bacterium | reverse complement strand
CCAGTAGAGCCCCGTGTATTCCAGCGCGCCGTGGTTGTCCCACGAAAGGGCGCCCGAGCGGACCTTGAACAGCACCACCAGCATCACGATCATGCCGATCACGACGTGGATGCCGTGCAACCCCGTCATCATGAAATACAGGTTGAAGAACAACCCCTCCCCGAAAGGCAGCTCATGCAGATGCTCCTTGCCCGGGAAGATGCCGTGCTGGTACTTGGCGCTCCACTCGAAGAACTTGATCACCAGGAAGGTGGCCGACAGCAGCAGGGTGGCGGTCAGGAAGCCGACGCTCCGCTTCACCTGGTTGCGCTGCAGGGCGCTGACGGACATGACCATCGTCAAGCTGCTGGTCAGCAGCACGATGGTGTTGGTCACGCCCATGGCGACGTTCAGTTCGCTGGCCGCATGGTGGAAGGCCGCTTCGTTCATGGAGCGATAGACGCCGTAGATCAGGAACAGACCGCCGAACAGCAGCAACTCCGTGAACAGGAACAGCCACATGCCGGTCTTGCCTGTGATGGGGTCCCTGTGGACCACGTGCCCCGGGTCCTGGTCCATGGCCAGAGCAGTATCGGAACTCATTATTTCCCCGCCTCCACATTATTCTGCTTGAGAATCTCCGTGAAATCGTAAGGACCGGTGGTCACCGTCGGGGGCGTCGCGAAGTTCAGCAGCGGCGGCGGACTGGTGGTCTGCCACTCGAGGGTGGTCGCGCCCCAGGGGTTGGCCTCGGCGGGCGCCCCGTTGCGGGCCCCGCGGATCAGGTTGATCATCATCATCAGCAGTCCGGTCACCAGGATCCACGAGCCGAAGGTCGACAGCATGTTCAGGGTCGCATACTCGGGCAGGTAGTCCTGGTAGCGGCGGGGCATGCCCATGATGCCCAGGATCAGCATGGGGAAGTAGATCAGGTTGAACCCGACCATGATCGTGCCCCAGGCCCAGGTGGCCACCTTTTCGTTGTACATGCGGCCCCAGATCTTGGGCCACCAGTAGTGCAGCCCGGCGAACATGCCGATGGCCGCACCGCCGAACATCGTGTAGTGGAAATGTCCCACGATATAGGCGGTGTCGTGCAGATGGATGTCCGTCGAAAGGGCGCCGTTGGCCAGCCCCGTCAGTCCGCCGATGGAAAACAGGAAGATCCAGCCCACCGCGTAGAGCAGGGGCACCCGGATCTCGATCGAACCCCGGTAAAGGGTCGCGATCCAGTTGAACACCTTCACCCCCGTGGGAATGGCCACGAAGAAGGTCAGCAGGCTGAACACCCAGCGCGCGGTGTCGCTCATGCCGGCGGTGAACATGTGGTGGCCCCACACCAGGTAGCCAACCACCGCGATGGCCATGGACGAGATGGCGATGGCCTTGTAGCCGAAGATCGTGCGCCGCGAAAAGGCCGGCAGGATTTCCGAGATGATCCCCATCGCCGGCAGGATCATCACGTACACCACGGGGTGCGAATAGATCCAGAACAGGTGCTGATACAGGATCGGGTCCCCTCCGCGGGCGGGATCGAAGAACCCGATTCCGAGCGTGCGCTCCATGACGACCAGCAGAAGCGTGATCCCCACCACGGGCGTGGCGATGACCTGGATCCAGCTCGTCGCGTACAGACCCCAGCAGAACAGGGGCATCCGGAAGAAGCCCATGCCCGGGGCGCGCAGCCGGTGGATCGTCGTGATGAAGTTCATGCCCGTCATGATGGAGCTGAAGCCCAGCACGAAAGCCGCCAGCACCGCCAGCGAAACGTTGGTGTTGGTGTTCAGGGAATAGGGCGCATAGAAGGTCCACCCGGTATCGGCCACGCCGCCGCCGGTCACCAGCGAAGCGAGGGCCATCACCGCCCCGGTCATGTAGACGTACCAGCTCATCAGGTTCAGGCGCGGCATGGCCACGTCGTCGGCGCCCAGTTGCAGCGGCAGGATGAAGTTGCCGAGGATCGCCGGGATGCCGGGAACGATGAACAGGAAGATCATGATCACCCCGTGCAGGGTGAAGACCGAGTTGTAGGTCCGGGCGCTGATGAACTGGGTGCCGGGCTCGAGCAGCTCCAGACGGATCAAAAAGCCCAGCGACATGCCCACCAGGAAGAAGGTGAACATGGCCGCGGCGTACATCAGGCCGATCTTCTTGTGATCGACCGTGGTCAGCCAGCTCTTCAGACCGCCCCGCGCAGGGGTGCTCAGGTAGCTTCCGGTGGTGCCGTAGGCCCCGGTGGCGGCAGCGTTACTGTCAGCCATCGGACAGTGCCTCCTTCCCGCGTTTCTTGCGGGTGCTGTAAACGAGGAAACCGATGAAGAAAACGAGGGAGGTGATCATCACGATGCCGACCACCCGCGCGAGATTGAAGACATAGGTCCTGCCGGCGGGATCGTAGCTGAAGCAGAAGTTCAAGAGCCGGGCAGTGGTGGGCCGCACGGTGCCGGTGGAGGCCTCGTAGACTCCCATCTGGAAATCGAAGGGCAGGTACTGCAGCCCGTAGAGATAGCGGACGATCTTGCGGTCGGGCGACAGGATCACCAGGCCGCCGGGATGCGTGTATTCCTTGCCGGCGCGCTTGTAGGCGAATCCCAGGGCCGTGGTCATCTTGTCGATGTTCTCCTGGTCGGCGGTAAAGAACCGCCAGGTGTCCGTGGGCAGATCGCGGCCGACGAGCTTGAGGTAATTCTCCTGCTTCAGGCGCGCCATTTCCGGCGTGTCCTTGGGCTCGAAGCTGACGCTCAGCAGCTGGAACGGCTGCTTTTCCGGATCGAGATTGGTCTTGCCCAGAATGTCGGCCACCTCGTTGAGCAGCGGCGTGCAGATGCCGGGGCATTCGAAGTAGACCATCGACACGATGGTGGGCCGGTCCACGAACTCCGACAGCACGACCTCCTGGCCGTGTTCGTCCCTCAACACGATGTCGCCGGGCACGAACTCGCCCAGGTGTTCCCTGAACTCCACGGAGTCTTCGTTGAGCTGGGCGACCGCATTTTCGGACATCCCGGCCGCCAGCATCGCGAGGGCCGCCAGGACCACTACCTGTTTCGCCGTCTTCCTCATCATCACCTTCACCACTTCCACACAGGTCATTTTTCTCACTCGCATTTTTCGCCCCTCGGCAGCGCACGGTGGCGGCAGCCCCCCTGGGGCCAAACCGGTCCGGCGCGCAGGGCCGGGGATCAAGGGGATCGTTGGAAAATCCGACTTCTCCGGATCACGGAGCCGTCGGAACGCCCGAATGAGAAAGGTAATCAATTAATCGCAAGGTATACTAACATTGTGGGATATTGATCCGCAATATTAAAAATGGTTTTCGATTTCTCTTGGAGCCCTTTCCAAGGCTCTGGGGTCCCGTAACTACATATTTTATGTTGTGCCTCTGAAATTGTGTCCGGGCCAGGAAGAGGCGCCCCTTCCGAAGTTTCAGGCAGAAAAAATGACGAAACCAATAAAAACGGGTCCCCCGGGGGCCCTCTTTTTGATGTCTGGGGCCCGGCTGCCGCCAAACACAATTTCCAAGGCACATCCTATTTTTCCAGTTGATTTTGCTTATCAGCGGGAGAGCCATCGCTATTTCGGCTGGAGAAATGCCTCCTGAGCCCGGAAATCGATATCCCCAGCCCCACTAGGATGCCCACCACCAGGGTGACGAAAAGCACGACAAGCGCCACCTGGCCCCGCTCCTCTCCCTGCGGTTCCAGAAGAAAGGTGACGACGGCCAGCAGGATCCCGATGAATAGCCCGATGGCGATCCAGATGACCACGTTCAATACCATCAAAATCACGTATTGAGTGTTCGAAGCTCCCGAGGGGGGCACTGAGTGGACGTATTTCTGAGCCAGGGATGTCAGTAGTTTCATGGGTCAGCCACCCGGACCTTGGGCTCAGGTTCTGATTTTTTCGGCCCAGGACCGGCAGCTGGCCTTGGGATGAATGGGCCCCTTGATCAGCGTGCAGCCCCCGCAAAGGCCGCCGTGAGGATCGAGCACCCAGAAGTTGCAGGACACGCAGAGTTTGGTCGGATCCTTGGCCCGCGGTTCGTAATTGAAGGTGGTGCGGATGGCGCGTTCGTCGAGGGTCAGCTGTGAAATATCGTTGCAGGGATCAGCCGCTTCCCGGGCCGCGTCGATCGAGCGGCGGGGTTTGTCGGCCAGCTCGTCCGCCTGGTCCCCCACGCATCCGGGCAAATAAACCGCCGCCACTGAGGCCAAACCGCACAAGCCGGCCCGGCGCACGAACTGGCGGCGGTTCATCATATTTCGCATCCCTGCATCGTCGGGCATGGAACCTCAATCATCCATTATTTGACCAGGGTCAGTTTCGTGGTGGCCTGGTGCGATCCCGCATCCATCCGGACTATATAGTGGCCGCTGGAGGCTCGTCCACCGGAGTCTGTCGTCCCGTCCCATCGGCGCACGTGATCGCCCTCGGCAAAGTGGCCACGGGCCAGGGTCTTCACCTGGCGCCCCTGAATATCATAGATGTCCAGGTTCACCGAACCGGCGGCCGGCACCGTGAATTTCACCTGCGTGCTCGGGTTGAAGGGATTGGGCCAGGCCGCCACTGCCGCGGTCAGGGCAGGCGATTCGGGCACCGGGGTAGCGACCTGCTGGCGAACGACCTTGACCTCGAAATCATCCACGAAGAACCCTGAATGATTGATGCTAGTATCGCTGGCCAACCGGAAGCGGAACCGCAGGTCGGATTCGCCCAACCAGGGGCTCAGATCGACGGAGTTGAGCACCCAGCCGGCCTGGTTGTCGTCGAAGACCGGGATTCCGCCGGGTACCTGGCCCCCCTGGCCGCTGCCGGAACCGGTGTGCTGGGTGGCCAGCGCGGTCCAGGCGCTCCCGCCGTTGGTGGAGACCTCGAAAAAGGCTCCGTCCCAGGCGTCCTCGATTTCCCAGTGGGCCCAGAAGCTTACAGTGCCCGACATGGCGCCCGTCAGGTCCGCCCCCGCGGCCATGGCCATCACCGTGTTGGCGTTGTCGGGGTAGGTGGTTCCCGGACTGTCGTTCATGCTGTTGGCCGAGTTGTGGCCGGCGGCCGGGGAAGTCAGCCCCCACTCGCCCGTCCAGCCCGCCAGGCCGCTTTCGAAATCGTCAGCAAAAAGAACGACCTCGACCGCCTGACCCAGACTGAAATCCACCACCGCCGGCGTGGCACTCACGGTCACAAGATCGGATCCGGTGATGAAGCCGTTGGCCACCGCTTCGATCTGGTAGTCCCCGTAGACCAGATTGGCATCGTAGGTCCCACCGGACGCCGCGCTGGCGATCACGGTGGTCACGTAATCCCCCAGGGGGTCCGTGTAGAAGTTGACCTGGGCGTCCAGACCCGTGCCGCTGAGGCTGGTCACCACGCCGGACACGTTGCCTTGGGCCACAGGGTCCAGGGCCACGTTCAGGACCGTCGGCGTCCCCCAGGTGGTGCTCACGCCGGTGATGGTCCGACTGATGTAACCGTCGGCAGCGAAGTTCACGTCATAGGTTCCGCTGTCCAGGATCTTGTAGAAGTCGCCGTGGGCCGGATCGGTGACCACCGACTTCGAGTTGCCCACCACCGTGATGGTCGCGTCCAGGGGCAGGCCGGAATCCGAACCGGTCACCAGGCCGTTGACCCCGTTGTGGACAGCGCCGAGGTAGTTCAAGAGGCTCTCGCGATTGTCGTCCCAGAACCCGTCCAGAGTCGACTCGGCGGGCCACTTGGTGTTGGAGATTTCCACGGTCATGTCGATGCAGCCGGTCATCTCGTAGGACCAGTCCTGCAGGGTGCCGGTGGCCACGTACCAGTCGGCGCCGTTGGTGATGCCCTGGGAGAAACCGCCGTTGTACATGGGCAGGTTGGTCGTCGAATAGGCCAGGGCGAGCTGGATGCAGCCGGCGTCGTCCGGCGCCAGGGTGTAGGTATAATCCCAGAGATAGTTGCAGACCAGCGCGCCGCCATGGGTGTTCTCGCTGATGATGAAGTGGTTGTTGAAGCCCAGGTTCGAGAAATGGACGTTTTCCGTCTCGATAATGGTATGAGTGCCCGCCGGCTCGGGGAAGTTGCGGTTCAGGTCCTCCCCGTTGGCGTTGGTGCGGGTTCCGGCCACGTAACCGTCGGGATTGTGCAGGGGCAGGATGGTGATCTCGGTGGTGTTCACCAGGTTGGTCACCTGTTCGTAGCCCGGCTGACCGTAGTTCTCGGTCAGGTAGTGGGCCAGGTTCATCATCATCACGATGCCCACCGTTTCATCGCCGTGAATGGAGCTGGACAGGCGCACCTCGGGTTCCGCCGAAGAGTTGTTCACGTCCGCAGAGATGACGATGCCGTTCAGGTCCCGCCCCTGGACCGACTGGCCCCAGGTGAAATCCCGGCAGATGGCCGGATAGCTGGCCTCCAGGTCGGCCAACTGGGTCCCGATCTGGGCGTAGGTGGGGTAGGTTCCCCTTTCCCCCTCGGCCAGGGCTTTGCCTCCGGCCGCGGCCTGGGCGGCCCAGCGCGCTTCGGCCTGCTCGCGTCCGGCCCGGTCCAGGTCGGGCAGATTTTCGAAATCATATCCCGCCTCGGCCAGCCGCCGGGCTTCATCAGGCGTGACCCGCGGCTCGAAGACCAGGTGGAACGATTTAG
>CBDTUS010000200.1:0-6626 GCA_965363725.1 uncultured bacterium | reverse complement strand
AGTCTGCACGCAGGTTTTTACAGGAAAGATGGTTAAAGGCCATGCACGAGCGCCGAGGTTTTACGTTAATCGAGTTGCTAGTTGTGATTGCTGTCATAGCGCTATTGATGGCAATACTTATGCCCGCACTGCAGAAGGCCAAGGAGCAGGGCAAGAAAGTCGTCTGCAAGAACAACCTCAAGCAGGTCGGCATCAGCATGAACATGTACGGCTCGGAAAACGACGCCAAGCTGCCGCTCAACGCCGCTGGCAATTGGTTGTGGGACGTATCTTATGCCACCACCGATTACATAATTGCAACCGGCGGCGACAAACAAACCTTCTATTGCCCTACGATCCCGTACCGTTCCAGGTCATTGTACCGGACACCCACGCCCGTTTCGACCAGGTGGCCTTCCCAGCGGTTGCTCACCAGTTCGAAACCGAGGCTGTAGGTTCGGCTGTACTCCTCGAAGTAGGTGAAGTTGTCGCTGGTGGTGACGAAGTAGGAGCTCAACGGATCGGTGTAGTAGTCCGTGCCCTGCAGGTACAGGTTGCGCTGCCCGAAGTAAAGGCCGGGGCTGCGGATGCCGCCGTGGTTGTATTCCCAGGGATCCTTGCCCTCGACGTCGCTGCGTGTATCGAAGGCCACCAGACCCAGTCGCACGGTGTAGAAGGTCGATTCGGAAAGATTGTGGCGCCACACGATCTTGGCCACCTGACCGATGTTTTTGGTCTGGTTCAGGCGGTTGGCGGAATTGAACGACGTGTAGGCGCTATCCTCGGAAACCGTCGAGAAGGACGAGTACGGATAGCGGAATCCATCGAACTCGGCGTGGGCGACAACGGTCTTGAGCTGGTTGTCGCTGGCGCTGCGCACTTCGAGGATGGGCAAGGCGGTCCGGATCTCGCTGGAGTTGCGGGTGTCGATCACGACCGCGGTCCGGGCGTTCTGCAGCATGTTCTCGTACCAGGGCCCGTAGTACACCGGAATGGAGTTCCCGATGACGACCCATTCGTTCCGGTTGTTCAGCAGGACCTCGGGCATGTAGATGATCCGCTTGGCGTACCCCTCCACGTTCCAGTTGGGAGCATAGCGCTCGGCCAGGGTAGTGGAATAGGAGTACTCCGCGGTGACCTTTTTGTCCGGGCTGAGGGTGTAGCCCAATTTCAATGAACCCTTGGCCTGGTTGAACTGGCGGCGGCGGAACTTGAACAGCGTGGTGTTTCCGACGTTGACCTTGTACTCCGGCCGGTGGGCCACGGACGTGTTCTCGGTGTCGGTGAAGATCAGGTCGCCGGCAAAATAGTAGGTCAGACCCTTCATGGGCGTCGGCCCGCCGAGGCCGTATTCGAAACGGTCGTAGTTGGTGAAGGTCTTGTCCTGGCGACCGAAATCGTCGGTCAGGAAGCGGAAGCCTCCGCCGAACCTTTCGCCACCTTCCTTGGTCGTAATGTTCACCACGCCGGACAGGGCGTTGCCGTACTTGGCGTCCAGACCGCCGGTCACCATGCTCATGTTGTCGACGGCCAGGGAGGACACCTCAAGAGACCCGGTACCGATGGGGTTGTCCACCGAGACGCCGTCGATCTGCATGGAAACTTCGCCGGAACGGCCGCCGCGCACGAACAGTTCGCCTGCGCGCATGACCACGCCGGCCTGCTTAGACAGGGCATCATCCACGGAATCGATGGCGTATTTCTGGAATGTTTCCGAACTCACGGTGTGTTCGGTGACGGAGCTCTTGACCTCGACCATGTACTCGGCGCCCTCGACGTCAAAGGCCTGCAGGGTTTCGACGATCACGGTCTCGAGGTCAAAGGTCAGGGATTCGATGTCCCCGGCACGGAGGGTCACCGTCTGTTCGACCGGCGCGTAGCCGAGGTATAGGACCTTGATGGTGTAGGTGCCCGGCGCCATGCCGTTGAAATAGAAGATTCCCCCGCCGAGAGACATGGTACCCCGGGTGGTTCCGACCAGAAGGACGTTGGCATAGTCGAGGAGTTCCCCGGACTCCTTGTCCCTGACGGTACCCTTGATGGTGGCCGGTGCACCCTGCGCGGAGGCATCAACCGGCATCGTCATGGCAACGACAAGCAGGAGCAGAATCAGGGACAGAATCCATGTGAACCGGGGACGCCGGAGCATACCAACGCTCCTTTCCAAGGGAACTAATCCGGCTGAATCGGGGTTCCGCAGGGAACCATTGGATTGATCTTTAAAATTATGCACTGAACCTTAGCCGGGCAGTGTGGGGTGCCTGCTGAAAAGGGCGTTTCCGCCGGTCCTAGAAGGCACTTGGGGAACCTGATTCACTGGGAATGGTAACCCGTGCCGCAACTGGTGTTTGAATATAGAGATTGGCCTATATCGTGTCAATAAATTGTGAGGGAGCCCCGCCCTGCGTCTCGGGGCAGCGCACCCAATGATCCGCCGATACCTCTTCAAGGGTTGGCAACTCCTTGACGCAATGTGATTTCTGCAAGGGACACCGGCCCGCCCACGGGCAGCCCCTCACTGGCGGCCGCGAGTTTTTCCCCGAGCGGTGAACCGTGTCGGCCCAAGGGAAAGTCTTGCGCCTGAGTTCCGAGGGCAAGGCCGCCAACATTTCGAGCGTGTAGGGATGTCTCGCGCTCACCCTCTCGCCCACCGGGTAGGACTCCACGATCAACCCCCCAAACATCACCGCCACCTTGTCGCAGACGGTGTGGAGAATTTCCAGGTCATGGGAGATGAGAAGCAGCGCCAGTCCCCGTCGGGTCATGGTCCGCCGCAATAGATCCAAGACCCGATCCCGCGAAACGGCGTCCAAGGCGCTGGTCGGTTCGTCCGCAATCAGCACCTCAGGATCTGCAGCCAGACAGCGCGCCAGCGCGACTCGCTGCCGCTGGCCCCCGGAGAGTTCATGGGGATAGCGGGCGGCCAGGTCCTGGTTCAATCCCACCTCCTTCAACAGTTCGCCTACCCGATGTGGATCCGGCTGGGGCAGCGCTTCGTTCAGGGCGTCATGGATTCTCTGGCGGGGGTTGAGGGAGCCGGCCGGGTCCTGGAACAGCATCTGGACTCGCCGGCGTCCTCGGCGGAGGTCACGCCCGGCCAGGGAGGAAAAATCCGACCCCTCGAATTTCAGGGAACCGGCCAGCGGTTTCAGGTGACGGGACAGCGCCCGGCCCAGGGTTGTCTTGCCGCAGCCCGACTCCCCGGCCAGACCCAGGGCCCTGCCGGCGACCAGATCCAGGTCCACGCCCGCCACCGCGGCACGGGTTCGACGCCCGGCCGGCGAACGATTCGTCCCGTATCCGGCCACCAGATTCCTCGCCTGGAGCACGGGGACCGGACCGTCCGGCGAGGGAGGCACTTCCTCCAGCCGAATGCCGGGGTCAGTGGCCTGATCCTCCCCCTCGGACCCGCTTTCTTCGACCCGGGGACCGCTGACCGCGGCGATACGGCCGGCGGCCATGGTCATCATCCGGGTCGCCACCAGGGGCACCAGGTCGTGGTCGTGGGTGATGAACAACAGGGCCATCCCGCGCTCGCGGCACACCCGGTGGATCACCGCCAGGATGTCCCGCTGGACGGTGACGTCCAGAGCGGTGGTGGGTTCATCGGCGATCAACAGGTCCGGATCACAGGCCAGGGCGGCGGCCAGAAGCACCCTCTGCCTCATGCCGCCGCTCAACTGGTGGGGATAGCTCCGTGCCTTGTCGCCGGGATCGGAAATGTTCATCTCTGTCAGCAGAGTCACGGCCTGACTCTGGGCCTGCCGACGGGACACCGCCTGGTGGAGGCGAACGGTTTCGGCGATCTGGTCACCGACCGTCAGAACCGGGTTGAGACTTGTCTGGGGTTCCTGGAGCACCAGGGACATGCCCGCGCCCCGGACCCGCCGCCAGGCCGGGCCGTCCGGGTCAACCAGTCGTTCTTTCTGCCAGGTGATGTCACCGGATGAGCGCGCGCCGACCGGCAACAGCCCCAGGAGGGCGCGGGCCAACAGGCTCTTGCCACACCCCGAAGGACCCACCAGGGCGACGGCCTCGCCCTCGGCGATGGCGAAGTCCACCCCCTTCAGCACCACGTTGTCCCTGCCTGACCGGCCACCGGGGAAGGACACCTCGAGGTTCTTCACCCGCAGGAGATCAGTCATCACGAACCTCCCGCCGCCCGACCTGCAGGCTTTTGGGATCCAATCGTTTCCGCAACCCCTCGCCCAGCAGGTTGTAGCCAAGAACCGTCAGGGCGATGGCCATCCCCGGGAAGGTCGTCAGCCACCATCCCTCCAGCAGATAGGCCCGGCCCTGCTGGATCATGGCGCCCCAGCTGACGGTCGGCTCCTGGGCCCCGAGCCCGAGAAAACTCAGGAACGATTCGGCCAGGATGGCGCCGCCGACGCGCAGGGTGGCCGCGACGATCACCGTCGGCAGCAGATTCGGAAGCACATGGTGCAGCGCCACCCGCCAGGGTGACAGGCCAAGTCCGCGGGCCGCGGCCACGAAATCGCGTTCCCGCAGGCTGAGGGCCTCGGCGCGGACCAGACGGGCCACGCCCATCCAGCCGGTCAGGCCCAGGACGGTCATGACCAGCAGCAGGGACGGGGTGGTCAGGGACACCAGCAACAGCACCAGGAAGATGCGCGGGAAGGCCAGGAACACATCGGTCAAGCTCATGAGGACCCGGTCGAGCCAGCGGGGCCCCAGCCCAGCTGCCAGGCCCAGGGCCGTGCCGAGAAATACCGCCACCAGGACGCTGACCCAGCCGACCAGCAGCGACACCCGGCTGCCGTGCACCAGCCTGACCAGGACGTCGCGCCCGAGCAGGTCGGTGCCCAGCAGGTGGCCCCCCGACGGCGGGGCCAACCGGTCGGCCGCCTCCCCCAGGGCCGCGGGATCCTGCGGGGCCAGCCAGGGGGCCAGAATGGCGACCAGCCCCAGCCCCAAAGTAAGGATCAGACCTGCCCGCAGACGGGGATCGGTCCACCACCGATCAGCGGGGAAAAGGTCGGGATGCCCGGATTCGGATCGCCAGGTCAAGCCGTGTCCTCCCCGGCGAGACGGACCCGGGGATCGGCCCACCGGTAGAGAATGTCCGCGAGCAGGGAGCCCGCCACCACCGTCAGGGCGGACACCAGGGTCGTGGCCATGATCACCGGGTAGTCGCGCGCCCAGATGGCCTCGACAGCCACCCGGCCCATGCCCGGCCAGCCGAACACGATCTCGACCACGACCGCCCCGCCGAGGAGGAACGGCAGGCTCAATCCCATCAAAGTGATCATCGGCAGCAGGGAATTGCGCAGGGCATGGTTTATCAGGATCCGCCGTTCGGGCACCCCGCGGGCCCGTGCGGCCAGGATGAAATCCTGGCCCAGGACATCCTGGAGCGAAGTCCGCAGGTAGCGAGCGGTCCCCATGAACGAACCCAGGGCCAAGGTCGCCACCGGCAGGGCCAGGTGGCGCCACAGATCGATTCCCTTGCCCCACCAGGAGAGATAGTTCGCGTCCGGCGAGTACATGCCCCCCGCAGGGAACCAGCCCAGTTGGCGGCTCAGCAGCATGATCAGCATCAGTCCGAGCCAGAAGGCGGGCAGGGAATAGAAGACCAGGCCCACCCCCTGAACCCATTGGTCCAGGGCTCCGCCCGGCCTCTTGGCCGTCACCAGGGCCGCCGCCGCCGCCAGCAGCAGGTGCAGCAGGTAGGCGGTCACCGTCAGGAGCAGGGTGGCCGGCAGGGCCTCGCCGATGATGCCTCCGACCGAACGCTGCTGGCTGAAACTGGTCCCGAAATCACCCCGAATGCTGGCCCCCAGCCAGCTGAGGTACTGGGACACAAGGGAGCCTTCGAGGCCCATCTGCCGCCGGATGAGATCCCGGCCCTCCGGCCCCAGGTCTTCTCCGACCACCTGGTCCAGGGGATCGCCCGGCGCCAGGCGCACGACAAAAAACACCGCCGATATCAGGACGAAGACCAACAGCACCGAAACGGCGACCCTGCGCGCCAGCCAGGAAATCATGACATCCCTTCGGGTGGGTTGAAAGATGGGGCTGATAGTAGGGAGTCCGGCGGCGTATGGTCAAGCAGGACAAGAGGCAGCCCCGGAAGAACGGACCGGTCAAGCGGGGACCGGCTCCAGCCCCAGCACACGGCCGAAGGCGTCGGCCAGACGGGGCGCGAGGGCGTCCAGCTCCGTCCCACCCTGCGGCGCGCCCAGCAGCTGTCCAAGGTCGGTGGTCACCTCCGCCAACTCGTCGGGGTCATGATCTGTCCCTGCTTTCAGGAGGGTGGCCAGTTCCAGGTGGCGGGGACCCGCCAGGATGGATCCGTGCTGGAGAAAAACGCCGCCGGTCCGTCTCTGGGCGGAACCGATGATCTTTTTTCCGTCCACACAGACTTCATGACGCCCCGCGCTCTGGAAACACACCGGCCCGCGGGCCTCGTCCCGAGACTCCCCCGGCGATATGTCCGCCGCGATGCCCAGGCCGGCGAGAAAGGCCAGCAGGGCTTCGTTGATCTTCATGTAGGTGTCATGGAGCGTGGTCCCGAACACGGGGCCAGGTGAAGATCCGATCACGGCGTAGGTAAGTTCGTCGGCGTGAAGGATGGCGCGGCCCCCGGTAGGCCGCCGCACCACGTCGTACCCCACGGCCCCGAACCC
>CBDTUS010000199.1:0-6661 GCA_965363725.1 uncultured bacterium | reverse complement strand
AAATGTCCTCAGCCCTTCGGGCCTGCGGATTATTCGGGTCCATCTTTGTGCGAGACGAAAAACAGGATCAGGTCAGGGCACCGGGGAATAAAGGAAGCGGGCACTGATCTGGAAGGCCCCCAAAAGTTCATCCGATTCGTCGTAGGCCAGGACGTACCAGAAGTGGCGGTCGCTATTGGTAACCAGGTCTGCGGGCAGATCGATCGCGTGGGTGTTGGTCACCGGGAGAACGCCTCGGTCGAAGCGGACCTCGTAGGTGGTTGCGCCGGGGACCGGGGTCCAGTGCAGGGAGTCGGGGGGCGTGGAAACCATCGCACCCTGGAGAGGGGACGTGGGAGTGATTTCGTGCAGGACGATCAGATCGGTGGCCTCGACGGACTGGCCGGCAGACAACTCCACCAGTTCGATGCCCGGCTGGTTCGGGAAGAAGGCTCCATCGCCCACGGGAAAACCGGGCTGCAGGAAATACGTCCCCGCAGGAAGGCCGGAGATTTCGTAGCGGCCCTCGGCATCGGTCATTCCCGTCCAACCCGGCAGGCCCGCGCCGGCCTTTTCGCCGTCCGGCTGATCCACGATCCCGATCCCAACGCCCACCCCGGCGACAGGCAGGCCGTCACGCAACAGACGTCCGCTGACCGAAGCGGTGTCCTCCGGAGCCAGGCGCTCCATCCCGATCAGGATACCTCGGAAATCCAGTTCGGAGCTGCCGTTTGGCGGCCTGTGAGTGAAGATGATCGGACGATAGCCGGCCCTGGTGAACCGCAGGGGACTGACCTGGAAAAAATTTTCCGACACCGGATCCAGGGCGAAGGGAATCTGGGAAACGGAAAATAAACCATCCAGCAGAGTCACGTCATCACTGGGATCAGTCCGGCCATCGTAGCCGGTCAAATAGGGGGACAGACTGACAAAAACCTGATCGAGCGGGGTTCCGCTGGACGCATCAAACACCGTACCCGAGATCCGTGGCAGGCTATCCTGGGCGACCGCGATAACCCTGAACAAATATTCCTGGATGGGAACCGGTGATTTCCCGGCCTCGGGAGACACCAGCGGGAGCCCCGATTTTCCCGGCCCGGCGGCCTTCCCGACTGGGGGCAGGGAAAAAATCTGCAGGCCCACACCACCGAAAGCCAACAGTTGCAGAGCCTGTTCCTTCATCACACCGAAATGGGCCTCGCCCCGCTCATCCGTGGTCAAGGGTCCCGCCACAGGCAGGTTTGTCACCGGGTCCATCAGGATGACCTTGAGACCGGCCTCCGGGCTGCCGTCCTCGACATTGATCGCCACGGCCAGCACTTCCATGTAACGGCCGGAAGGCACCTGTTCCTCGTCGCTGCAGCCGCCTGCAAGGACCAGGACGCCAAGGTACGCGGCGATCAGGAAACCGGCAGACAGGACGGATGGCCTCATGGGGATTCCATTTCCAGGGAAGGGGCGGCAGGTCCAGCAATGGCGATTTCAATATAAGGACCCCGCCAAGGGTCGCCAAATACCGGTTCAGGGTGCGGGACAACAACCCATGGCTGCCGCCCCGCCTCCCCTTCCGTGGCCGGGCCCCCTGATGATTTCACCTGGGGATTTCAATAGGCCGCCAGCACCGCGCGCCGGTTGAAATGGAACGAACCGCGCATCACCACCGCTCCGGTGGCGACAAGTTCCACCGCCCGGATCCTACCGTCCAGGGTATGCACCTGGATTTCCGCCCTGGTGGGACGTCCCATGGAGTGTCCCTGCTCGGTCAGCACCCGGACCGGGTTGGCCACCGGCAACAGGCCCCGGTCGACGATATAGGCCGCGGCCGCGCCCAGCGAGGTCCCGCTGGCCACGTCCTCATCGGCGCCGACGCGGGGATGGAAGAACCGGCAGTGGAAATCCGCTTCCTGGCCGTAGGTCTCCGGACACACCAGGGTGATGCCCCCCACTCCCCGGCGGTCGGTCAAATCCCCGATGGCCTCCATGTCGCGGAACACCCCCCGCATGACGTTGCGATCGTTTACCGGGACGATGATCTGATCGAACCCGCAGGACACCCGCTGAGGCCCATGGTCACCCAGGCTCAAGTATTCGGCGGGCAAATCGAGAGCGGCGGCCACCTCTCCTGCGGGAACCGGCTCACCGAAACGGGGTTCGGGCAATTGGAGTTTGATGCGTGTGCGACCATCCTGGCTCGCGGTCAAGGTCACCGGCAGGATTCCCGCCCCGGTTTCCAGCCTGATCTCCAGACCATCGGCATGGGGCTTGTAAAAACCCCGGTCGGCCATGGAGGCGAAAGCGGCGATGACCACGTGACCACTGAGTATGGCCTCGCGCCGTTTGGTGAAAAACCGCAGGCGGACATCCGCATCGGCAACACCAGGAGGCAGCACGAATCCCGCCTCCATGGACAGTTCGTCGGTGATCTGAAGCATTTCGGCTTCCGACAGATGGCCCGCATTGGGAATGATGGCCGCGGGATTGCCCGTGAACGGCCGATCCGCAAAGGCGTCGACGATATGCAGGGGGATGATGGCCATGGCGTCCTCTTTCGCTTTGGCGCCAGGGGCGCGCCGACCCGTCCGTCCGGCGGGGCTTCCAGCCAATGCGGGACTTCCCGGATACCGGGCGAAGACACGAGGAGCTATTGATTCCATGTTAGTTCAAATCAGGGGGCGTCACAACCAGCTTGCCGTGCGACCCCTGCGGGGTTTTTATTCATTGGCGGACTCGGATTCACAGGAC
This sequence comes from uncultured bacterium, assembly GCA_965363725.1. Classification (GTDB taxonomy): domain Bacteria; phylum Krumholzibacteriota; class Krumholzibacteriia; order LZORAL124-64-63; family LZORAL124-64-63; genus JAGLCY01. The sequence continues at coordinate 3,940 of CBDTUS010000199.1, read as the reverse complement.
CTGCACCGACCCGGAAGGAAGGCATGATCTCCAAGAGATTCCCCGCAGCGCAGTCCACCGTTTTCCGGACACGGACCTCCCTGTTCCTGGTGGCCCTGGCTGTCCTGTCACTGTTTCCCGGTTCGAACGCCTCTTTCGCCGAGCCGCCCTCCCAGGACCAAACCCTCCTGGCCGACCAGATCATGGAGCTGATGAGACAGGATGACCGCGACCAGGCCCTGCCCCTGTGCCAGACCTACAATGAACAATACCCGGGCGATCAGATCATGCTCTACAACCAGGCCTGTCTGGAAAATACGGCCGGGTTGAAGGACGAGGCCATCACCACCTTCACCCTGGCCGTGAACGCGGGGTTCGACGATTTTTCCCGAGCTCTGGACGATCCCGATCTCCAGGATCTGAAATATCATCCTGCCATGGTCGAACTGGCTTTGGAAAACCAGATCCGCCTGACGAGCCTGGCCACTTCCAGAGCCGTGGACCTGGTCTGGCAGGAGACATCAGCGGCGGTGCGTTTGCCCTCCGAGGAGCCCGGTCCCGGCTCCGGCGCCGTGGAAGATGCCCCGGAAATGGACCTGACCTGGACCCCGGCCGGCCTCGATCTGGTCCTGCGAGCTGCGGGTGCCTGGTCCTCTCTGGTGGCCCCGGACATGCTGGCGCCCTGGAACGGGGGGCCCGGATTGGTGGTCACCCTCGGGCTTCCCACCGGCAGTGAGGGTGGATTGGGCTTCCGGACCGACAACCACTTCCTCTTCGCCTTCGGTACGGAAAAAGGGCGCCCAGCCGGTGCACTCTTCCTCGCTGCCCAGAACCGGTGGCAGATCATTTCCGAACTGCAACCCAAGATCCGTCTCACGGAATCGAACCACCTGGAATTGAAAGCCCTGATTCCCTGGGCCGGTATCCTGCCCTATGACCCCGTGGTAGACGCCCGGATGGGCTTCAACGCGGCGGTGCGGATCGCCGGTCCCGAAGGCGGTAAGATGGCGTCCGTCCTGCCCGACCCGGCCGCTTTCCGACCCAATGCCCTGGAACGCCGCATCGTACCTTTGAACTTCCGGGTCGAATCCGTTGCCGAGGAAATTTTTGCCGGCAAGGTGTCCCGGACCATCAGCGGCGCCAAGCCGATCACCGTCGATCTCATCGCCGTCTCCGACCAAAGGGGGCCCGGCCGATTGACCATCGATTTCCTGGGTGGGCCGGACCAGTCCCTGCTGCCCGGAGGGCAAGCCAACGGGGCGATCGACCTCGTGCCGGGGCTCAATAACATCACCCGCCAGGCGGATTTCACCGCCCTGAAAACCGGGGCCTACGTCGTCAAGGCCCAGCTGGATTTCCCGTCGGGCCGTACCCAGACCTGGGGCGCCAGCGTGCTCCAACTGGCTCCCGGATGGAGCGCCTCCTACCGCGAACGTATCGAAGTCCTGCCAGCCCAGGAAAAGCCGACTGCCGAATACCACCTCACCGCCATCGAAGAGGCCGTGGCCGCTCATCCGCCGCGCCGGGGGCCCGGCGCCATCATCACTGCGCTGGACGAACTGGGCCGGCTGCTCGACAACGCCGACAAGAACGGATCGATCCTGCCGGACAAGGGGTCCTTTGTCGCGGTCTACACCGGTCCCGACGGGGACCCCCGGCTGTGCCACGCCTACCTGCCGGGCGGCTGGAAAATCGCCAAAAAACTGAACCCCGTCATCACCCTGACCGCGGTGGTCGCCATGACCGGTGCCATCGCCGACCGCATGGGTCAGAACTACGAACAGGGACGGCAGAAATCGACGCTGAAGGCCGGCACCGACGGGGGATTCCCCATCTACCTGGTGCCGGTGCTCGCGCCGTCGGAGGGGTCCCGTCCCGCCGATCTGATCGCCCATTATCCCCGCGAAACCGAAGCGTGCCTGGACTGGGCCCGCGAAACCTTCGGCGTCCTCGAGGTGTCTGTGACCGGCGCGGACCGGGGTGCCGCCGCCGCCCTTCAGACCGCCATTTCCCGCCCTGAGGCCCTGAAGGCCCTGCTCATCTTCGCTGGCCGGGACCTCGACCCATGGCCGCAGGCCGACTCCGCCTTCATTCGGGATCAATTGGCGGGTTTCCCCCGGGATCTGGCCGTCACCTGGGCGGATTTTGTCCACGAAACGAATATCGCCGGGCAGGGCCCGGCCATCCTGCAGGCCCTCAAGGACCTGGACGGCCTGCCGGTGGAGGTGCAGACCGTCCGGGGCGGCATGAATTTCACCCAGGTGGCCGACCGGACCGTCCTGTGGGCCGAAGGCCTGCGTTGAGCAGGATTAATTGGTAAACAGGCGCGCCAAACCACGTATGGCATTTTGGCCTGCCTCCGCATAAACTCCCCGGGTTGCGGGTATGTTTCCCGTCCCCCATTTTCTGGTTCCCCATTTTGTTCCGGTTGTCCGGACGAGGAGGCGTCATGCTTACCCTGCCAAAACGAATTTCCTGCCTGCTGACCCTTTTGGCACTGGTGGCCCTGGCCATGGCCATGCCCGCGGTCGGCGCCGAAGAGGTCATGAAGGACGGGGTCCTCCACGTCGTCAACGGAGCCGAGCCCGCCGGGGGTCGTCAGACCCTGAAACTGGAGGAGCTCTGGAAGGTCGGCGGCGAGGACGACGAAGAAACGATATTCGGGATCATCAACAAGGTCCTGATCGACGATGACCACAACATCTACCTGCTGGATGCCCAGCTTTCCGAAATCAGCGTCTTTTCCCCCGAGGGCGAGCTGGTCAACACGCTGGGCCGGGAAGGCGACGGACCCGGGGAATTCCGCGGTCCCACCGACATGTGCTTCCTGCCCGACGGCACCATCGGGGTGCTGCAGGCGTTTCCCGGGAAGATCATCAAGCTGAACCTGGACAACACCTCGGCCGGCACCTGGCCGGTGGGCGACCCCACCAAGGGTGCGTTCTACATCATGCGCGGCCTGAGGGCGGGTGGCGGACTGGTCGTGGCCGGCGGCACTGAACAGCACATCGACCAGACGGCCGGAATCGTCACGCGCGAAACCTTCCTCAGCAGCATCTCCACCGAGGGGCTGCGCGACCAGACCTTTGCCTCCAACACGCTGACCATCAAGTTCCAGGAACTGGAGTTCGATGAAAAAACCCTCATCGACGGCGCCGACCGCCGTTTCGACGTGGGGCAGGACGGCCGGGTGGCAGTGGCCATCCCGCGCAACGGGTACGAGGTGAGCCTGTTCAACGCCGACGGCACCCTGGAACGGGTCTTTTCCCGCGAATACGAGCCGTGGGTGAGGGATGAACGGGCCGCGGGCATCTGGCAGCGGATCATGGAGACCATCCAGAGTCAGCAGGCCCCCAACGCGCCAGTCAGCTGGGAAGACACCGAACCGGATGTCGAAATCATCCGCATGGCCGACGACGGATCCGTGTGGATCCTCAACAGCCGGGCCATGTGGACTGAGACCCCCGGCGCCTTCACCTACTTCGATGTCTTCAGTCCCGAAGGGGTCTTCGAGAATCAGGTGGAAGTGATCTGCGAGGGCAATCCCCAGGAGGACATGTTGTTCTTCGCCGGCGACGACTTGGCCTTCAAGGTGGGTGGGTTCTGGGATGCCGCGCTTTCGCAGTTCGGCGGCGCCGCCTCTACCGAGGATGATGAAGAAGCCGAACCCATGTCGGTCACCTGCTACCGGGTGAAATAGGGTTTCGCTGGTAAATTCCGAACCGAACGTTGGGTAAGGGTGAATCCCTGACCCTTCATCAAGCGAGGCCGTTGTGTCCTACCGAAAAAGCCTTCTGATCTTCCTCGGTGCCGTCACCGTCATGTTTTGTCTGTCCGGCGCCGTCCAGGCGGAGATCCCCGTCACCGCCAACGGGGCCGAACCGGTCGAGGGTCCGGTGAAGGTGCACCTCGAGGAGATGTGGCGCATCGGCGGGGTGGATGACGAGGAAAATCTACTAGG
>CBDTUS010000198.1:0-6687 GCA_965363725.1 uncultured bacterium | reverse complement strand
AGGCGGTCGATGATCATGTCGCCGACGAAGCCGCCGCCGTTGTAGCGTTCGTCGATGATCATGGCGTCTTTCCAGGTCTGCGGATAGTAGCTGCGGCCGAATTCGACCAGGCCGGCGTCCATCATGTTGGGCACGTGGACATAGCCGATGCGGCTGTCGGTCTTTTCGGTCACGTAGTCCAGATTGGCGTCGACCCAGGCGCGGTAGCGCAGACCGTACTCGCCGCGCAGGGCCCGAACCCGGGTGGAGGTGGCCCCCTTGGCCTTGGGATCCTTGTTGGTGGTCAGCGTCACCATCTTGCCCGACTTGTCCACCAGATGCCGGTAGACGTTGTCGCCGTTGCGAACCTCCACGCCGTCGATGGCGATCAGGTAGTCCCCTTCGCCAATATTCACGCCGGGCTCGGCCAGCGGTGAACGATAGCGGTCGTCCCAGGGCACGCCGGGAACGATGGCCGCGATCTTGTAGAAGTCGGCCCCTTCTTCAGAGGCGAATTCGGCGCCCAGCAAGCCGGTCGAGACCCTTGTGCCCCGGTCCTCGTAGTCCCCGCCGAAGATGTAGGTGTGGCCGATGTTCAGCTCGGCGATCATCTCGCCGATCAGGAAGTTCAGGTCTCCCCGGGTACCGCAGCCGGCCACGAAGGGCTGGTACTTGTCGTGCATGCCCTGCCAGTCCACACCGTGCATATTCTGGTCGTAGAACCAGTCGCGCTGGATGCGCCAGGCCTCGGCGAAGATCTGCTCGAACTCCGCCAGCCGGTCGATCCGCAGTTTCACGGCGTCGGGCTTGACCTTGCCGTCGCCGACCTTGGCCTTCTGGCCCGCGTCGACCACGCCATAGTTGCCGCCCGCGCGGTAGATCATCTTGGCGCCGTCGGCGCTCAGATGGTAGTTCGCGATCCCGTTCATCAGGCTTTCGACCTCCTGGTCGGCCACCTTGTACTTGATCAGTTCCAGCTCGTCGTGGGTACCGTCGTCGACATTCTGGTACTTGAGGAACTCGGGCTCATCCTTCTTCAGCATCAGGAAACCGCCCTTGACGGCTTCCAGGCGGAAGTAGTTGTCGGCCTCCACTTCGGGGCAGGCGATCACCCGGCCGGCGATCCCCTCCAGGTCGACCTTCGTTGCCGGCTTGTCGCCCTTCTTGTCTTTCTTGTCCTTGTCCTTGTCTTCATCCTCGTCTTCGCCGACCGGCACGCTCACGTCGTCGTCATGGAAGGGCGAATGTTCACCGGCTGCAAGCAGCACCATGTAGGGCCGCGCCATTTTCAGGAAAACATAGGTCTGGTCCTGGCGCCCCATGATGGGATTGAAGGTCCGATTCGACAGGAAGAACAGGTGCTTGCCGCAGCCCGAAAACGAGGGCGACCAGTCGTTGGTCATGTCGTCGGTGATCTTGTGGTTATCGCCCTTGGCCACATCAAACAGCCAGATGGCCTCGTTCATGGTCTGCGTCTGCGAGGTGTAGGCGATCCACTTGCTGTCCGGGGACCACACGTAATCCATGATGCCCCAGCGCTCCCAGGCGTCGTCGTAGTCGCTGTGGGCTATCTCGGTGGTCTTGCCGGCGGCGACATCCACCAGGTTCAGCTTCATGTACTTGTCGCTGAACACCAGGTACTTGCTGTCGGGCGACCAGACCGGCTGGTTCATGAAACCGTGCTGTCCGTCGGTCACCTTTTGCCACTCGCCTTCGCCCCGCTGGTCTACCAGATAGATGGCCTCTTCGCCGGTCCTGTCGGACACGAAGGCCACCCAGCGGCCGTCGGGACTCCAGGTGGCGTTCTTCTCGCGCGAGCCGCTGGTGCGGGTCAGGTTCAGAGCGTCGCCCTCGTCCGCGGGCAGGTTCAGGATCTCGCCCCGGGCTTCCAGGGCCACGCGTTCGCCTCCGGGCGACAGGCCGAAAGACCCGCCCCGAGACTCGGCCTCGATCAGTTCCTCGCGCACGTGGCGCCGGTCGCTGGGAATGTTGATCGCCACTTCGCGCACCTGGCCGGACGCGATATCCAGCACCTTCAGGCCCGCGCCGTGCTGGAACACGATCTTGCCGTCGCCGATGGAGGGATACTTGACGTCGTATTCCTGGAAATGAGTCAGACGCACGGTCTGTTTACCGGCCGTGTCGTAGCCGTAGATGTTCAGCGTGCCGTCTTCGCGGTCGCTGGTGAAGTAGATGGTCCCGCCCTCCCACATGGGGAAGTTGTCGGTGCCCTGCCAGTCGGTGATCTTGTTGATCTCGCCGCTGGCGAAGTCCTTGACCCAGATGTCCTGGGCCATGCCGCCCTCGTAGCGTTTCCAGGTACGGGCCTGGCGGCCGATGCGGTTGTAGGCCACGCCGCTGTGATCCGGGGCGACCGCCGCCAGGGAGCCGCGGTCCACGGGCAGGCGGAAGGGCATGCGGCCGTCGAAGAACACCTTGTAGAGCTGGCCGCGGTAGGGATAGACCCGGTTCGACCGGATCACCACCCCGTCCTCGTCAGGGCACCAGTCGAGCATGGTGTCTCCGGAGGGGTGCCAGGTCAGCCGCTTAGGCACGCCGCCCATCACGTCCATCACGTAGACGTCGTTGCCTCCGTCATACCCGCCGGTGAACGCCAGCTTCGAACCGTCCTTGTTGAACTTGGCGGCCATCTCTGTGCCGGTGTGGCTGGTGACCCGGCGGGCGTCGCCCCCAGCTTCGGGCACGAGCCACAGGTCGTCCTCGTAGGTAAACACGATGTTGCCGCCGCCGATATCGGCCCAGCGCATGACGTAGCCGGGCTCGACGGTATCGGCGAAAACGGCGCCGGCCGCCAGGACAGACAAGGTGACAAGGAAGAGGGTGAGGCGTTTCACGGGAGACCTCCAATGCGGGTAAACGATAGAATCGGGTCCCCAATCGGGTCCCCGGACCAGCATTAATGCGGTATTTCATGAAGAATGTTGCACCCCCAGGCGGCCTGAGGCAAGATGGAGTTGAGGACCCTGGGGCTCGACAGAAGAATTGACCGAATCGGCCGGTCCAGGAAATTGTGAGCTTTCCCTCGCACGATCGGAGCATGGTCTTGACTCGATTCAGCCTCAGGATCTCCCTGACCGCCACTTGGCTGGTTGTCGCGGTTTCCATCAATATCTGTTTCGCTGCGCCCGACTTCGCCTCCGTCGCCGACGGTCACCAGGCGGCCACCATCGCCGACCGCCGTCATCTTCACGAATTTCCCGAGCTTTCGGATCGCGAGTTCAAGACCCAGGCCTACCTGCGAAACAGCCTCGCCGGGATTGAGGGCGTCGAACTGATAGACGGCGACTGGGGCACCGGCCTGGTGGCGATCCTGCGCGGAGGCCTGCCGGGACCGTTGATCGCCTGGCGTGCCGACATCGACGGGTTGCCCGTCACCGAAGCCACCGGCCTCCCTTTCTCCTCCACCTGGCATGACACTCTCTCGGGCGGGCGCAGTGTGGGCGTCATGCACGCCTGTGGACACGACATCCACATGAGCGTAGCCCTGGGCGCCATGCGGATTCTGGCGGACCTACGTGAGGAAATGGCAGGCAGCATCCTGTGGATCTTCCAGCCGGCCGAGGAGACCGGAGCCGGAGCCGAGGCCATGCTGGCAGCCGGGGTCTTCGCCGATGGCCGCAAGCCGCAAATAGCCCTCGCCCTGCACGACCATCCGACGATCGAGGTGGGCAAGATCGGAGCTTGTCCAGGCTGGTCGTCGGCCAACGTCGACGGTTTCGAGCTGGTGGTCCACGGCCGGGGTGGACACGGCGCGTATCCCCACCTGGCCATCGATCCGGTGACCCTCGCCGCCAGAATAGTCCTGGCCCTGAATGATCTCGTGGCCCGCCAGATCGATGTGAACACCCATGCGGTCATCTCGGTCGGCAGTATCCACGGGGGCACCAAGGGGAACGTCATACCCGGGTCGGTGACCCTGCAGGCCACCGTCCGGACCCAGGACGACGCGACCCGCGAGTTGATCCGTCAAAGGATCGAACGCACCGTCATGGGTCTCGCCTCGGCGGCCGGTGCTCCCGAGCCGGAACTGGAATATTTTTGGGGTACGCCTTCGGGTTACAACGATCCGGAGCTGGTGGCCGACGTCCTGGCCACGGCGCGCCGGGTGCTGGGCGACGACAACGTCATCACCTACGCCCCCGGCATGGGCGGCGAGGATTTTTCCCGTTTCGGGCGCGAGGTTCCGGGTTTCCAGTTTCGCCTGGGGGTGGGACGGCCGGACCGTCCCATGACCCTGCACAGCGCCGCCTTCGATCCCGATGAACGGGCTGTCGAAATCGGCATGCGATTGGTGGCGGAGATTCTGTGGGATGCCCTGGCCAGCCCATGACCCCTGGTTTCGACCCGGACGCGGCCGGCGCATAGCACCATGAAGGGGGCTTTATCATGAAGCGAATCCCGGTACTGATTCTCGTGTTGGCCTCACTGGCGGTGGTCGTGGGCTGCGACCGGACCGTCGATGTCGAGGCGGAGAAGATCGAGCTTCTGCGCATCCATCTGGCCGACATCCAGGCCCACGTCGACGGCGACGTGGCCGGCCTGATGAAGACCCTTCCCGAGGAATTCATCCACGTGGGCGACGGCCGGATCACCCGGCAATCCCACCAGGAGATCCGGGACTTCTTCACCGACTACCTGGCCGGGGCGGAATACGAAAAATACGAGGATCTTGGGGTCCCCCACGCCGAGGTCTCGGCCGACGGCACCATGGGCTGGGTAATCTCCCGGATGGGCGTCACTCGCCAGGAACCCGACGGCCAAGGCGGTACCCGGACCCGGTCGTTCACCTACGCGGGCATCATGACCTACGAAAATGTGGGCGGAAAATGGGTGAAGGTCGCCAACGTCTCGACTTTCGAACCATGAGCGGCCTCCAATTGGACATCCACCCACTGACGCCTGAACGCTGGGCTGACTTCGAGACCTTGTTCGGAGAGCGCGGAGCCTACGGCGGCTGCTGGTGCATGTGGTGGCGCACCACGCGCAAGGAGTTCGAGGCCTGCCAGGGGGAAAAGAACCGGCTGGCTCTCAAGAAACTGGTCGATGGCGGATCGGTTCCCGGCCTGATAGGCTATGTCGATGGTGAACCCGCGGTCTGGTGCGCGCTGGGCCCGCGAGAAGATTTTCCATCCATCGGTCGCTCGCGTGTTTTGAAGCCCATCGACGACATCCCGGTCTGGTCCCTGCCCTGTCTCTTTGTCGGTAAAGGTTACCGGGGCAAAGGATTGGCTGAATTTATGATTCAGGGGGCCGTGGATTACGTGCGCGCCCAGGGTGGCCAGGTGATCGAGGCCTACCCGACCGTTCCCCGCCACGGCAAGCTGCCCCCGGTATCCAGCTTCATGGGATTTCCGGAAATATTTGCCCGCGCGGGATTCGTCGAATGCGCCCGGCCGTCGGACGCCCGCATGATCATGCGGCGCGTCCTCAAATAACTTTCCCCACAGGAGCCCTGCGTGTCCTTTTCCCGTCCCCGCTTCAAGGTCCCCCACGTCTTCGTGCTGCTGACCATGGTGATCCTGGTCTGCTCGGTCTTGACCTGGATCATCCCTTCGGGATCCTACCAGCGCGAGACCAAGGAGATCGACGGCCACGAGCGCACCCTCCTGGTGCCGGGCACTTTCCGGCACATCGACAAGAACATCACGCTCAAGGGCGTGCTGCTGGATGATCCGGTCGAGGGCAAGGCCACCCCCATCGGCCTGAAGAGTTTTCTGACGGCCATCCCCCGCGGACTCGAGGCCGCCGCCGACATCATCTTCTTCATCTTCATCATCGGGGGCGCCTTCGGGATCCTGCAGCGCACCGGAGTGATCACCGCGGCTATCAACCGCCTCCTGCGCAAGCTGGGCGACCGGGGACCCCTGTTGACCGCCGTCCTGATGGTGGTCCTGGCCGCCGGGGGCTCCACCCTGGGCATGGGCGAAGAATTCATCCCCTTGATTCCCGTTTTCCTGATCGTGTCCAAGAAACTCGGATACGACCGCATCTACGGTATGGCGCTGGTCTTCGTGGCCGCCGAAACGGGCTTTGCCGCCTCGACCACCAACCCCTTTACCGTGAACGTCGCCCAGGGCATCGCGGAGCTGCCGCTCAACAGCGGGATTCCCCTGCGCCTGGTCCTCTTCTGCTGCGCGATCACCGTGTCGATCGTCTACCTTTTGCGCTACGGGGCGCGCATCAAGGCCGATCCCGCCAATGGCTACATGCCGGACGACCCTTTCATCCTGGACGAAGGTCCCGGCGACAACGAAGTCTACGGCAGCCATCACACCGCCATCATCCTGGTCTGTAGCGCGATCTTCGGGTTCATCCTCTTCGCCGTACAACGGTACGGTTGGTGGATGGCCGACATGGCCGGCGGCTTCTTCCTGATGGGCCTCGTGGCGATGCTGATCGCCCGCCTCCCCTTGGACGACGCCACCGACGCTTTCGTGGAAGGCATGCGCGACATGGTCGTGGCGGCCCTGGTGGTGGGCTTCGCCCGCGGCATCAGCGTGGTTCTGGCCGAGGCCCAGGTCATGGACACCATCGTCCATGGAGCGGCCACCCTGTTGAGCCAGGTGCCGCGTTACGTGGCCGCGGTCGGCATGCTCACCTTCGAATCGACGCTGAACCTTTTGATCCCCTCGGGCAGCGGCCAGGCCGCGGTGACCATGCCGCTGATGGCTCCCCTCTCCGACATCC
>CBDTUS010000197.1:0-6746 GCA_965363725.1 uncultured bacterium | reverse complement strand
ACCTTTCAGCAAAGGTGTTTTCGGGGCGACTGCGGGCGAAACCGATCAGCCAGCGCATGGCCAGCTGGGTCCGCCGTTCATTCCGGACCTCGACAGGCACCTGGTAGGTGGCTCCGCCGATGCGCCGGGATTTCACTTCGACACTGGGTTTGACGTTGTTCAGGGCGGTGCGGAAGACGTCGATGCCATCCTGGCCGCTCCTGTCCTTGATCATTTCCAGTGCGCTGTAGAAAGACTTCTCGGAGACGCTACGCTTGCCATCCCTCATGCAGTAGTTGATGAACTTGGTCACCATCATGTCGCCGAACCGGGGGTCGGCGGGCGAAACTCGCTTTTCGGGGGACCTGCGTCGCGACATTTCTTTTCTCCTGGGCGGTCTTTCCGCTATCTACGCCGGCCGGGCCGGCAAAATTCACCAACGCCCTCAGGCGCTCAATTTCCTGATATCTAGGTGCGCGGCCTCTTGGCGCCGTACTTGGAACGGCCCTGGCGGCGATCGTCAACGCCGGAGGCGTCTTGCGTGCCGCGAATGATGTGGTAGCGGACACCGGGGAGATCCTTCACCCGGCCGCCACGGACCAGCACGATGCTGTGCTCCTGCAGGTTGTGACCCTCGCCCGGGATGTAGGCGGTCACTTCGATGCCGTTGGTCAGCCGGACACGCGCGATCTTCCGCAGCGCACTGTTGGGCTTCTTGGGCGTCTGGGTATAGACGCGGGTGCAGACACCCTTACGCTGGGGACAGGCCTGCAGGGCAGGGCACTTGCTCTTCTGCGTCTGGGGCTTGCGGCCCTTCCGGACCAACTGATTCAGTGTAGGCAACTTCGAACTCCTGCTTCTGGTATTCCAGCGGTGCTCCAACGGGCTCCCGCTAGACAAATCTCAAGGCAACTAAATCTATGATTCTTCACGATTTAGGCGCAATCAAACACAACTGCAGCCGCCCTCGGCCGCAGTCGTGGATCGGGAACATTAACCGCAGGCCCCTGCTTTGTCAAGGTTTGCGGTATTTTTTTGCACCTATTTGGGGGGTTGGGGCATCCGCCTCAGCGGGCCAGGACAATTTTCTTCGAAGCGGCGCTTTTCGGCGTCAAAACCCTGGCCAGATAGACCCCCGAAGGAAGGTCCTGGCCCTGCCGATCCACCCCGTCCCAGGTCGCGCTCTGGGGGCCGGCTTGACGGAATTTCTCACCCAGGTCGGCGACCAAACGACCACGCAGGTCGAAAATTTCCAATCTGGTCAGGGAGGCCTCGGGTAGATCGAACTGTAAAGAGACGCGCGGATTGAATGGATTGGGAACCGCCTGCAGGGTCAAGCCGTATCCCGGCTTGGGGAGACTCTCTTCCACCGCGGAAATGGCTCCGGTCGCCCCTTGGGCTGCCAGAAAATGGGCAAAGCTTCCCAGGTTGTCGCCATTGAGGACATGATCCTCCACGACGAATTCCCCGCTGGCGTAAATCCTTACCCATCGCACGTTTGGCGCCGGAGGCTGGGAGAAGTTTCCCGCCGGGACCGGATTCGCCGGATCCGAAAAGTCCAGAATCAGCCCCGAATCTCCTTGGTAAGCCCAATCCCCGGAATAAACCAGATGACCAGGTGAAGCCAGATTCAATTGACTAACAAGAGCCGGCGTTACGGGATCGGATATATCCCAGGTGTCGAGGCGCTCAGGCCCGACCTCCCCGATGTGCGAAACGGGAGTGTCGATAAACACATACAACCAGGAATCCCGCGCCTGGACCTGAGCGGAGGTGTTTCCCGTGATATTCAGGGAATGATAAGCCAGCGATTGCAGGGATAGCCTGTCCTGGGCATCGAAAACCTCATATCCGCCTGGGCAAGTCACCACGACCTTGGTGCCGGCCACCATGACATGCTCCGGCAATCCATTATTTTCGACAATCAGGTTGTATTGCCCTATTTGAACCGGTTGACCTGGGTTGGAGATGTCAACCACCCGGATGTTCCTGGGACCCGAGCCCCCTCCATAGCGCTCGTCCAGAACCACGAGGGTCTGATCGTCGAGAAAGGCCACCGTTCGGTCCTGGTTGTACGGGGTATAGAAATTCCCCGGCAAGTTCAAGGTACTCCGCAAGATGGCGCCATGCCGGGATACGGTGACAAGGGACAGATCGCCGGTGGGAGTCAGGGTCACCAGGGTTGTTCCCCGCTGCGCCATACCTCGGATCGTTGTTCCCAGGTCCAGGTTCCACAGCAGCCCGCCCCCTGCCCCCAATTCGGTGGCGACAAGCATGGTCGGAGCCGACCTGGAAAGCCCAAAGAGGAGATTATCCAGGATGATGCCCCTGGGTTCCATCAATATGCTGTTGGGGACATCACCCGTGGGGGGATGGGCGTGGAGACCATCCTCGAAGAATGCCACACGATCCTCACCCCCGGCCACGATCTTGCCGGCAATGACGGCCGCATCCCTTATCAGTCCCACCTGACCCGAACTCCGGGTGACGGTACCGGTTGCGAAATCTGCAAAGGTCAGACTTCGGCCACCCGCATAAAACAGTTCCGCTCCCCTTATCTCCATTCGATGACCGTAAGAAGATGACGCGATCGGCAAGTCCTTCGTGGCCGTGATGGCACCCGGATCGGACACATCAAGCTGGGTTACAGCCCACCACCGGGAGGCATAGGCAACATCTCCCTGGAGAACGACATCAATATTGCTTTGCCATATGTCAATATCAATGGACCCCAGAAGGACGGGGGCCGCAGGAACGGTCACATCCAGGATTTCAAACTGATCTTCGTTGACGATCCCCAGCCGGTCACCGTCCAGGCAGACCGCCCTCACACTCGACCCATAACTGCCGACGAGGGACAAATTCTGCGGGTCGGAAATGTCCACAACCACCAATCCAGCGGACCCGCAGGCGACAAACGCGTGCGTGGCTGAGGCATCGAGGCGAACCGGCTCGCCGGCCAGATTGAGGAAGTCCGTCCGGAACGGGCTTTCGGGCACGGCCACGTTGACGGACGACAAACCACTGACCGTGGCCACGAAGGCGTGCCAGCCCTTGATCACGACATCACGGTCATCCCCCACGGTCTGCCCGATGCCCAAAGGAACCACGGTTCCGCCAACAACTTCGTAGAGGTGGAGGTCGGAATTTTCATTGGCCACAGCGAAAAAATCACGGCTCCAAAGGGTATAGGACTCAACCGCGTAGGATGCGCCGTCCAGGTACTCGGTATGGTCGAGATGGGGATAGACGGAATAATCCGCGGGATCAGCAGCGGCCCTGGGAATCCAGGGAGCCAAGAGGAGAAGGGCGAATAGGATCATCGACCTCTGGAAATAAGTTTTCATGAATCGCCCTCACATGAATGGAGTCTTAGTATTTGGTTCACATCACTTGGCCAAAACGACTTTGACCGCCGCGGATTCTTCCCCGGTGGTCATCCGGGCCAGATAAACTCCCGAGGGCAATTCCCTGCCCCGAACATCGCGGCCGTCCCAGGTCACGCGGTGAGGCCCTGGTCCACGGTATCTGGCTCCAAGAGGGGCCACCAAGCGCCCCCTCAAATCGAAGATATCCAGCTGGGCGGACGCCCCCGCGGCCACTTCGAATTTCAGGGTCACCCGTGGATTGAAAGGATTGGGAAAGGCCTCCAGGGCCAAACCGGCCCCGGCCTCCGGAATCGCGTCCTCCACTGCGGAAATTTCCCCCGTGCCCAAATGGGCAGCCAGGAAATGTCCATGTCCAGAGGCCATGTACCCGGTCAGGATGTATTCCCTGCTGGCCAGAACGTGGGTCATCTGGCTGACCGAGGTATTGGCCAGGGAAAAATTCCCGGCGGGCACCGGCTGACTCGGATCCGAAATATCAAGGATCAACCCGGTACCAGCCTGGTAGGCCCAATTTTCGGCAAAAACCAGGTTCGAGGCCCTGGCGATATTCATTTGATGGGAAAAGCTCGGTGCTGAAGGGTCGGCAAAATTCCAAACCTCCAGATTTTCCGACCCTTGAAGGGTGGTCTGAGAACCCCGGTGCACGACATACACCCACTGGTCCCTGGAGTAAATCCGGGTGCCGGTGTCATCGAACACATGGGTCCCGAGCGATTGGAGATTCTGGGCATCCTGGGCGTCGAAAATCAGCAACTCGAAGTTGTAAGCCACCAGGACTCGGGAACCCTCGATCAGGGCATCCCCGCTGCCTCTTTTCGGGAGTGGATATTGGCCGATCTGTTGGGGGTCATCCAGATCGGAAATGTCGATCACCCGGAGATAGGATTCCGGCGTCCCGTTGCCCCGGTCCAGGACAATCAACGTTTCGCCGTCCAGGAAGGCCATCGTCCGGTCGGACAGGGTTCGGGAGTAGTCCGTCATGAATAGGGTGCCGCGTTGAACGGCGTCATACCTTGAAATGGTGGCCAGGGTCAGGTAGCCGCTACCGGTCAGCACGGCCACGGTGGTGCCGTGATGGACCATGGTGTGGATGCCATTGAACCCCAGGCCCAGGTCCAACGACCACAGGAGTCCATCGGTCCCCCCGAGTTCCATCGCCGCCAGGCCGTTGGCCGGCGTCAGGGATTTCCCGTAAGCCACATCCTCGAAAATGATGCCCATCGGAACTATCAAACCGGCACCATTGATTTCACCTGCGGGGACCGGCGAAGCGTGGAGTCCGTCCCGGATGATCTCGACCCGATCCTCGCCGGTTGCCATGATGGTGCCGGCCAGACAGGCCGCATCCAGGATGAGCCCCACCTGCTTGGATTCCCGCGAAACCGCTCCCGTCGCGAAATCGAGGATCCCCAGGTATCCCTTGGCCGCCACGAACAACTCGGGCCCCTCGATTTCCAGCCGGCTCTCGTACAGATAATAGGGATAGTTGAGTGGATAAGTATCCATCTGGGAGATCGCCTCTGGATCCGTGATGTCCAGCCGCTCCACCTGATCCTTGTTCACCACATAGGCCAAGTTCCCCTGGAGCACGACGTCAATGTAGTTGCTCGTCGCCCCGTTGTCGTAGGCACCCAGAAAGACCGGGGTGTCGGGGGTGGAAATATCCAGGATTTCGAACATGCTGTCGTGGATGATTCCCAGCCTGCTGCCGTCCACACAGACGGCCGTCACCTCGGTTCCGTAACTGCCGGACGCCAAAAGGGCGCCGGGATTCGAAATATCGACGATGGCCAGCCCACCCTCGCTGCAGGCCACATAGGCGTGGGTCGCGGTGATATCGACACGGACGGCTTCCCCCGGCAGGGTGACCGAATTCAATTCCAGGGGTGAGACGGGGACGGCCAGCGACATGGCCGACAGACCCTGGAGCCCCGTGGCCACAAAGGCATACCAATCCCGGACGGCGATGTCCCTTTCGCTGCCCAGGGCATGTTCGGCACCCATAGGGAGGGCTTCGCCACCCACGATCTGATAGATGTTCACTCCCGAGAGTTCATTGGCGACGGCGAAATAGTCCCCGCCCCAAAGAGAATAGGCCTCCACCGCATAGGTCATGCCCGGCAAGTCATCGATGCGATCCAGATGGGGATAACCCGAATAATCGGCAGGAATTGCCGGCACGGCCCCGGCCGGGGAGCCTCCCAGGACCAGGCACAGACAAATCAACAGCACGGAGCCTAGATAGCGATGGGACATCACGACCCCCTCGACGTTCTCTTTCGGGAGTAAAAAATTCCGGATTTATCATGATACAGCAATTGGATAGGCATTGGCAAATACCCGCCGAGGCTGGAGCTGTTTCCGGGTATGGGCTCAGGCCCTCTATTCCTGCATGAACAAAACCCGGGTAATCCGCAGGAAGCCCGAAGGGCGATCCGAGGACATCCCGGGTTCTGTTCATGCAGGAATAGAGGGCCTGAACCCTTACTCCCCGGAAGCAGCTTCCGCCTCGGCCTCCATTTCGGACGCGATCTCGGCCGCCAGCGCGGACGCGATCTCGTGCTCCTCGATACCCTCGATGATGCGCGGATCCTCATCGGCAGGCTCTTCCACGGCCAGGTGCTTGAAATCGTTCAGCCCCGTACCGGCGGAGATCAGGTGACCCATGATCACGTTCTCCTTGAGGCTGCGCAGTTCATCGCGTTTGCCGCGGGTGGCCGCGTCGGTCAGCACCCGGGTGGTCTCCTGGAAACTGGCCGCACTGATGAAGCTGTCCGTCGTCAAGCTCGCCTTGGTGATACCCAGCAGCAGGGGCTCGAAGGTGCCCGGCTCCAGTTCGGGTTCGCCCTTGGTCCGCAGATCCATGTTCTTGATATGGATGTTGCGGTTGAACTCCTCGATTTCCTGCTTCGTTACCTGCTCGTCCTCCAGGTACGGCGTATCTCCCGGGGAGATGACCATGACCTTGCGCAGCATCCGCGAGACGATGATCTCGATGTGCTTGTCATTGATCTTCACGCCCTGCAGGCGGTAGACCTCCTGAACCGCGTTGACCAGGTACTTCTGCACCTCGCCCACGCCCTTGATGGACAGGATGTCCATGGGGTTGATCGGGCCTTCGGTCAGACGATCGCCGGCCAGCACGTGCTCACCCTCGTAGGTCCGGATGTGCTTGCCGTGGGGAATGGTGTACTCCTTCTCCACGTCGTGCTCGCCGACCACGGCGACCTTGCGCTGCCCGCGCGTGGTGCCGCGGAACTCGACCACGCCGTCGATCTCGGTGACGGTCGCCGATTCGCGGGGCTTGCGGGCCTCGAAGAGCTCGGCCACCCGGGGCAGACCACCGGTGATATCACCGGACTGGGCCACCTCACGTGG
>CBDTUS010000196.1:0-6768 GCA_965363725.1 uncultured bacterium | reverse complement strand
TGGGCGGCCGGGAAGCCGGCGAACGGATTCTCCAGCACAAAGCCGACACCCGCCTCCTTTTCGCCTCGGGCTACGACCCCGGCAGCGTCGGGCAGGAAACCAACGGCCTGGACCATGCCGACCTTCTGATGAAGCCCTTCGGCATCCCGGAGCTGCTGGGCAAGGTCCGGGAAGTTCTCGACCGGAGCCCCACCACCTGACCTGCTTTATGCCCCACCAGCCGCTGGATTGCTTTGCGGCATGATCCAGATGCGCCTTTTGTGATTTTGATTATCATGTTCTCGATCCAGCTGAGAAATTCTATCCCGTCCGGCAAGGACTCCTGGTGATTCATGTCCTTAATCGGTAAAAAGATACGTCATTTCAACATTGTCGCGGCACTGGGCCGAGGCGGCATGGGAGATGTCTATGCCGCCTATGACGAGAACCTCAAGCGCAAGGTGGCTGTCAAGGCCATCCAGGCCGGCCGGGGCCTGACCCCTGTCGCCCGGGCCCGCTTCCTGCGCGAAGCCCAGCTCCTGTCCCAGCTCGACCACCCGGGCATCTGCCGCATTTACGACTACCTCGAAATCGAGGGCAACGACTACCTCATTCTCGAACTCATCGAAGGCCGGACCCTGCGGGAGGCCCTGGCTGACCTGAGCCCGGGCGACAAGCTGGACACCGCCGAACAGATCGCCCAGATCCTCGACATGGCCCACGGCGAAGGCATCGTTCACCGCGACCTCAAACCCGACAACGTGATGCTCACGAGTGAGGGCCAGGTCAAACTGCTCGACTTCGGGTTGGCCCGCAGCATGGACGACGAGACCCCGGAACTGGAGCCGGACCCCACTGAGGTCTCCTCCGGTGACCTGGACCTCACGATGGCCCTGCCCCTGGAGACGACCATGCCCGGCACCATCCTGGGCACGCCGCTTTTCATGAGTCCCGAACAGGCCGGCGCGGGTGCGGTTACTCCGGCCAGCGACATGTACTCCCTGGGTCTGCTGCTGCAGTGGCTTTTTACAGGACAATTCGCCTATGGGGAACAGGATGATATCGCCACCCTCATTTCCCTGGTCCGGCACGGCAGGACCCGAACGGTGTCGGGGATCGACCGCGACCTGGCCGCCCTGATCGAAAGGCTCAAGTCCCCTTCGCCCGCACGACGTCCCACGGCCCTGGCCGTACGGGAGCGCCTGACCTGGATCCGCGGAAAATCATCCCGGCGCAACCGAAGGCTGATCGTCGCCACGGTCCTGGCCGCCCTGGTGCTGGCCGGGTTCAAGTACACCACCGATTTGCACAGCGAACGACAGAAGGCCCAGTACAACCGGGCCCAGGCCGAAGACCTGATGGGCTTCATGCTGGGCGACCTGCGCGACAAGCTGGAACCCGTGGGCCGACTTGACGTCCTGGACGACGTGGGTGCCAAGGCCCTGGAATACTATGCCTCCCGGCGACAGGAGGATCTGGATGACGCGGAACTCTTCAAGCTGGCCAAGGCCACCATGCAGATCGGCGAGGTCCGCATGGCCCAGGGCGACCTGGAATCCGCGAGACTGGCCTTCGAGGAGGCCCAAGTCACATCCCAGGCCTTGGTGGTCCGGGATCCGGGCAACCCCGAGTGGATCGCAGGACTCGGAGCCGTCCATTTCTGGATCGGCAGCATCCACTTCAGCGAAGGCCTTCTGGACGAGGCCGAAAGCCGCTTCACGACCTACCTGGAACTTGCCCGCCGGCTCGAAAAACTGGATCCGGAAAACCCCGACTGGCGGATGGAAGTGGCCTACGGTCACACCAATCTGGCCGCCCTGGCAGAAGAACGGGGAGACCTCGACGCCGCCCTGGAATCCATCCAGGCTTCCCTGGCCATCAAGCGGGACCTGGTGGCCCGGGATCCCGAGGATGCCGACCTGAAAAGCAGCCTCGGCAACTCTCTTGCCTGGGCCGGGCGCATGTACGAAGCAGCCGGCCAACACGCTGCCGCGCTGGCGGCAAATACGGAAGCTGAACAGGTCCTCCGGGACCTGATCGCGGACGATCCTGCCAACACCAACCACCAGGAAAGCCTATCCGTCACATTGCAGCTGATCGCCTCCCTCCACCGAGACCTGGGGCAGGATGAAGAGGCCTTGCGCACCTACCAGGCCGATCTGGCCATCATCTCCAGGCTGGTCGCCCATGATCCTGAAAACGCCGATTGGCGTGGGGGCCTGGCCGTAACCCAGCGCACGATCGGCCTTCACCTTTTGCAGATGGGCCGAACGCCCGAGGCGCAGGGTCACATCCTTGATGGTAACGATCTCGTTCAGTCCCTGTTGGCCCTGGATCCGGACAACGCCGACCATCTCCTCCAGGAGGCCGAATCCCATCTGGCGCTGGCCCGTCTGGAGTTGGCCCTGGGCAGACCGGACCAGGCGCTGGCGTGGCTCGATACCTCGGACAGGGAAATCAGTTCACGGTCCTCCGTCTCCCTGGACAACCGATTCCGCCGCAACCAGGGAGAAACGATGCTGTGGCGCGGCATCGCCCTGGAACAAATGGGCCTCGAGGATCGCGCCGCCCAGGTGTGGAACGCCGCCCGGGAAATCCTGGAGCCCATCACCGGCGCCACCAATGACACGGGCATTCTCATGGTCTGGGCCCGGCTCATGGCCGTGACCGGCCGCATGAACGAATCCCAAGCCGCCGTCACTCGTCTGGCCAAACTGGATTTTGCCCGAAATGACTACCGGGATTTCTGCCGCGAATTCGATCTGGCCCGGGACTAGATCGTTTGTCGAAGGCCACTCTCATCGCGCTTCATGGACCTGGCGCGGGGAGTAATTCGAGCAAAGGTCCCCCACAACCTCCAGAGGGAGATACCCATGAGCAAGACGACCACTCAAATCGAGATAAACCATGACAACCAGGGAACGGTGAGCTTCACCCAGAACGGGCTGAGACTCGGCCCGTTGGAAATATCCAGCGACAACAACCTGGAGATCAAACTGGGCAACGGCTTCAACACCCGGGGCGCCCAGGTCCTATCCATGGAGCTGTACACCGACCTCAGCGGCTCCAAGGGAGACTCACTCGGGACCTGGGAACGAGCCAAACCTGCGGACCAGCCCAGCGGGGACATGGCGATCTCCGCCAATGGCACCAGCATCCTCGTCAACGACACCAACGCCACCGGAGCGGATGATTGCTTTTATTTTTCCGTGACGGCCACCGACGGCACCAACAACTACAGTTCGGATCCCGAATTGAAAGTGAAGAAAACAACCAACAGATAATTGTCTTGCAACAACTTAGCTAAATAGGCCCCCGGCCCAAGTCGGGGGCCTATTTATTGATTCTGCAGGGTTGCCGCCGGAATGGCGGGTTGCTAGAATACCGTGGAAATCGCACCTTTTCTTGCCCCGCGATGTCCCCTCAGCAGATTTGGCAGGTTCGGATATGGAAAAAGGCTCCTCCTTCAAAATTTCGGTGATTATCGCTCTGGTCGGGATCTTCGCCACCGCGGCCTTTGCGGAAGAAGAGCCTGCCCAGGAATATCCCGGCCCCTCCCACTACCTGCGCGGCGCCTTCCAGGCGGGCTCGGTCCTGCAGACCAACGACTTCCTCAAGGGCGACAATCAGTCCGGGGAACCGATCGAGAGTTTCCGGTCCGTCCGCCTGGATTTCGGCTGGCAGACCGACGGTTCCAAGGACTGGCATCACTCCTTCAACTTTCCCTCTTTCGGGGTCGGCCTCTACGGAGCGGACTTCAATAACGATGAGGAGCTGGGCACACCGACCTCCCTCTACGGTTTTTTCGTCTGGCCCCTGTCCCGCGGCCACCGCTGGCGTTTCAACTTCGACCTCGCCTTCGGCTTCACGAACGACTGGCAGGCCTACGACCCGGTGACCAACCCATCCAACGTCGCCATGGGCCTGGGTCGATCCGTCCACATCGAAGGCGGACCCAACGTCGAATACTTCCTGGCCGACCGCTGGTCGCTTATCGGCGGGGTCACCTTCACCCATTTCTCCAACGGCGGAACCCAGAGGCCGAATCACGGAATCAACCAGGCCGGACCGCTTTTGTACGTCAAGTACGCCACCGACAAGCCGACCAATCCGCCGCCGCGTCGTCACGTCAAGGACTACCCCCACGGTTGGGATCTGACGGTGACCGGGTCGGGCGGAAAGCGGAACCTGGATCTGGAACTCAAAGGGACCGAGGTGGAACGTTTCCTCAACAAGAGCTACTTCATCGGCAACCTGACCGTTGGCATGGGCAAACGGTTTTCCTTCAAATCGCGCTACGTCTTCGGTCTGGACCTGGGGTACGACGAGTCGGTGGGTGACCTCATCATCATCGACGGCATCGAAACCGGGGTCAACGCCAGCGGCTCCACCGGTGACAATTTCGAACTGGCGGTGTTCGGCGGTTATGAGCTCGTCGCCAATCGGACCCATTTGATCGTCCATCTGGGCTACAAGATCTTCCGCAAGGACCTTCCCAATCGCCTGCCCGATCTCTACCAGCGGCTGGGAGTGAAGCAGTTCGTCTACCAGAACTGGTTCGCCGGCTTGAATGTCCGCTTCCATGAACTCGGCAGCGCGGACAACCTGGAATGGACTATCGGGTACAAGATGAATATGTGATGAAGATGTTTTTGGCGGGCGTCAGGACGACGCCCGCCTTGGGATTGTTTGGGATTATATGGGATTACCGATACAGCGCCTTGACGTCGCCCAAGGGCTGGGGCTCCACCTCCACCACGATGACCGGATCAAGATAGACGTCCGGGATGAGGGTGGCGTCCGGGGCGTACAGGGCCACGAAGGGGACATTGATGGGAACCGAGCCATTCGCCAAACCCCGGAAGGTCCACCTGTACAACTCACCCGGCCCCGTCACCCAGTCGGTAGCGCCCATGACGATCGCTGCGCCGTGCCACTGACCAGAAGCCTCATCGTCGAAGACTTGGAAGATGAAGAACCCGGAATCCGAGAATAACGGCCCCGGTTCCCCACTGATGCTTTCCAGCATCTGGTCGGGATAGGTGACGTCGACTTCGAAGGTGCGGATGTCGATGGGAACATCCATCCAGACCGACAAGGTATAAACGACCCCCGCCTCCACGTTCAATGCGGGAGGGTCGAAACGCAGGGCGACCTGGGCGGTGGCCGGGGGCACGGCCAGTATGGCGAACATCACAAGACCGAACCCGCACAGAATCAACGGAGTCCAGCGGGATTGACGTGCATCTATCTTCATCGTTCAGCCTTTCCGTATTCAGTTTCCCTTCTCCTGTCAGAGCACAGGAATCGGGGATGGCCGCTGATGGGCCGCTTCAGATGAACCTGAAGCTGCATTCTACCACATTTCACTACAATATTGCAGAATTGCACAAAATCGGCCAGGCAACGACAGCTCTTGCTGGCTGTTTTTTGGAAAAAGCTCCTCCTTCCTGCCCCCCAGCGCCATTTTTCTGCAATGAATCCCCCGCCCACTCGTCTACAATACGGAAGCACCTCAGACCGTCAGCGGGAATGAGTTGCTGGATCAGGAGTGAATTCGATCTTCGGCCACCAATCCGTATTCCTGGTGAAGGAGTGATCATGTTCCTGCTCAATCCCCGCGAGTTTGACGCGGGCAACCTGGATGCCGACTCGCGCGAGATCATGCGCAAGACGATCCGGTTCTTCGAAGACAAGGGCAAAGCCCGCATCAAGGAAGATGATCACCAGCGGATCTGGTACACCGACTTCCTGGAGTTCGTCAAGCAGGAGCAGGTGTTCTCGACCCTGCTCACCCCTTCAAGTTTTGGCAGTGGCGCCCAACGCTGGGACACCTACCGGATTGCCCGGTTCAACGAAATCCTCGGCTTCTACGGTCTGGCTTACTGGTACACCTGGCAGGTTTCGATCCTCGGCCTGGGCCCGGTCTGGATGTCGGAGAATGAGGCCATAAAACAACGAGCCGCGGATCTTCTGCGCCAGGGAGCGGTCTTCGCTTTTGGATTGTCCGAGCGGGACCACGGCGCGGACGTCTACTCCACCGAGATGACCTTGACCCCTCAGGACGACGGCACCTGGCTGGCCAACGGATCCAAGTACTACATCGGCAACGGCAACGAGGCCCCGCTGGTGTCGACCCTCGGCAAGATGGCCGGCACTGGCGAATTCGTCTTCTTCGCGGCGGATTTTGGTCACGAAAAATACGAACTGGTCAAGAACGTGGTGGCCAGTCAGAACTTCGTCGCGGAGTTCGCCCTGCACGACTATCCGGTCAGCGAAGCCAACATCATCGCTCGCGGGGACAAGGCCTGGGACACGGCCATGAACACGGTCAACATCGGCAAATACAACCTGGGTTGGTCATCGATCGGCATGTGCACCCACGCTTTCCACGAATCGATCAACCACGCTTCGGGACGCGTGCTGTACGGAAACCCCGTGACCGATTTCCCCCATGTCCGCAATCTGTTCGTCGACGCCTACGCCCGCCTGGTCGCCATGCGCCTCTTTGCCCTTCGCGCCGCAGACTACATGCGTGTCGGCTCCAGTGACGATCGCCGCTACCTGCTCTACAACGCCATCGTCAAGATGAAGGTGACCACCGAGGGCGAAGCCGTGATCAACCTGCTCTGGGATGTGATCGCCGCCAAGGGTTTCGAAAAGGACACCTTCTTCGAGATGGCCGCACGCGACATCAGGGCTCTGCCCAAGCTGGAAGGCACGGTCCACGTCAACATCGCGCTGATCATGAAGTTCATGGCGAACTACTTCTTCAAATCAGCGGATTAT
>CBDTUS010000195.1:0-6804 GCA_965363725.1 uncultured bacterium | reverse complement strand
GTCCAGTCAAACTGGGCATCGATGGTGGTCCAGGAATCGACCTTGTAGGATTCAAGAACATC
Source organism: uncultured bacterium (assembly GCA_965363725.1). GTDB lineage: Bacteria > Krumholzibacteriota > Krumholzibacteriia > LZORAL124-64-63 > LZORAL124-64-63 > JAGLCY01. Next base: position 6,742 of record CBDTUS010000195.1, on the reverse strand, counting down.
ATTGCCCTGGCCGTGGGCATGGCCGATGGGCTCGGGGCGGGGGACAATACCCGCGGCACCCTGATGACCCGCGGCATGATCGAACTTTCGCGGCTGGGAATGGCCCTGGGCGGCAAGAAGGAAACCTTCTTCGGCCTGGCGGGTATCGGCGACATGATAACCACCTGCATCAGCCGCCATTCGCGGAACCGGAACTTCGGCGAAGCGGTCACCCAGGGGGACAAATCACCCCAGGAACTCCTCGAAGGCGCCGTCCAGGTGGTCGAGGGGGTCCATATGACCAAGGCAGCATTGAAGTTGAGTGAGAAGCTGAATGTCGAACTTCCTATTACCAAACAGGTTCACGATGTGCTATTCTCCGGGAAACCGCCGCGGCAAGCCATGCGGGAATTGATGGAAAGGCAGCTGCGGACCGAACTGGACTGATTCCACCGGAGTGACCGAACCATGGCCAAGAAAAAAGCCGAACTCCCGAGCAAGCTCTACTATTCCATCAGCGAAGTTGCGGATTTCACCGGCATCAAGGCCCATGTCCTGCGCTACTGGGAGAGCGAATTTCCCACCCTGAAACCGCGCAAGACCCGGACCGGGGCCCGGCGCTACCGGCAACCGGACATTGATGAAATCCTGGCCATCAAGAAGCTTCTCTACCAGGAAGGCTACAAGATCGCCGGGGCGGTCAAGATGCGGCGTCAGGCCAAGAAAGCCGCCGGTAAGGCCTCGGCTGCCGGAGCCCCTCAGCTGAACATCCAGTTCAACGGGATGAGCGAGGCCGATCGCCTTGCCGTTCTCAAAAAGGACGTGGGGGAACTGCTGGATATGGTCAAGGCCCTCAAGGAGGGCTCCCAGGCCGCCGAACCCGCCTCGAAAGAGATGGAAGGGACCGGCTGAAGTCCGCCTTATTGTTTCTTGTCCCACGGGCCAAGGGGTATTAAATTGTGCCGGCGACGGAATTGCACCTCAGGGTGCTTCAGCCGTTCGCAACTTTGGTCGGGACGTGGCGCAGTCCGGTAGCGCACTTGCATGGGGGGCAAGGGGTCGCGAGTTCAAATCTCGCCGTCCCGACCAGCATTACATAATGATTCAAAAGGTTGCCTGAATGACGGGCGGCCTTTTTTTTGGGGAATATATTCGAGTCATTTTGCCTCAAGTTGACCGGTAGATTTCGATATTCCTAGGGCAAGTAAGTCACTCTGCAAGAAGGCCGCCCCGTAAGGGATTCGGCGACTGCAAGATATACTCCCGCCGGCAGGGATCGACCGGTTTCGTCCCGGGCGTCCCACATAATCTGTCCCCTGCCACCACTCAACTCCAGCATGATCTCGTCCACCCGCCGCCCTCGCAAATCGTAGACGGACAATGAATGGGCACCATCGACGCCCTCGGCAGCGAGGCGAAGGACAACCCGGCCATTGAAGGGGTTGGGGCTGGCCGTAAGGTCCGCTCCGGCTGCCGGTACTCCGGGTACAGCGGACAGGCCTGAGACACCGGCAAGGGAGGCCAGGGCCGCCACCGCGATCCGCGCGCTGCCCTCAAAAAATTCCGGCGAAAGATTGTCCGGCGTGTCTTCGGTAGTGTGGTAGTACGGATTGAAGTCCGGGTCGCCCCAGTCCCACGATTCCTCGTGATTCACGGCGGCGTATCCATTTTGCCAGAAACGATAGAAATCTCCCCACCAGGCGGAATCGTCCACATGAAGCTCATAGGACATGGTCGTGTAGGTGTCGGCCGCCCAGCAGATCGCGTCGGCCATCCAGCGCGAGGCATTGTTGGTTTCGATTTCCAGGTCGAAGGGCACGCCCTCATCCCACCACCCCATCATGTCGAAATTCAGGGCGCCTACGATGGGGAGCCCTGCTGCCGCCATTTCCTGCACCCAGAAATCGCTGCCCACCATGCCCTGCTCTTCCCCGGCAAAGAGCACGAACTTGACCGTGTAATCCAACGAAACCGTGGAAAGCAGGCGGGCCGCCGTCAGCAGCGTCACGGTGCCGGTACCGTTGTCGTCGGCGCCAGGGGTGTCCTGGAAGGGGGCTTCGCTGGTGGCGTCGTAGTGGGCACAGAGAACAAATACCGAATCAGGTTGCAGGCTCCCGATTTTGGTGGCGATCACGTTGGGAACATCGAGGTTCCCTTCGGTTCCCATGGGAAAGATGTGCTGCTCGGTGGCCAGGCCGAAAGACGCCAGCTTCGCCTCCAAGGAGTCGGCCACAGCCGGAAGATTGGGGCTCCGTGAAAACCGTAAGCCCAAACCGACCAGCCACTCCACCTGGGAGATAAGGTCGGCAGCATTAACCTGGGCTACCAAGTCGTCGATGACCCCCGAACGTTTTGGGATGAAAGTCCTGGGAGGCGCGGGGATTTGAAATTCACGGAGCATTCGGGCACCAGGAAGCGCCGTCAATTGAGCTTCACTCCCTGTGACCAGCCAAAGATCTCCGTGGTGATCGATTACTGTCACATCGGCAGGCGGCTCTTGGCCGGAAACGATGGCACGGGGCGGCACGGCCTGGACGGAGGCGGCTTGGAGGGATACGGACACCAACAAAGCAAACAAAGCGATTGTCGAGTGACGGGACATACTGGGCTCCCGGGTGCATTGGGTTCAAGAAAAAATGACCAATCTCTTTTCCCCAAACTTGCCGGCCTATTTCATCAAAAGCATCTTCCGGCTGATCACCTGTTCACCGCTGACCATGCGGTACACGAAGACCCCCGAGTTGACCGGGTGGCCACTGCTGTCGGTCCCATCCCACATCAGGGAGTGGTGGCCGGCGGGCAAGTTCCCCTCGTGCAGGGTTTTGACCAGACGACCCCGCATGTCGAAGACCTGCAGCCTTACCGGGCCGGCGGCGGGCAGCGCAAAACCGATGGTCGTCCAGGGATTGAACGGGTTGGGGTAGTTTTTCGTCAGTCCGAGCAGCGTCGGGGCATCCCCGGTGGCGGACGCCCCGCCAACGATCAGGGTGATCGGAACGTGCACGGGATCGCCGGCGGTATTGGTTACGACCAGGCTTGCCAGATAGGTGCCATCGGCCATCCCGGTGCTGTCGAAGGCGAGGTCGATGTCCTCACCCGCACCGGCTGCCACTATTCCGCTGAAATCGCCCACGGTGACCCAGGTCAGGTCGCGGCCGATGGTGAACTCTCCGTCGCTGACATCCTGCAAGGCGGGATCGGCCGTATCGCTGATTCGAATCCGGCAGTGGACGCTGGGCGGCAGCGTCACCGTCCAAGGATAGGTGCCGGAGGTGCCGGGGACATCTTCGGCCAACGTCTGCCAGCCCTGGCCGTCCCCGCGATCCAGTTCGATGAGCACAGTCTCGGGGCCGCCACTCGCGTGGAATTGAATCTCCCTCGCCTCACCCTCGTTCCAGAGTTCGCCGCCGTCGGGCGCCAGGACACGGACCTGGGGTCCGCCCTGTTCAAGGGTGATGGTCCCGCTCACCGAGTGAGGCGGCGATCCATACGTGTCCCCGAACAGAGTGAATGGTATTTCCACCGGACCGAAGGACGAGGCAAACGTCAGGTTCATGGCGGAAATACCCGATTGGCCGTCGGTGAGACGACCGTCAATCCAGGAGGCCAGAGCCCCGTCGCCGAGATCTCCATCGTAAGTAAAAGTCACCGGAGCCGACATCGCCGACGCCGAATTGACGATGACCCCCGGTGGAAAATCAGCCTCGAGACTGGTGATCCATTCCTCGTCGCCACTGACACAATTGGCAGTGAAGACGACGTCGATTGTCTCCCCAGGTAGGTATTCGGAAACACTTGCCGTGAAGGTCGAACCGGTGACGTCCTTGTCACCTGCCGGCGGCGCGGTCGGCATGTTCGGATCCACCTTTTCGATCTGATAACGCAGCACGGACCCTACTTCACCGTTGTTGCCGATGCGCAGATTTTCGACAGTCTGCTGGTCGGGTCCTACCCTCACCGTGATGCTCTGCGGTTCGACGTCGCAGGTGGCGTTTGCCGTGGCCCCGTCAGGTCTGAGCAAAATCGCGCGAAAGTTCGCCAGCGGGGGAGCCCCCGGTGCATATCGATTGTAGTAGGTGTAGAGGAGGCCGTCGGTCCCGTCGAGGTTCTGGATCCCGACAGTCGCATAACCCCGATTGGAATCGTTATTGTTGACCGCCGCGTACTGGAACAGAATCTCCCCGTCCCCGGTGGCCGTCGGGTACAACAGGGGATCGTGGAGGATCACCTCGAAATTCTGAATGGCGCCCCTGCTGTTCGTCAGGCGGCTCCACTGTATGATGAACCGTTGGTTGGCCTCGTCGTACCAGGAATAGACCAGGTTCTCACCAGCCTGTTTCAAGTCGTCCCAGAAGGGGGCGATCATGGCGTCGGGATTGCCCGCGCCCGGGATTCCCCAGTTGCGCCAGTTCCGCAGGGTGGTGTTGCCCATGGCGATCCAGCCATTGGAGCACACGGCGATCTGATCGAAATCCTGCCCGTAATAGGTGAAGGTGAACGGCAGGTCGAGCGTCTTGGTGTCGTCCTGCTCGTAGCCGAAATCGCTCAGACCGACACTCGTGCCCGTGCCCCCGTAACGGGGATCGATCTCGACCCAGTCGAAGGTCGGCGCAAGCTCATAGCCCGTGTCGGAGTCGTCGATGGCGTAGTACCCGTAGGCGTCGGGGCCAACGGGATCGGAGCTGCTGACGCTGCCAACCGGCAGGCTGAACTCGACCACCTGGACGGTGCCATTGGATTCCGTCACCTCGAGATTGAAGGTGGCCAGGTGTCCCTGGAAACAATCCGGGGCAATGTCCAGGGCGAAGGGGTTGATGCTGTTGTCGGCGAATTGTCCGATGGGGATGCTGCCGAAGTTCCCGAAATCATCGGTGACCAGGATCCAGGGGCTGCTCGAAGTGAGCACGCCAGCAGCACCTTGGGCGGCCAGAATGCCCTCATTGACCAGGGTCAGTGACAACGTGCCGCTTTCGCCTGGTTCGAGGCCGCCGCCCGGACTCCAAACGAACGACGTCTGAGCCAAGGCAGAGGCCGACACCGGCAGCCTAATTGCCGAAACCCAATCGGTGGCCCCGCTGCGGGCCGTCAACGTCAAGGCCAGCTCGTGGCCGGCGGGCGCCGTTGGCGCCACCTCGATCATGAATCCGCCATCACCCCAGGCTCTCGCACCGGCGGCCATGTCGCCGAACGTGTCTGATGCGTCGAGGATCGTGAGGTGGGGGTCGTTGCTGGTCAGAACTGCGCTGACGGCGCCCGCCAGTTCAGTGCCCATATTTTGCAACCAACAGGACAAATGCAGTGTTTCGGCCGGATTGACGATGCCGTCACCATTACCCGTGCCGGCAGGACCAGCGTCGTCGTCCACATCGGTTTGCTGCAGATTGATAAACAGGTCGACATCACCCACTGTCAGCGAACCTCGGTAGGGCATCAGCCCGTGACCCCAGACGGTCACCAGCAGGGACCCGGCCGAATGGCTGGGTAAAACCAGGGTGACGCGACCGGCTTCGTCGGTGGTGCCGCTCACGCTGACCTCACCATTCTTGTAGACAGCCACCACGGCATCCGCAACGGGCAGGCCTTCACTGGTGACCGTGACTGGCACAGCCCCGGCGCCGACCGGCAATGCCGCCGGATGCTCGACAGTCAGTGTGGTGGGGTAGCTCAGCCAGAGGTCGGTGGCCGGGTCGCCGATCAGGCTAGACCACACCGACCAGATCTCCACGATATGCGGTTCGGCAGCCTGATACTGCGCAAAAACCTCCAGCTTGCCACCTGCCTGCGCGACACCCAGACGGTGGTCGCTGCCGTTGATCGCCGCTTCCCCGATCCCGTTGAAAAGGGCATTGTTGTAGCGGGTGTGGGTTCCGAGCGTGGCCAGGCCGATAGCTCCGATCGCGCCCCCGTTTTCGCTGCGCAGGAAGGCTTCGTTGCGTGCCATGGTCTCCGAGGCCCAGGAACCGGAGTCGCAGGTCGGAAAGATGGCGAAGGGCAGCTTGCCGCGATTGCTGGCGTTGGTGATATGTCCGTTGTTGAATCCGCTCATCCCCACATAGCCCCGGTAGGTGAACACGCTCAGGCCCTGATTGAGCGACGCATACATCTGGCTGGCGTAGTTGCCGCTCCAGATCGTGTCAACCTGGGCGAACCCCGTCGCCTCAAGCTGGGCCTTCAGCCATTGGCTCACAAAGATGGTCGTAATGCCTGAGGCGCTCGGGTCAGCGGTTAGCGAGGCCCGGGTGAACCAGCCGGGATCGTTGGTCGGGGGCTCCGTTTCGTAAGTGACGATCTTGTTGACGATGACCGCCAATTCAGTCGTATTGCGGCACGAAAGGCGGCCGATGAAGACGTCGGGCAACACGTCGTCGCCTTCGAGTTCCGAGTAATAGTGATCGCCCCCTCCGCCGTAACCCGAAACTGATTCGAACCAGGTCGGGACGGAAATGCTCCCGCCGTGATCTCCGACCAGCACCACGAACTCCAGGGGGGTCGTCGCGGTGTCGTAAGTCTCCTGGATGAGGCTCTTGACGGCGGCGGCTGACGTCCCGGTCGGAGGAAAGGTGGTCAGCTGGACCTGATACCCCTGGCGGCGGCGCCATTCCAGCAGCGGTTGCAACGCAGTGACGACTCCCACTTCGTCGGGGCAGACGACCATGTAGATCCCCAGCCCATCGGTCCCAACACTTTTGTCAGCAGTGGCTGGCACAGCATTGACGACCCGGTCGGCATACAGACCCGCGAAGGAGGCCGGGAGATCGGCGGG
>CBDTUS010000194.1:0-6865 GCA_965363725.1 uncultured bacterium | reverse complement strand
CCAGGTCCCCTTCACCCCGTTCGGCCCGGCGGGCGGCGGCCCCCCCCGCCGAGACGTCCACCCGGGTCAACAACCACCCCCCCACCGAGAAAAAAACCACCAGGGAAAGGATACCCAACCGGCTGGTGCCCGTGCCCTGGCTGACCAGACCGAAGATAAGGGGTCCGGCCACCCCGGCCAGCTTGCCGCTGCTGGAGTAGAAGCCGAAAAACTCACTGGTGCGATGCCGCGGCACCATGCTGGCGAACAGGGACCGGCTCAGGGCCTGGGCGCCTCCCTGCACCGTGCCCACCAGTCCGGCCAGGACATAGAACTGGGCTGCCGTGTGCAGGAAAAATCCGAAAACGCTGATGACGAAATACACGGCCAGGGCCAGCAGGATGGCGGGCTTCGGACCGGTACGGCGCGCCAACCTTCCGAACAGGATGGCAAAGGGGATGCCGACGGCCTGGGTCAACACCAGGGCCCCGATGAGATCCGTCAGGCCGATCCCGATTTCCGAACCGTAGGCGGTGGCCATCTTGACGATGGTGCCGATGCCGTCGTTGTAGATCCAGTAGGCGGCCAGAAAGATCAGCAACTGGCGGTACTGCCTGATCTCGCGCAGGGTGGCTCCCAGGCGGCGAAAACCCCGGGTTATAACGGACGCGCCATCGGCAGCGGCAGCCAGGCCCAGAACCGGCGGTTCCGGGACGTATTTGAACAGGGGCAGGGAAAACACGCCCCACCACACCGCCACGCTGACAAAGGACGCCCGCAAGGCAAAGTCCCGGCCCGGCATCGCGAACCAGTCCGGATGCATGACCCACAGCAGGTTGAACACGAGCAGCAGGCCGCCCCCGGCGTAACCCAGGCCGTAGGCCTGGGCCGAAAGACGGTCCATGTCCCGCCCCCGGGCCAGGCTAGGCAGCAGCGACTCGTAGAAGATGATCGAACCGGCGAAGCCGAAATTGGCAGCGACGTAGAGGGCCGCCGCCGTGCGCCAGTTCGCGGGGCCCAGGGTGGCGAACAGACCGGTGGCCAGGATCCCCACCCCCGCCAGGAACCCCAGAAACCTCTTGCGCCCGCCGACGGCGTCGGCCATCGCCCCCAAGACCGGAGCCGTCACGGCGATCAGCAGGAGCGCGCCGGCGGTGACGTACCCCCACAAGGCCGTGGCCTCGGCCTCCCCGCGGCCCGCCGCTATGGCGAGCTCCCGAAAGAAGGGCGGGAACAGGGCGGCCATCACCGTGGTGGCGAAGGCGGAATTGGCCCAGTCGTAGAAGCACCAGGCGCGCCTCGCGCGGTGGCCCATATCAGGCCTCCGCCGGCTTGACCGCGCGGGTCGCCATCATGGTGGACATGAATCCACTGAGGGGGTCGGGAATGTCGGGGCCGAAATCATCCTCGTAGAAACCGGCCAGCATGAAGCCGGCCTCCATCTGGCCCGCGATCTGGGCGGTCAGGGTGTGGCTCCACTCCAGCGGCTGTCCTTTTTGTCGGTAGGTCGCCAGGGTGTCCGCGTCGAGACTGGTCAGGTCGGCATAGGGCAGGCGGTGCCTGACCTCCAGTTCCCCCTTTTCCGCTCGTTCGAAATCGAAGCAGTAGTGGGCCGGATTCATCATCCCCGCCAGGAGGGCGCCGCCGGGCCGCAGGACCCGGAAGGCTTCCCGCCAGACGGGCGCCAGGTCGGGAACGAAACAATTGGCTACCGGGTGGAAGATCAGGTCGAAACTGTCCGAGGCAAAGACCCCGAGGTCGGCCATGTCGCCCTCGACCGTTTTCAGGGACAGACCTTCACGCTCGGCCACCAGCCGATCCTGGGCCAGCTGGGCGGGCGACAGATCATAAACCGTGACCCGGGCCCCCGCCGCCGCCAGGACCGGTCCCTGCTGACCTCCGCCGGAGGCGAGGCACAACAGGTCGCAATCGGAAAGTTCGCCGAACCAGTCGTGGGGCACCGGAACAGTCGGCGTCAGGATGACCTGCCAATCCCCTTGGCGGGCAGCGGCCACCACGGCCGTGCCGACGGGCACGGTCCACTGGCTCTTGTCGGCGACCTGGCGGTCCCAGGCCCGCCGGTTGTATGCGAGGATGTCCATGAATCCTACCAGTAGTAGTGGATACCAGCCTGGCCGATGACCGTGATGTCCGAGCTGTCGCCGTGGTAGGCGAAATCCCCCTCGACCTGCAAAGCCCAACGCCGCCCCACCAGGTATTCCAGGCCCACACCGGCGCCGACGTTCCAGTCCGCATCGGTCTGCCAGACGTCAGGCTGGATCTGTTCGTCCTTGTAGAAATATGCGGTCCCGGCGGACAGGTAGATGCGGACCCGCTGATCCTGACGCAGCAGGTAGTTCAGCTGGAACCCCACGTCGTGCTCTTTCTTGTCCGAAGTGTGCCAGATGCCGCCGGCGACCTGAAAATACAGCCACCACTTGATGGGCAGACGAAACGAAAGACCGTGTCCGCCGATCTTGCCGTAGTGCAGGCCTACCGCTCCGGCGAGCGTGTCGACGGAATCGTTCCAGTCCGGGACATCTCCGGCCACCGCGCCCGCTGGCGTCAGCAGCAGCCCGGCGGCCAGGACGGCGGCCAGGGCCAGAAAAAACACCGGTCGGGTGTTTGATGGATAAGCGAGGTCGTTCCTGCGGGTCAGCATCCTGCTACCCCCTGCTGGGTCGTGGGTCCGTTGATACCTTGTCTGCTGTCGGCATGATGCCCGATCCGCCGCAGATTTATCAACAGGAATTGCAAAGACGTCCGCCGGCCCTGTCCAACCCCCACCGGATCTGCTACCCTGCGATCGATCATATCCTGATTTCCGCGAAAGGATTCCGTTGAACACTCCCGTCATCGCACCCGACCAGTCCTGGGCCGTCTGGGCGGTCCTGCTGGCCGCGGCAGCCTTCGGCTTTCGGACCGAAAACACGAAATTCGGCCGCCGATTTTCCGGGGCCGTCCTGACCATGGGCTTCACCTTTGTTCTATCCAACCTGGGCGTGATTCCGTCCGAGGGTGTGCCCGCCTATGACGTCGTGTGGAGTTACCTGGTGCCTCTGGCCATTCCCCTGCTGCTTTTCCGGGCCGACCTGCGCCGTATCCTGCGGGAAGCGGGACCCACCCTGCTGGCCTTCGTGATCGGTGGTATCGGCACCGTCATCGGCACCGTGGTGGCATTCCAGGTGGTGCCGTTGGGTGAAGAAGGATGGAAACTGGCGAGCATCTTTTCGGCCACCTACATCGGCGGCTCCATGAACTACGCCGCGGCCGCCGAAGCTGTCGGCCTGCGTTCGGGCGACCTGTTGAGCGCTGGCGTGGCCGCCGACAACCTGGTGATGGCCCTGTACTTCCTGGTCCTGTTCGCCCTGCCGTCGGTGACCTGGCTGCGGAGCCGTTTCGTACGGCGCCATCATGAAGTCGCCGAAGGCTCCACCACCCTGGAAGCCAGCCGCCAAACCGCCGCCACCCTGCCCGACGTCCAGGGCGCCTCGCTGTCCCTGGCTATCGCCCTGACCCTGTGTGCCGTCGGGTTCGGCCTGGCGTCCCTGACCGGCTGGCGCGGCAGCGGCATTCTCATCGTGACCGCCCTTACCGTGACCTTGGCCACCGCCCTGCCGGGCCCGTTTTCCCGGCTGGCCGGGGCGGAGGTTCTGGGCACGTTCCTGATGCAGATCTTCTTCGCGGTCGTCGGCGCCAGCGCCAACGTCCTGGTCGTGCTCAAGTTCGGGCCGGTGCTGTTCGTTTTCGCCGCCCTGATCCTGACCATCCACCTGGTGTTCCTGCTGCTGGCCGGCTGGCTGCTCCGGCTGGATCTTTCGGAATTGGTGATCGCTTCGAACGCCAACATGGGCGGGCCGACCACGGCCGCCGCCATGGCCGTGGCTCGGCGCTGGGAATCCCTCGTGCTGCCGGCCATCCTGTGCGGCACGCTGGGTTACGCGGTCGCCACCTTCATCGGTGTCGCTCTCGGGCACTGGCTGAAATCCTAGCCTCCAGTAGATTGATGGCACCATGAACCAACCGGTGCTCCAGTTCCAGCAGGTCCAGATGGCCTACCCCGTCGATGGTGGTCCAGACCGCACCGTTCTGCACGGTGTCGACCTGGCCGTGGGCGGCGGCCAGGCCGTGGCCCTGGTCGGACGCAGCGGCAGCGGCAAATCGACCCTGCTGCACCTGGCGGCCGGCATCATGGTGCCGACCGGCGGCCGGGTCCAGCTGGCCGGCCGCGACCTGGGCCAGCTCGGCGAAAACGAGCGCACGCTGCTGCGCCGTGGCACCGTGGGTCAGGTCTTCCAGTTCTTCCATCTTCTGCCCCATCTCTCGGTCGCCGAAAACGTCGCCCTGCCGGGCTGGATCTCCGGCCAGGCCGGCCCCAAAATCAAAGCCAGGACAGACGAACTTCTGCACCGGGTCAGGCTCGGTGATCGGTCGTCGGATCCGGTAGGCCAGCTCAGCGGCGGGGAAATGCAGCGGGTGGCCATCTGCCGGGCCCTGTTCCGCCGTCCGGCGCTGGTGTTGGCCGACGAACCGACCGGCAGCCTGGACGACAGCACCGGGAAGATGGTGATGGACCTGCTCCTCGAACTGGTCCACGACCAGGGAGCCGCCCTGCTGCTGGTGACCCACAGCCGCGAACTCGCCCGCCGGGCCGGCACGACCCGGCGCCTGACCGACGGCCGCCTGGAAACCAGCCAGCCCGCCGGTAAAACGACATGATCTCCTACCTGTTCCGTTCGCTGCGGCGGCAGGTCCACCAATCGCGAACCCTGTTTTTCCTGACTCTGCTGGGCGTCGGGCTCGGGGTGGCCTCGGTGGTGTCCATCCAGACCCTCAACCAGGGCGCCCTGCTGGCTTTCGAGGGCAGCATGCAGGCCGTCAGCGGGCAGGCGGATCTTTCGATCAGCGGCACCACCCCCAGCCTGGATGAAACCCTCTTCCTGCGGGTCCTGGAGGATCCCGACGTGACCGGGGCCTGGCCTCTGGTCCGGGTCGACGTGGCGGTCGACGGGCACCGGGACCTGTTCCTGGACGTGGTGGGATTCGACATCTTCGCGCCGGTCCGCTACCCCCTGACGGACATGGCCGGCGCCGAGGATTCCTCCGACCTGGTCACGGACGCCCTGCGGATTCCCGGCTGGATCGCGGTGACTCCCCAACTGGCCGCTGCGGAGGGTTGGTCCGTCGGCGACCGGGTTGCTGTCAGCAGCGGCAGCCGGCTCGTGACGTTGACCATCGGCGCCCTGGTGGACTTCCGGAAATACGAACCCATGGCTCCCTCACGACTGGCGGTCATGGACATCGCCCAGGCCCAGGGATTGTTGGCTCGACCGGGCCGCATCCACCAGATCGATCTGACCTTGGTCGATGGGGCCGACCCCACCGTCGTCGCCGCCCGCCTGCAGACTTCCCTGGGACCCGGCGTGAGAGTCCTGACCCCCGAACAGCGTCGGCAGGACACCCGAGGACTGCTCGCCGCCTTTCGCCTGAACCTGACCGCGCTGAGTTTGATCAGCGTTTTTGTCGGCCTGTTCCTGGTGTTGACGAGTATCCAGGCCTCCCTCGTGCGCCGGCGCGGCGAGTTCGGTCTGCTGCGTTCGCTCGGCACCACGCGCGGCCAGGTCCTGGTCCTGGTGGTCGTCGAAGCCGGGGTCCTCGGTCTGCTGGGCGTCCTGGTCGGAATTCCCCTGGGATACCTGATCGCCCTGTGGAACCTGGACACCGTCAGCGCCACCCTGACCAGCATCTACGTTATCGACGGATTGGAAAGGATGACCCTGCCGGCCGGCGTCATCGCCATGGGTGCGGCCGTCGGCCTACTGGGCGCCATGGGCGCAGCGGTGCTGCCTGCGATCGACATGTCCCGTCGCGACACCCTGCAGTTGATGTCCCCCCTGTCGCTGCATCGCCGGACAGGCAAGCGGGCCGGCCGGTTGGCCTTGACAGCGGTGGCCGTCGCGGTGGCGGCGACCGTATGGTTCGCCGTGCAGGGTTCCGGCCAGCGCCACGGGGGTTTCGTCTACGGATTTCTGATGATGGTGGCCCTGCCCCTAGTGGTGCCCCTGGTGGTACGGACGGTCTGCGCCCCGGTCCGGCCCCGCGGCATCGGCCCCGCCCTGAGCCTGCGCAACCTTTTGGTCCGGCTCCAGACCACCAGCTTCGCCGTGGCCGCGCTGGCGGTGACGGTGAGCATGCTGATCGGCATCACCCTGCTGGTGGGCAGTTTCCGCCAGACGCTGGTCACCTGGCTGGACACCACCATCCGGGCTGATGTCTACATCTCCACCGAATCCTGGGTCCGGGCCGGCAACGAGGCCTTCCTCGACGGACCGTTGATCGATGACCTGGCCAGCTTGCCGGGGGTGCGGGGCCTGGAAACCCAGAGGCGCCTGCAGGTCTGGACAGCCGACGGCCAGCACCTGGTCTGGTTGAACGGCGTCTCGTTCGCCGGCATACCCGAGGCCGAACTGGCGCAGCGGCTGCCCCTGATGCAGGGCGATCCGGGCGAGGTGGCGCGGCTGCTGACCGAGCGGGAAGCCGTCCTGGTCGGCGAACCCCTGGCGCGCAAGGCACAGCTGGCTATCGGCGACACCCTGCGGCTGGCCGGCCCGGTCGGCAGCGTGGCCCTGCCGATCGCGGGCATCGCCTACGACTACACCAGTGAAGGCGGGACGGCCTTTGTCGTGGGCCGCACCTTCGCCCGGCACTTCGATGATGGCCCACCCAACAACGCCGCCCTGTTCCTCGATCCGGCCCTGCCGACGGAATCGTTCGTCGCCGACCTGAAGGCCCGTTACACCGGACGCCCCCTCGTCTTTCGCAGCAACCGGACCCTGCGCTTGGAGGTAATGGACATCTTCGACCAGACCTTTGCCGTGACCCGCAC
>CBDTUS010000193.1:0-6898 GCA_965363725.1 uncultured bacterium | reverse complement strand
GCCGCCAGAAGGAGATCACGACCCTGGGCCGCGGCGGCAGCGATACGACGGCGGTGGCCCTGGCCGCTGCTCTGGGGGCCGTGCGCTGCGAGATCCTCAAGGATGTCGACGGAGTCATGAGCGCCGACCCGAGACTCGTGCCCGAGGCCCTCCGCCACGAGGAATTGAGCTGGGACGAAATGCGCCAGATCGCCTCCTCCGGATGCGGGGTCGTCCACATCAGGGCCGTGGAATACGCGGCCGTCCACCAGGTCCGTCTGGCCGTGCGTTCCAGTTTCCACGACGGGCCCGGCACCACCATCGCAGACCACGTGGAGGCCCCTGCCGGAGTTATCACCGCACCCTGCCTACGCGAGGACCGGTACCGCCCCCTGGTCATGAACGTCGATGATGGACTTACCCGGCTGCGCCTCGCCACCGAAGACGCCGACCTGGGCCGGCGGTGGCAGGAGCAGGTCCTGGCACGGCTCGACCCCGCCTGCACGGTGGCCGAATGGCTCGACAGCGGGGAGGGATTTCGTTGGGAGGTTCTGGCCCGTCCAGCGGCCCTGGCCGGTCTCAAGGACGTGTTGGTGGCCCCGGTATCACCCGAATCCGGTACCGTGGACTGGCAGGACGATCTGACCTGCATCAGCTTGGCCGGCGGACGACCGGACAGTTGGCTGGAAGTTCGGCGCCACGTGGCGGAACTGCTCAGGGAACTGGACTGTCCCGCCTGGCGCATGCGAGCCGATGGATCGGCCCTCAGAATCCTGGTCTCCAGTGACCTGCCCCCTGGCCTGTCCGAACGGATTCACGCGGCGCTTCTTTCAGCTTGAACTCGCGCTCCAGGAAATCGCGCCAGCTGCCCGGAGGCATCTGGTGCCTGGCCCGCTCCAGCCACCGACGGGCCTGGGGCGGATCGGCCACCTTGCCGTGGTACAGGACGATGACCCGCACCAGGGCCCGCTGCCCCTGGGGATGTTCGGGATAGGCCTCGAACAGCAGCCGGTAGGCGTCCAGGGCCCCGCGGTCATCCAGCTGTTTTTCCTTGTAGTACGCCACCTTGGCCAGATCGGCCGCACTCAGCCAATGCCCCGTCCGGTTCCGACCTGCCTCGTCGAAGACTTCCAGGGCCTCGGAAACCCTGCGCGAAGCCAGCAGGGTGTGGAAGACCTGGCGAAAACTGGCCAGGGATACCCCCTCCAGCCGGCATACCCGCTGGGCCCGGGCCAGCTCCAGTTGCGCCTGGAGGTCCCCCGGCTCCCGCGCCAGGTATTCGGTCCAGGCGCCCACGGCGGCATGGAATTGCCCCTGCTGAAAATATCCGGTGGCCCTGGCGGCGAATGCCTCGGTCCGGCCCGCGGCCAATTCCCCCATCAGCAATGCCAGGACCAGGCCCATGACGAACCCTCCGAAGTGGGCTCCGAAGGAAACGTTGGCCCCGGTCTCGGAAGCCAGCAAGGCCTGCACGATCTGCAGCAGCAGCCAGAATCCCACCGCGGCCACCAGGGGGACCCGCGACTTGCCGGCCCGGTTCTGCCCCGCCAGCGGCGCCAGGATCCACCAGGCCACCGCGACCCGCGCATCGTAGAAGCGGACCAGGCTGAAGGCCAGCAGGCCAGCGATGGCCCCAGAGGCACCCATCACCCCTGTGCCCCCCTGCCCCAGCAAGTCCAGGGCCCCGGCGGCCCCGTGAACCAGGTTGCCGCAGACACCCATGACGAGAAAATAGGCCAGGAATCTCAGGTGTCCCAGGCGGTCCTCCAACGGTGGACCGAAGACGTGAAGATACAGGAGGTTTCCCACCAGGTGCATCCAGCTCCCGTGCAGAAACATGGCCGTCACTGCGGTCCAGGGGCCACCGTTGGCGGGATGGTAAATGAGGTCATAGGGAGAATACGACCACTGGCCCGGCAGGTAGTGCACCCATACGAAGGCCCCGGTCATCAACAGCATCAGGAAATATGACAACACCGGATGACGAGTCCGTTTGCGGTCGAGCCCCAGGGGGTAGAAATAAAAAAAATACATGCGTGGGCTCCGCGGTCCCGGTAGACATCGCGTACCGGCGCCGGGCACTGTCCGCGGCGCGGACAAGCTCCATGGGTTGATCAGGTTGTCACTTTAGTATCGGCAGCCGGGGCAAAAACTTGAAGGGGCCGCGGGCGGAAATCACCGGCTGGGAATCTGGCTCACATCGTCGACGAGGCGACCGTCATGCAGGCGGAGAACGCGTCGGCAGCGGGCCGCGATATCCTCTTCGTGAGTCACTATGATTACGGTATGCCCCTTGTCGTTGAGGGCCCCGAGTATCTGCATGATCTCGTCGCTGGTAGTGGAATCGAGATTGCCGGTGGGCTCGTCCGCCAGCAGCAAGGAGGGATTATTGACCAGGGCCCGGGCGATGGCCACCCTCTGGCACTGCCCCCCGGAAAGTTCGTTGGGTTTATGGGTCCACCGATCCGAAAGACCGACCGAGTCGATGGCCTCGGTGACCCTTTTCTGGCGGGCGGCGGATTTGATCCCCGCATAGATCAGGGGCAGTTCGACATTCTGAGCGGCTGTGCTGCGCGGCAGCAGATTGAAGGTCTGAAAGACGAAACCGATTTCCCGGTTGCGGATCTCCGCCAGCTGGTCGTCCCGCAGGGTGCTCACTTCGGTCCCGTTGAGGTGATAGGTCCCCCGGGTCGGTGTGTCCAGGCAGCCGAGCATGTTCATCAGGGTGGATTTGCCCGAACCGCTCGACCCCATGACGGCCACGTACTCCCCGCGGTCGACCTCCAGGTCGATTCCCTGCACCGCCGGCACGGTCTGGGAGCCGACCTGGTAGATCTTGTAGAGACCCCGGACGTTGATCAGGGGTCCTGTCGCCGCACCATCCATGGTCACTGGGCCACGTTCATGGCCGTGGTCCGTCCCACCGCCCGGTAAAGCTGGGTCTTGGCGATCAGGAAGTCGCACATGGCCTGGACCTCACTGGCCCGGGAATCGGCCAGATTGGCCTGGGCGAGGATGATGTCCAGGGTCGTCCCGGCGCCCACCCGGAACCGTTCGCGGGCCAGGCGCAATTCCTCCTCGGACTGGATGATGGTCTCCTCGCTGACATGGGCCCTCTCCCGGGCCTCGACCAGGGCGTTGTGCAACTGCCGGATCTCGACCTGGACGTTGAGTTTGGCCTGCTGAAGTTCGTACTCGGCGATCCTGACGTTGGCCCTGGCCTGCGAGCGGCCGGTCCAGGTCTGCAGCCGGTCGAAGATATTCCAGGAGGCCGACCAGCCGAAATAGGTGTTGCCGGACTTCTGGGACCCGAACCGGTAGGGGGTGTCGGCATCAGAACGATCGTGACGG
Organism: uncultured bacterium; assembly: GCA_965363725.1. Lineage (GTDB taxonomy): Bacteria > Krumholzibacteriota > Krumholzibacteriia > LZORAL124-64-63 > LZORAL124-64-63 > JAGLCY01. The sequence goes on along the minus strand of CBDTUS010000193.1, from coordinate 3,568 downwards.
ACGAACAGGTCCACCCGAGGCAAGGCGGCTGCCGTGGCGGTGGTCACGTCCTTGCCGCGGGCTTCCAGGTTGTGCTCGGAACTGGTCAAATCCAGTCGATTGGCCAGGGCTTCCTGGTAGAGCGGATCCACAGCGGGCACCTGGTAGTCGGTCTTCAGGATGGACACGTCGATGGTGAATCCTTCGGCCAGGGGATGGTTCATGAGGAAGGCAAGACTCGAGAAGGCGTTCTTGACGTTGTTGTCCGCCACCACCACATCGAGTCTCCTGTTTTCGAACTGGACCCTCTGCTGCAGGACGTCGCTCTTGGCAGCACTACCCAGGCGGAAATAGGTTTCTGTCCGCTCCAGTTCGAGCTGTTGCTGGTCCCGGGTTTCGATGGCCACCTCGTGCAGGCGCTGGTAGCGCAGAAGGTTGAAATACGCCTCCGTCACGTCTTCGACCACCAGTTCCCTGGTGTAGCCGCTGGTCGCTTCGGCGGCCTTCAACTGGTTCTTGGCGCTGCTGAGGCGGCTGAACTTGGCCATGCCCTCGAAGACATTGAGGTTGGCCTGGCCGTTGAGCCTTTTGGTTTTGGTGAACACGGTCTGGTCCGCGGTGGAACCATCCATTTGCTGAACGTCGAATTCCGTCAACTCACCCTTGTTCCAGTCGTAACCCAGGCTGATCGACGGCAGGAACTGTCCCCAGGCCCCGGTGACATCCTGGGCAGCGATATGGCGCTGCTCATTTCTCACCATGAGGGTCGGACTGTCCTGCAATGCGATCCGGAGGCAATCCTTCAAGCCAAGGATTGGCATACCCCCATCGGACCCGGCTGGATCCTGGGCCACCGGTTCCTGGGCGAAGCTGACCGCACCCCCGGCCAGGACCGCCGCGATCAGGAGGGAAAAACCCAGGGCTGTGAGAAACGAACTGCTGAACTTGGCCGCTCGAACTGGATACATCGTGACACTCCCGGAAAAAACCAGGGCCCCGGCCACCCACCATGGGCGGAGCCATCGTCCCTCTTGATACCAGGGCGATCATAGATCGACCCGGCCGCGATTCCAACAAATTAACCTGGATTCTTACGCAGAAAACCTACCTGCGGTTGCGCGTACGACCGACTATTACCCGGGATCCGTAAATTTATTCCCGTTTCCCGGGCAGAACAGACAAATGAAAAGGCCGCGTCAGCAATGACGCGGCCCTGTCGAATAAAGTTCGCCGAAAATCAGTTCAGGCGGAAATTGAACGGCAGCGCCATCCAGGCCTTTACCGGGATGTTGCGCTGCTTGCCCGGAATGAACTTGCATTTACGGGCGGCGGCCAGGGCCGACTTGTTGAGCAGCGGGTTGACCCCCTGGATCACCTGGGCGTCCTTGACGTTGCCGTCGGGCCCGACGAGCACCTTGACGATGACCGTGCCTTCGATCTGGGCGCGTCTGGCCATCTCGGGATAATCCGGTTTGGCGAAATGGGTGATCCTGGGATTGGTGCTCGAAGCCACGAAGCCCTCGTCCCCCACGGGCCCGAAATCCATCATGGTGCTGCTGATCGCCGAATCGAGATCCATCAGGGTGTCGGCGATCTCCACGTCGTCATCCACCTCGTCGTCGGGCGCAGCCTCGATCACCTTCGGCGGCGGCGGGGCCTCGACCGGGGGCGGCGGAATGTCGATGATCTCCTGGTCGTCCACGTCGACGACTTCGAATTCTTCCTGGCGCAGCTTGTAGGGATTGGGAATGTAGGTCGGGGAGAGCATGGCCCCGATGAGGACCAGCAGGATGGCGATCAGGGCGGACCACCGCAGGTACTTGTTGTACTGGGCCTTGAACTCTTCGTTGGCCGACATCTGCAATCCGTTATTTGCCGGTAGACTGGACATGCCGCTCCTAGTACTTCTGGCCCGGGGAGCCTTCGATGTCATTGTTGAAGAAGACGCGCACCGCGTTGACCTCCTTCAGCTCCTCCATGACATCGCTGACCACTCCGTAGTCCGCGTAGGTGTCCGTCTTGAATGCCACGATCAACTGGGGATTGTCGCTGATCTTGGTGCCGATGATGTCGGTGATGTGCTTGATCTGCACCAGACGGTCATCGATGGAGATCTGCCCCACGCGGTTGATATAGATGTTGGAGACCAGCTCCCGATTGACTTCCTCGCCGGCCTCGGCCCGGGGCAGTTCCACGGGCAGGCCCGATTCCTCACGGAAGATCGTGGTCACCATGAAAAAGATCAGCAGCAAAAAAGCGATGTCACCCATGGACGAGGTGGGGATGAAAGTGCCTTTGTTGGTTGATCTGCCAAAATCCATCGTCCCGCCTCCTTCCTACTTTTTCGCCGTCTTGAGGGAAACCTTGTTGGCGTTCGCGAGTCGCAATTCGTCAAGGCATGCCACCATCCGGCCGTAATCCGCCTCGGGATGGATCTTGAGCAGGACCACCAGTTTGGGATTGGACAGGATGCGGTCCTCGATGGCCTGTCTAATGTGATTGATCTCGATGGGTTTGCGATCCAGAGTAATGGTGTTGTCGACCTGGACAAACAGGGTGGCGATGTTGCTTTCCTTCACCTTGACGGTGTCGGTTTTTTCCTTCTGCTTGCCGGGCAGGACAAGGGTCAGGCCCTGCTCGGCCGCGAAGATCGTCGTGACGATGAAGAAAATCAGCAGAAGAAAGGCCACGTCAGCAGTCGAGTCCATCCGCAACTCGCCCAGAGCCTCTTTCTTCCTTTTCTTCATGGTTGCCATCGATCCACCTTTCTTTCCGGCCGGCCGGCCAGTGGCCACATGTTACCCGCCGGGAACCCGTTAGCCCTTCATCCGCTCCAGCTCTTCGATCAGTTCGGCGCTGGTCTCCTCCATCTCGATGACGAAGCGATCGATGGCCGACACGAAGTAGTTGTAGCCGATGGTGGCGGGGATGGCGACGATCAGACCGGTGGCCGTGGTGATCAGGGCCTCGGAGATACCGGAGGCCACCAGCTTGGCGTTGACCTGCTCACTGGCGGCGATGGCCTCGAAGGCGTTGATCATACCGGACACCGTACCGAGGAAGCCCATCAGCGGGGCGATGGTGGTCACCGAGGACACCCAGATCAGCCCGCGCTCCAGGAACGACATCTCAATGGTGCCGGCTGTGGCAATGGCCTTTTCGACCGCGTCGCGGCCCTTGTCGGCTTTCTGGAGGCCGGAATAAAGGATGGCGGCAATGGGACCGCGCACCTTCTGACACTCCTCAGCGGCGGCCTGGACACCGTCGTTGCGCAACGTGGTGATGACCGTGCCGATCAGCTTGCGGGTATTGACCCGGGCCCGGTTGAGAGTCCACAGGCGCTCGATGATGAAGATGAAGCCCACCAGCGCGACAGCCAGGAGCCACCACATGAAGGTGCCGCCCTTGACGAAGAGTTCACCCGCCCCAGTGTTGCCCAGGGGCGAACGGTCGACAAGACCCATCAGGCCGCCAACCGGTTCAATTATTTGGGGAACTTCCCGCAGGGAATCCGCGGCGGTCGATCCGAAACCCAGGGAGTCGCTGGTGGCCTGGATCTTGGCGAATTTGTCTTCGCCGGGCTCCTCGG
>CBDTUS010000192.1:0-6998 GCA_965363725.1 uncultured bacterium | reverse complement strand
CGTCCCGGCAATACCCGTCCACGTGGAGGAAGTAGCGACCCGGGCTCAAATTGCAGATCGAAAGGGGGTTTTCATCATAGGTCTCAGGAAAAAATTCCCGGCCCGCCTCGTCGCGAACAGTGATCGTCGGCTCGTGAAAGGCGAGGTCCCCCGGCCCGTCCAGCTGAACACTCAAGCCGGATTCGACCAGCGCCACTTCGGTGATCCGGTCGCCGGGTTCGAGATCGAAAACGGTGGCGGTCTCGAAGGAGTCTCCTCCGAACCACTGGGTCACCCCCCGATAGTTCGAACGAAGGCGGACGGTCTGCGTCAGCAGGAAACCGCAGGTGAAGGAACCGTCCTCCGGGTGACATCCCATGGTGCCGGTTTTCAGGGAGTCCGGAGAAATGATATGGATGGAAGGATTATATATCGAAGTGGATTCCTGCCAGCTGCCGGTGATGCTGCCGCTAATCGAGGAGTAGGATCTGCTGAAGTCCATCCGGTAGGGCGTCGGGACATCGGCTCCAACAAGGAGCCAATCCGCCAGGTCGATGTTCGTCGAGTGAGGCAAATAGACCTCGGCCGTCAGATCCCCACCGGAAAGTCTCATGGTGTAGGCCCCCTGAGGCAGCAGGGGGAAATCAAAGGCCAGAACCCCGTCCTCGACACTTGCCGATTCGGATGTGGATTGGAAATCATCATCCCGCAGCCGGAGGTGATACCACTCGCCCTCCTGGTCATCAGGCAGGATAACCCTCACTTCCGCCCGGCCGCGGTCGAGATCCATCCGGAAGACCCGCGGCAGTACCCGGATGGTGTCGAGAAGTTCGGCATGGCTGATGTGGTCGCCGTAAGGGTACACTTCCATCTGGTAAACACCCGTCGGCAGTGCCAGGCGGTACCAACCCGTCGAATCTGAGCCCGTCTGGAATAAATTCCAGCCTGAGTCGGAATCCTCCATAGCACGCGCGCCAATCTGCGCGGAAACCCCCACCCCCAGCTCCCGGACATATCCCTCCAGGACCCCGATCCCTTCGGTCGGACACATCGTAGGAGGCTCGCTGTCGCAGGAGCAGGTCAACAGGACAGCCAGGAGGACTCCCGTCAGGAAGGGGGCGGGCCTTGTCATTTTCAGAGGAAGGTGAATCAAGGTCCATGGTCCTCGGAAATTCGGGGAATTTCGGTCACCCTTGGAGTATACGGAAAGTTGTCGACTTCGTGTGCCATTTTTGGGCCCTGTGATACAATACCGCCCGGCCCTGAAAAAAAATATCCCTGTTCCCGGGTGGAGTGGTTCATGCCTTGCGGAAAAATCCTGCCGACTGTCCTGACCGCCGCCCTGTTGGCCCTGGTCCTGTCCGCCTGCACCCCCGGGACCGATCCTGAATCCAAAAAACTTGCCGTGCTCGTCGGCCGCGCGGTGCTCCCCGCCGACACCTTCGCTCCCGGCACCCCACCTGTCGGCCTGGCCATGGAGCCGGAAATCAACGGGCGAGAGCTTCCTTTCGGCGCCGTCCCCGTGCAGGGCTTCAGTTCGCTGATCCTGCGGGACGGCGGCCAATACGTGGCGCTGCAGGACAACGGCTTCGGCACCCTGGCCAATAGCCCGGACTATCCCCTGGGCTGGTTTCACCTGCGCCTGGATCTGAAAAATTCTCCACCGGACGGTGGACCGGTCACGGTGCGGGAATACGTCAACTGGTCGGATCCCGAACGGAAAATACCCTTTGCGCTTACCCGGGGAGACACCGCGGGGCGCTTTTTGACCGGCTCTGATTTCGACCCCGAATCCTTCGTGCGCATGAATGACGGCTCGTACTGGGTGGGCGAGGAATTTGGTCCTTCCCTGCTGCACCTCGGGCCGGACGGGATCGTCTTGGAAAAGCCCGCTCCCATTCCCGTGGTGCCGCCCCTGCGTTTCTACTCCCGGGGCTCGCCGGTGCTGCGCACCCCGGATCATCCCGACCTGCGTTTCCTGCGCAAGGAAGAGATGCGCCTGGATCTGGCCAACCTGCCGCGCAGCGGTGGCATCGAGGGCCTGGCGCGCAACATCGCGGGCAACCTGATCTACGCGTCGGTGGAAAAGCCCCTGACCGACGACCCCGAACGAACCCGTCGCGTCATTCTCGAATTCGATCCCCAGCGGCACGGCTTCACCGGCAACTTCTGGCTCTACCGCGCCGATCGGGAAGACATATCGTTGGCCTCACTCGAAGCCTTCAACGACCGGATCTTTCTCGTGATGGAACGTGACACCGAAGAGGGGGCCGCCGCCGAGATCAAGCGGATCTACCGGATCGACCTGGAGGACATCGGCGAGGAGGGCTTCCTGAACAAGACCCTGGTCTGCGACCTGATGGACATCGACGATCCGCGGGGAATCACCCGCGCCGAGAACGGCGCCACCGGCCTGGGTCGCGACTATTCGTTTCCCTATGTCACGCCCGAATGCCTGGCCATCGTCGACGAGCACACCCTCCTGGTGGCCAACGACAACAACTACCCCATGAGCATCGGCCGGCGGCCGCCCGACATCCCGGACGACAACGAGTTCATCCTGCTGCGCCTGTCCCGCTCCCTGGCTGAAGGAGACTGACCGCCCGTGGACACGCGCACCCGCAACCACCTATTGCTGTCGCTGCTGCTTTTTTCCGCCGCGGTCCGCCTCTTCTTCTTCTTTCAGCTGCGCGGTACCGACCTGGCCACCGTTCCCCTGCTCGACAGCGAGACCTATCACGACTGGGCGGTGCGCCTGACCCAGGGCGACTGGGGCTGGAACGAGACCTACTGGATGGGACCGCTCTACCCCCATTTCCTGGCGCTGATCTATCTGGGCTTCGGGCCCGGCAGCGAGGCGCCCCTGCTCATCCAGCTGGGGCTGTCGCTGCTGAACGTCTGGCTGGTGTACGGATTCACCCGGGCCCTGCTGGAACAGGACGACGGCTGGACCACGATCCTGGCCACGGCCCTGTTCGCCTTCTACGGGCCGCCCGTCTTCTACGCCGGCAACCTGCTGATGGCCACCCTGGTCACGACCCTCTACTTATCGACGGGATGGCAGACCGTCCGGGCGGTGAGGGAACCGACCTCGATGAACTGGCTGGTCCTCGGCCTGCTGACCGGCCTTACCGGACTCGCCCGCGGCAACGTGCTGCTCTTGCTGGTGTTCCTGCCTGTGCTGCTGTGGAAGGCCGCCCCTGCCTGGGTGGCCGCCCGCAACCAATACGTGGCCGCCTTCTTCCTCGGCGCGATCCTGATGCTGGCCCCGGCCGCCTTGCGCAACCTGATCGTCGCTGATGATTTCGTACTTCTGACCAGCAACGGCGGGGTCAACCTGCTGATCGGGCAGCAGCACGACTACCAGGGCATCTTCGCCCCGGTGATGGAAGAGGCCCAGGCCGAGTTCGACCCCTCCATGGAAACCACCCTCGAGCGCGAGCTGGGCCGCGACCTCAAGGGGTCCGAGGTGTCGCGCATCCTCACCGGCCGGGCCTGGACCATGTTCTCCGGCAACCTGGGCGCCATGCCCATGCACTACGCGCGCAAGGTCTACCGTTTCTGGAACGGTTACGAACTCCCCCAGATCGTCAGCTACGACTACTGGAAAACCCAGTTTTACGCCCTGTCGGTCCTGCCCGTCCCGTTCGTGCTCCTGTCGGCGCTGGGGCTGCTGGGGTTCCGGTTTCTGCCGACCCGGGACCGCTGGATCATGGGCGTCCTGATCGGAGCCTACTTCCTGAGCTTGTTGCCGTTTTTCCCGACCTCGCGCTATCGCCAGCCCATCGCGCCGTTGTTGGCGATCAATGCGGCGGTGTTCGTGATTGCGATGGTGCGCGGCCGGGGCCGTCGTCTCGTCTGGTTGCCGGCCGCGGCGCTGCTGGTCCTCGCTCTGCTGCCGCGGTGGGCCTCGCTCGAAAAGACCGAGGTTTTCTGGCAGGTCCACCTGCACGAGGCATCTCGCGCCAGCAAGCGTGACAACCTGGAAAAAACCCTCGCCAAAGGAAGGCAGGCCGAGGAAGTCCGGCCCGGTCTGGCCGACACCCCGTTCCACCTGTCCCTTTATCTTGAGGATCTCGGCGCCCACGATGAAGCCCTGGCCGCCCTGGAACTCGCCCAGACCCGGTATCCCGAGGGACGCCTGATTCCCTACCGCATCGGGCGCAACCACGAACAGATGGAGCAATTCAACGATGCGCTGGCCGCCTACGAACGGGCATCCTTCCTGGATCCCGACTGGGCCTACCCGTTTCTGCGCGGAGGTCTGATCATGAACCTGCAGGGGCGCAAGGCACGGGCCCTCGACCTGATGGAACAGGCCTTTGAGCGCAGTCCGGGGAATTCCCGGGTCCGTTCGAACCTGGCTTCCCTCTATGCCGAAAATGGCCAGACCGTGCGGGCGATAACCATCCTGTCCGATCTGACCCGGGACTATCCCCACTACGTGAACGGCTGGTTCAACCTGGCCTTGGCCCGCCACCAGGCCGGCAACAACTTCGGGGCGTCCGCGGCCCTGCATCAAGCGGCGAATCTGCGCGGCCTGACGGAGGACCAGAAGGAGCAGATCCTCCACCTGGATCAGATCCTTGATGGCCCTCATGGGCCATGATAGAGTTTGCCGACCTACCCGAATCGAACGCATTTCCGGACCCGGAGGAACCATCCATGAAAAGTGTTATTGCGGCCGCCACCCTTGTCCTTGGACTGGGGTTTGTGCTTCCGTCCATCGCCCTGGCCGACGGCCCGATCAACCTCTCCCTGTTCAATCCCGTCCAGATCGTCAAGGAGGACCAGGCGGTCACCGCCTTCCGGTTCAGCCTGATCTACGGCGTGAACACCGACCTGACCGGCCTCGATATGAGCCTGGTCGGCGTTAACAAGGGGACCGTCACGGGCGTGCAGTGGGCGGCCGTCGGCCTGGTCGAGGGGGATTTCACCGGCTGGCAATCGAGCGGGCTGGCGTCCATCACCAGGGGCAGCTTCACCGGCCTGCAGAACGGCCTTTACACCAACGCCGGCGGGGGCTCGGGGGTTCAGCTGGGCTTCATCAACACGGCCCAGGAGTTTAGCGGACTGCAGTTCGGTTTCGTGAACATCACCGATGTCATGACCAGCGGGCTGCAGATCGGCCTGATCAACATCATCAAGAACAAGGAAAAACTGAAGTTCTTCCCGATCGTCAACTGGAAGTTCTAGCCCTCGAAAGCCAAAAAAGAAACGCCGGGCCCCAAGGGGTCCGGCGTTTCTTTAAATTGACGGTGAGTTACTCCACGGGCTGGAGCAAAACCCCGACGTTGGGATTCTCCCCGGGCTCCTTGAGTTCATCCGAGATGCCGGACTCCATGTACTTCGAATCCGAATCACCCATGTGGACCGACCAGGCGCTGATCGCTTCGCCGATCTTAGACCCCATGACGACGGCGTCACGGCCTTCTTCCAGCCGACCGTCCTCCATACCGTCCAGATAGATGACGCACTCCTGGCTCAGGTAGAGGGGCGTGTCGCCGATCTTCCACCCGATCTGGGGGTCCTTGGACAGCACGCCGGCCATGAAGGTCATGTCGGGCTGGTTGTCGAAGTGGTGCGGGGCCATCATATGCTCCGGTTTTTCGGTGCGAGAGCCCTTGGGGGGCTTCTTGATCTTGCCCGCCTCGGCGTCCGCGATGACCATCACGGCCATTGCGAAGACCAGGCAGATTGTCGCCAGCTTGAGGTGTTTCATTTTTCAAGTCCTCCTATTTCCATTCCCGTTACCGGGCTGATTCCGAGTTTAATCCAGGATGACGGTCTCATCGGCCGGCTGCTGGACATGGTCGAAATTCTCCTGCCACGACCTGACCCGCATCCTTTCGATGATCCCCGCGATCGGAACCACGGTAATGCTGGCGTCACTGGACTGGACCACCACGCTGCCTTCAGAAAGATCGACCACCGGGTATGAGGCGATGCCCTCCCCGATGGAAACCGAACGGTCGTCTTCGTCCTCCATGTCTTCGGAGTCGGGAATGCCGCCGTCCTGGTAGCTCAGCTGGTAGGCCCACGAATGGCCCCCGGCGACACAGGGATCCGAAGAGGGTTCGAACGAGGTGAAGATCACCGTCTCGGCCACGACCACGGCCTGATTGGTGACGCGCTCGCCCTCGGCGTTCCAGAGGTTGACGTACCAGCCCATGGACCCGCCGATCTCGCCGACACTGGAAGTCTGGTTGGCCAGATCACCCATCGAGACGGTCGAGCCGTCATGATGGTCATACACGCAGATGAACGAGTTCTGTCCCGTGCTGGTCATGTCGGGATCCTCGAGATAGACGCCCGTCCCAAAGTAGATGTAAACGGAGCCGTTGGGACCGAAGGCCGCCACCGGGTCCGCCTGGATCTCCTGGGAGCCGTCGTAGAGCTTGGTCATGTCCCAGTTGGAGGGGTCAATATTGCCGTTCGTCTGGAACCGCCACAGGTCACCGAAAAGGTCGGCCATGTAGACGACGTCTGTTTCTCCGTCCAGGTTCAGATCGACCACCACCGGTCGGGTGGCCTTGTTCCGGATCGCGCCGGAGTCCTTGCTCAAGCGGACCCTGCCCAACTCGGTGCCCGTCTCCATGTCGAAGGCATACAGAAAGGCCTTCCTTTTGTTGGTTATATGCAGGCCGCTGCCCACCAGGGCCATGGACGTTCCGCCGATGGAGACCACTTCCACTTCGGAGTGGTTGACCTTTTTATTGGGCAGGTCCGACTGCCAGAGGACCGCGGGGTAGTCCGGATAGGTGATGTCCAGGGCGAAGAGGCTCGCGCCGCCTTCACCACCGCCGCCGACCATGACGGTCCGCCAGGCACCGTTCACCTGGATGTCCTTTACCGTGGCCGTCTGGTCGCAGGTGTAGGTGTGGCAGTAGAACGAGTCGGCCATGACCGAGAATTTAGGCAGGGCGAACTCCGGCACGAAGGCCCAGTTCTCGTGGCCCGATTCGGCGTCGAAACCGTGGATCATGCCGTCGTTGGCGCCCACGTAGACCATCTTGCGG